>JBIOYB010000109.1:0-23315 GCA_044869915.1 Allorhizocola sp.
TTGGGGTGCCGGCGGATCGGCTCGCCGACGACCTGCCGGGCCGCGCCGCCCAGTGGCGCGCGGAGCTCGCCGGCCGGCGCGTGTTGCTGGTGCTCGACAACGCCGCGACCGCGTCGCAGGTGCGGCCGCTGCTCACGGGCGAGCCCGGAAGCCTCGCGATCGTCACCAGCCGGCGCCGGCTGTCCGGATCGGACGGCATGCTCGCCGTTACGGTCGGTGGCATGACCGCCGCCGAGGCGCTCCACCTCTTGCGGCACAGCGTGGGTGACGCGAGAGTCGACGCCGAACCGGCCGCGGCGGAGCAGGTGGTACGGCTGTGCGGGGCGGTGCCGCTGGCGGTCGCCATCGCCGGGGCCCGGTTGCGCCACCATCCGAACTGGACGCTGGCCCATCTCGCGGAACGGCTCACCGGCGATCCGCTGCCGGAGCTGGTGAGTGAGGACCGCAGCATGGTGCGCGCCTTCATGCTCTCCTACAGCCGGCTCGACCCCACCACGCGGCGCGTCTTCGCACTCCTCGGACTGCTTGCGGTGCAGGACTTCGCGCCGCCGGCGGTGGCCGCGGTCACCGGGCTGGACCTTGCCACGGCCGAACGGGCGCTGGAAGACCTGGTCGATATGCACCTGCTTGACCAGCCCTACCCCGGCCGGTATCGGCTACACGACCTGCTGCGCCATTACGCGCGCCGGCTCGGCGCCCGCGAGCCCGACCACATCAAGAACCTGCTCGACTACTGTCTGCACACGACAACCACGGCGGCCAACATCCTCGACCCGTTCCGGCGGCAGACGCCGCTGGCCGCGCTCGCTCCCCGCACGGACCTGCCCGCGCCCGCGGCGTACGACGAGGCGATCAAATGGCTGGAAGCCGAACGCGCACAACTGGTCGCCACGGTCGAGCTCGCCGCCGCGCACGGCTTTCCCGCGTACGCGTGGCGGATCGCGCGGGCGCTGGGACGGTTCTTCAACCGGCGCGGCTACCTCGACGACTGGATCACGACCGGCGAGGTGGCACTGCGCGCCGCGACCACGGCCGGCGACCGCCTCGGCACGGCCGCCTCGTCGGTGTACCTCGCTACCGCATACCGGCACCGTGGCTCGTACGCCAAGGCGCGGCGCCTGTTGCGGCGAGGCTTCGAGACCTACCACGAGCTCGGGGATCCGCACGGTGAGGCGGAAGCCCTGGAGATACTGGGGCAGGTGGAAAACCACTTAGGACACTCGCGGCGGGGACTGCAACGCCAGAAGCGCGCGATGGAGCTGTACCGGCAGTCCGGCGACACCAACGGGCAGGCGCACGCGCTGAACAATCTCGGTGCGGCGCATCGGTACGCGGGCCGCCTTGAGGAGGCGATGCGTTGCTATCGCGAGGCGGCGCAGCTGTTCCGGGCCAGCGTCGACCGCGTGGGCGAAGGGTCGGCACTGCTCAACCTGGGCGACGCGCTGGAGCAGGCCGGCCGGTGCGAGGAGGCACTTGTCGCGTTGCGGACCGCGCTGCCACTGCACCGCGCCGGTGGCGATCAGCGTGGCGAGGCGTACGCCCTGAACGTTCTCGGGAATGTGCACCGGCAGCTGGGCCGCTGGGCGGAGTCCATCGACAGCCACCGCGCGGCGCTGGACGCGATGCGGCGGCTGTCGCACCGGGTGGCCGAGATCGAGGTGCTCAACGATCTCGCGGAGACCTTCCTGGCCTGCGGTGACCGGGACGCCGTCCTCGAGCACGGCGAGCTGGCACTGCGCCTGGCCCAGCAGGCGCAGACGCCGCAGCCGCAGGGGCGCGCGCATCACGTGATCGCCCGCGCGCTCGGCACGCGCGACCCGGCCGCGGCACGCGAACACTGGCAGCACGCCGTGAAAATCTTCGACGAACTCGGCTTGCCCGACGCCGACAACGCCCGCCGCGGCCTGGCCGAGCACGAAGCCCGCTGGTATGCCGCCGGCTTTGCGGACGGCGCGAGCTGATGCCCGCGTACCGTATGTGAATGGGTTTATCTATCGCACGCTGGTGGCATGTCCTCGGGCTGGTCGCGGCGATGACCACCGCGCTCGGCGCATGCACTGGTTCCGGCGAGCCCGCCGTCACCCCGCCACGGTCCACAATCGACGGATCGCCGGCGAGGACATTGCGTGACCTGGTCTATGCCGACAAGTCGCCGTTGCAGGTGCTCGACCTGTATCTGCCGGCGCGGCCGCCACGCTGACTGTCCTGCCCGGTGCGGCCCACGAGGATCCGGCCTTCATGCGCACCCAGTTGACCCCGACCTACACCTTCCTGGACCGGACGTTCAGCCGTTAAGGCGGCCAGGGCGTCGTGCCGTAACACTGCGGCGTCAGGGTTTGGGGTGCGCCAGATCGCCGAGCGGATCGGCCGGGCGCGGTCCACGGTCGGCCGCGCGCTGCGCGGCAAGACCGCACCGCGTGACCGCGGTTACGGCGGCGACCTGGCGCCCGCAGGGGCACGGGATGTGCTCGCCGTTCTCCAGGGGTCAGAAGTGGGTGCGGATTATTTCGGTGACGGTGTAGTCGTCTTCGACAACCGGGATCGCCTGCCACTTGTCGAAGGCGGTGCAAGGGTGCGAGATGCCGAAGCAGACGAGGTCGCCCGGCGCCAGCCGGGTGGCGTCGAGCTCGAGGTAGGCGTGGTGGTCGTTGAGGCGGGTCAGGCGCACGCCCTTGGCCTCCTCGATCACGCCGTCGCGGCGGCGGATCCGTTGGGCCACCGGGAGCCCTTCGTCGTAGGGGGCCTCCCGCTTGCCCATGCCCACGATCGCGAGGCCGTCCTCGGGCGCCGACGTGACCTGTGCCCAAACCTCAAGGGCCGCATCGAGTGTGCCCTCGTGCGGCACCCGGCGAAACGGGGTCTTGTGCCGGTAGAAGCCGTCGTCGTGGGAGACGTATGCCCCGCTGCGAAGCACGGTGAGCCACGGCCCGGGCAGGTGCTGGGCGACGAGGTCGAAGTAGCTGCTGCCGCCCGCGGTCACGATCGCGTCGCCGCCCAGCAGGCCGCGCTCCTGCAGCGTCACGGCGGCGGAGCGGACGGTCTCGAGGTATGCGCTGACGTGTGGGGAATCGGGCAGGCCGCCCTCGTAGGCGGCGATGCCGGCGAGCTCCAGGCGCGGGGTGGCGGCGACCGTCTCGGCCAGGGTGATGAGCTCGGCGAGGTCGCGGCAGCCGGTGCGTCCTCCGGGATAGCCCAATTCGACGAGTACTCGTAAAGGCCGATCACGAGCCGCCGCAGCCATGGTCTCGACCCCGGCAAGAGAGTCTACATAGGACAGAAAGTCGAACCCCTGCTCGACCTCGCCCGCGACCCAGCGTAGCGCGACGGGGTCGAGCAGCACGTTGGCGAGCAACACGCGCGGCACCCCGAGGGCACGGCACGCGAGCACCTGGTTGGCCGTGGCGACGGTGATGCCCCAGGCGCCCGCCCGCAACTGCGCCGCGAACAGCGACGGCGCCATCGTGGTCTTGCCGTGCGGCGCGAACAGGAGCCCGTTGCGTGCGCAAAATCCGGCCAGCGTCGCGATGTTGTGCTCGATGGCCGTGCGCCGGGCCACCATTACCGGCCACGTGAACGCGCCGCCGAACAGCGAATGCCGCGCCGCGGCGAACTCCTCGAACGGCACGGCCGGGCCCGGCCACCAGAATCCCTTGGTGCGCCAGTCAATGAGGTTCATACGGTGCTCTCCGGTAACAGTCCGCGGGACATGATGTCGTGCGCGGCGCGCAAATGCCGGGCCGCGCGGCTGAGCGAGATCTCGTGGTGGCCGGGGAAGAGCGCGTCGATGTCCAGTGTGGACAATCGGGCGAGGCTGGCGGCGTATTCGGGTACCCGGCAATCGTGAAGGTTTTGCAGCGAGATCCGGCCGCCGGTGAACACACAGTCGCCGGAGAAGAGCGCGGAAAAGCCTTCCGCCGACAGCAGATAGCAGGTGTGGCCGTCGGCGTGGCCGGGGGTCGCGAGCGCGCGCAAGGTCACCCCGCCGAGGTCGATCTCGTCACCGTCCTGGATGGACAAGACACCCGGGCACGCCTCCAGCGCATAATCAGCGGGATAGGTGCCGCCCGCGCGGGCTCGGTCGAGGCTGATCCCCGGTTCGTCCCCGGCCGCGATCCACGCGGCGGCGGGCGGTCCGGCATACACGCTCAGCGAGGGCACGAGCCGCGCGAGTGCCGCCGCACCACCGGCGTGGTCGGCGTGACCGTGCGTCAGCAGCACGACCGACGGGAGATCCGGCCCGGTGTTGGCCAGGATCGCCTCGGTGGCCCGCCCCGCGCCCGCGTCGATGAGCGCGACGGCGCGGGTGCCCCGGACCGCGTACACATGGCAGTCCAGCGGGTCGGTCAGGTCGAACCCCGCCGCACCGCTGCCCACCAGGGAAACATGCTCGGTCAGCCGCATCACAGCCCCCGAATCGTGTCCACGACAACGTCGGCGGCGAGCCGGACGTCGTCGAGCGCGACCGACTCGTCGCTGGAGTGGGCGCTGGCGATCGAGCCCGGCCCGAACACGACGGCCGGTATCCCGGCTCGCGCGATTTTGCTGGCGTCGGTGCAGAACGGCATCCCGCGCACTGTCGCGTCGCGCCCGCGCCCGCGCCCGCCAAGCGGGCCCTGCAACGCGGCCACGATCGGCGCGTCAGCGCGCGTGTCGAGCGCATAGTCCACATTGAACGGTGGGTCGATCTCGACCTGTCCGGGCAGGAGCGCCGCGAGCTGCGCGCCCATCCGCTGCCACACCTCATGCGGGTCCTCGCCGGGCAGCGTGCGCCGATCGACGTCCATCTCGCAGCGGCCGGGGATGATGTTTGGCCCCGTGCCGCCCCGGATCTGCGTGACACAGTGGGTCGCCGGGCCGAGCAGCCGATGCCCCGGCACGCCCGGCTCGGTCGCGTCCAGGTGCGCGATCACGCGGGCCATCAGCGAGATCGCGTTGACCGCCTCGGCCGGGCGGGAGCTGTGCCCGGCCACGCCGAGCGTGCGTACGGTAAATCTGACCACACCGCGATGGGCTGTCGCCAACGTGAGGTCGGTCGGCTCGCCCACGATGGCGCCGATGACCTCGCCTGTGATCTGCGGCAGGTCGTCGAGAAGCCGCAACACGCCCCGATACTGATACTCCTCATCGGCGACGCCCGCGAGCACGACGGTGCACGGCGGCGGTGCACCCGCCGCGAGCCGTGCCGTGGCGGTCATGAACGCCGCCAGCGATCCCTTGGCGTCGCAGGCGCCCCGACCATACATGCGCCCGTCCCGAAGCACGCCCGCGTACGGGTCCACCGTCATGCCTTCGACTTCGACGGTGTCCAGATGGGTCTCGAGAAGCACGGCCCGCCGCGTGAGCCCGGGCACGACAGCGACGACATTGGGCCTGCCCGGCAACACCTCATACAGGTCGGCCTGCACACCCCGCCCAACAAACCAGTCACGCACGAACCCGGCCAACCGCGCTTCCCCGTCACCCACGCCGTCGCGAGGGTTGACGCTGGGAATGTTGATGAGCGCGCGCAGCAATTCCTCCATCACGTGCGCCGTTCCCGTGCGTAAACCAGCAGCAGGCCGATGATGAGCGCGCCGAGGGCCACCTGCCGGGCGCCCTCGTCGAGGTTCCACGCCACGAGCAGGGCGGTCAGCAGCGTGAGCAGCAGTGCGCCCGCGACCGTGCCCAGGACGTGCCCACGGCCGCCGAGGATCGACGTGCCGCCCAGCACCACGGAGGCTATCGACAGCAGCTGATAGGGGTTGCCCATGGTCAGCGAACTCGTGCCGGTGAACCCGAGCAGGACCAACCCCGCCACCCCGGCCAGCAATGCACAGCATGCGTACATAACGAACGTGGTGACCGGCACGGGTACGCCGGACGCACGTGAGGCCGGTTCGCTTGTGCCCAAAGCGAAAACGTATCGTCCCGCCCGCGACAGGTGCAGCAGCCACACGCACACGGCGGTGATCGCGAGCCACAGCACGGTCGCGAGTGGTATGCCGAGCACGCTGTCGTTGGCCAGCGCGTCGAGCAGGCCGATCTGCGCCGACCGGGGCGAGCCGTCCGTGTAGACCAGCAGCGCTCCCGAAATGATGGTGCCGGTCGCCAAGGTCATCACCATCGGCGGGACGAGCAGCCAGGTGACACCGGCCGCGTTGAGCAGGCCGATCACCACGCAGACGCCGAGCGCGACCAGGATGCCCACCGTGCCGCCGGAGCCGGACGCGACCTGCGCGCACACCACGGCCGACAGCGCGACCACGGCCGACACCGACAGGTCGATGCCGCTCATCATGACCACGAGGGTCTGTCCAATCGCGACTATCCCGAGGAACGAAGCCGTCTGCACCAGATAGCGGACGCTGCCCGCGCTGCCGAACCCATCCGCGAACAGGATCGCGGCGAGCCAGGTGAACCCCAGCACGCCGAACGCCCACGCCGCCCGGTTTTGCACCGCTATCGACCTGATAGGGGCCCTCATGCGACACGCTCCCTGGTGGCGAACGTCTTCAGCGCGACCGCCGCGATCAGCACGACGCCCTGCAGGATCAGTTGGTAGAACGTGGAAATGCCGGTGAACAGGAGCAGGTTGGCCAGCAGTCCCACCACGAGCGCGGCGAGCAGCGTGCCCCGCATCTGGCCGACGCCGCCGAAGAAGCTGACCCCGGCGAGCACGCACACCGTGATGGAGTTGAGGGTGTATGGGCCGCCGATGGTCGGGTCGCCCGATCCTGTTTGGACGGCCAGCCCGATCCCGGCCAGCCCGATGAACACCCCGGCCAAGGCATACGCGCCTATCTTCGTGGCGCGCGTGTTGATGCCGCTGGCAAACGCGCCGTGCTCGTTGCCGCCCACCGCATACAGAGCCAGGCCGAAGCGGGTGGTCTTGACGAGCTTCCACAGGCACAGGGCGACACCGATGACGACCGCGGGAAGGGCGATGCCATAGAAGCCGTTGTTGTACGCCTTGATGAGCCCACTGGGCACCGATCCGCCCGGCTGCGGCAGCACCATCAGCGTGACGCCGCCCCACAGGAACGAAGTGGCGAGCGTGACGATGATGGGCGGCAGGTCCGCATAGGCCACGAGGGCGCCGTTGATCGCTCCCGCGGCCACGGCCACGGCGAGCCCGAGCGCCATCGCGAGGCCGACTCCCGAAGGGCTGCTTGCCTTCTGGATCGCGTAGACCGCCATGCCCAGCGCGAGCACCGCGCCCAGGGACAGGTCGATGCCGCCGGTGAGCATGACGATGGTCTGACCCATCGCGGCGAGGATGAGCGGCAGGAACTGAGCCGACAGGATCGTGACCGACGCCGGGGTGAGCAGCGTCGAGTCGAATCGCTGGTACACCACGAGCAGCAGGAGCAGGAGAGCCGCGAGGCCGACCAGGTCCAGGTTGGCGCGCAATCTTTCACGCATGGACCACCACCGATGCTCGCACCAGGTTCTCCTCGGTCAGTTCCGCTCCGCCCAGGCGCTGCACCACCCGGCCCTCGTACATCACGGCCACCTCGTCGCACAGCCCGACAAGCTCCATGGTGTCGCCGGACGTGACGAGCACCGCGATCCCGCCGTCGGCCAGTTCTCGCAACAAGTGATAGATTTCTCTTTTGGTACCAACGTCAATCCCGCGGGTCGGCTCGGCGAGCAGCAGCACGCGCGGGCGGGTCGCGAGCCATTTGGCCAGCGCCACCTTCTGCTGGTTTCCGCCGGACAGGCGCCGCGTCTGCTGTTCCGGCGAGGCCGCCTTGATCTGCATGCGGTCGGTCAGGTCGCGCACGAGCCGCGCCTCCCGTCGGCTTAGGACAGTCGCCAGCGCACGGGCGGGCGCCAGCTCCCGCAGGCTGGTGAGCGCGAGGTTGTCCCGCACGCTGCGCACCACGTGCACGCCTTCGGTCTTGCGGTCTTCCGGCACGTAGCCGATGCCCAACCGGATCGCCTCGCGCGGCGAGCGCAGGCGGCACGGCCTGCCGCCCACCTCCAGCCGTCCGGTGTGGCGGCGCAGCCCAAACAGCGCCCGCAGCACCTCGCGCTGGCCCTGCCCCTGCAATCCGCCCAGCCCGACGATGCGCCCCGGCACGAGGTCGAGGTCGACCGCGTCGCACGCGCCGGCGACGGACAGACCGCGCACGCTCAGCAACGGCTTCGCTTGGGGGTCAACGGGTCCGGCCCGTGCGGGGAACATGTCCGACAGTTCGCGGCCGACCATGAGGCGTACCAAATCATCATGATCTGTCTCTGCTCTCTGCCGTGTCGCGACGACCTCACCGTCCTTGAGGACCGTCAACCGGTCGCTGACCGCTAGCAGCTCGCCCATCCGGTGACTCACGATGACTACAGCCCCGCCCCGGGCGCGCAGGTCGTCGACGACCCGGAACACGGCACGCACCTGTTCGTCGTCGAGCGCCGACGTCGCCTCGTCGAGGATGAGCAGGCGCGGGTCGCCGGTGAGGGCCTTGGCCAGTTCGACCAATTGCTGCTGGCCCAAGGGAAGCCGGCCGGCCCGCACACGCGGGTCGATGTCGAGGCCGACCCGTTGCAGCAGCGGGCGGGCGTGCTTGACCAGATCGCGCTCGCGGACCAGGCCGTGGCGGCTGGGCCACGCTCCGAGGAAGACGTTTTCCGCCACGCTCTGGTAGGGGTTGAGGCTCAGCTCCTGGTGCACCGAGCAGATGCCGGCGGCCCGGGCGCGATGCGGTGACCAGCTTGATCGGCCCGTTGATCGGCCTGCCCGGACCGGGGTGCCGTCGTAGACGATCTGCCCGGTGTCGGGCGAGAGCAGGCCGGTGATCAGTGACAGCACCGTGCTCTTGCCCGCGCCGTTTTCTCCCACAAGAGCGAGGACCTCGCCGGCGCGCACGTCGAAACTGACGTCGCGCACCGCCGGCACGCCAGCGAAGGCCCTCGACACTCCTTGCACATTCAGCAGCACGTCACTCAGCTCTTCGCGATCATCTTTTCGATCTCGCTGAGCGGCGGCGACACGATCGGGTACGAGTCGTCCGGCTGGTCGAGCTTGACGAACTAGTCGAGGTTGTCATCGGTGATCTTCGGCAGCGGGACCGTGATGTTCATCGGCACGGCCACGCCGCTCGCCTTGGCGACCGCCGCGCGCAGGGCGATCACCGACAGGTAGTTGGGCTGTGCGGTGGCGATCGAGGAGAAGCCCTGCTTCTTCTTGTCCGCCCACATCTTCAGATAGCCGTTGTAGTTTTCGCCGGTGATCGGCACCAGCTTGCTGTTGCCCTTGATGAGGGTCTGCAGCGCGGCGGCCGACAGCGCGCCGCCCTGCGAGAAGACGCCCACGATGTTGGGGTTGGCCGCATACGCCGAGGCGAACGCCTGCGCCGCGGGGGCCAGGTTGTACTCACTGTGGACGTTCGCGACGACCTTGATGCCCGGGTATTTCTTGAAGACCTCGTCGGCGCCCTTCCACCGGTCCTCGCTGACCGAGATGCCGGCCGGGCCGTTCATCGCGATGATGTCGCCCTTGCCGCCGAGCTTCTCGGCGAGCCACTGAGCCATCATGCGGCCCCACTCGACCTGGTCGGTGCCGACCCGGATCACCTTCTCGCTCGTGACGAGGCTGTCGAAGTTGGCCACCGTGATGCCCGCGTCCACGGCCTGCTCGAGCACCGGGTTGAGCGCGGTGGACGAGCCGGCGTCGACGAGGATGATGTCGTACTTCTGCTGGATCATGGCCCGGATCTGGGCGATCTGCTGGGACGTGTCGCCGTTGGCGTTGAACGTCTGGTATTCGGCGACCTTGCCCTGTCCCTTGAGGACCGCGATATCGTCTTCGAGCAGCTTGAGGGTCTGCTGCATCCATGACGGCGCGAGATAAATGGTGGACCAGCCGACCTTCAGCGCCTTGGTGGGTGTGCCGGACGCACCGCTGGAGGTGCTATCGGTGGATTGGACGTTGCATGCCCCCATGGTTAACAGCACAGGTAACAGTGCGCCGGCCGCCACAAGCGCGGCGGCGGCACGTGCCCATCTTGTCTTCACAGGCCCTCCTGTTATACGGTCCATGTTCGTAAGTGGTTCGTAGGAACTGTGTTGCCTAGAGTGCGTGCTGGCGGCGTTGCTGTCAACGGCTTGACCGGCAGATTTTGGTTTCACACGGTGCGCGCTGAGAAGATGGGCGCCAACGTTACGCACATGTTGTTTTTCGAACATGCCGTCGCTTCGAGGTGCCATGACGATAGTGATCGGGCTCGTGCTGCACGCGAGCCATCGGGACGTGTTCGCCGAGGCCGCGCGCACGCTGTCCGGCGTGACCCTGGAGTGGGTCACCTACGAGCACGAGGACGAGATCCGCTCGCTCGTGGGCGACCTGCTGCGCCTGCGCCACCTCGACGGCGTGCTGCTCGGGCAGGTGCCCTACGCCAAGTGCCACGACCTGCTCCCGCCCGGCCTGCCGGTCACGCTGACCCGCTCCGCCGGGTTCGACCTGTCACTGGCGTTCTTCCGCGCGCTGTCCGACGGCCGGCGGCCGGTGCCGGTCAGCGTCGACACCTACGACCAGGAGACCGTCGACGAGGTGAGCCGGGCGCTGCGCCTCGACCCCGACCAGATCTCTTGCCTGCCATACGATCCCGAGCAGAGCGTTGACGAGATCGTGGCGTTCCATGAGCGGTTCCTCGACCGCACGGGCGCCGATTACGTGATCAGTCTGCGCACGGCCGTCGCCGCCCGGTTGAGCGGGACGCTCCCCGTGCTGTTCGGCATCCCCGGCCCGGCGACCATCCGGGCGCAGCTGCACGAGCTCGCGCTGCGGGTGCAGTCCCGGCGCGACAGCGCGCTGCGATTCGCGGCCGGCGTGTTCCTCGTCGTCAAGCAGGACGGACAGTCCGATGTGGACCGTGCCCGGGTGGGCCTGATGAACCTCTTGCTCAACGCGGGCGAGTTCGCCGACGCCTGGATCGAAAACCGGGGCCGGCGGGGCGTCGCGGTCTTCGCGCACAAGGCGCTCTTCGAGGAGCTCACGCACAACTGGGTGTCCCTGCCCGTGCTCGGGCAGGCGCAGGAGGCGCTCGGCATCAGGATCGCGGCCGGGTTCGGCGTCGGAGCGTCGGCACGCACCTGCGTCCTGCTCGCGGAGCGGGCGGCGGGGCGCGCCGAGCAGGAAAACGCGCCCGCCGGATACCTGATCGAGGACAGCGGAGTGATCATCGGACCGATGGGCCCGGCCACGTCACCGCTGCCGTTCACCTATCGCGAGCACGGCGCCGAGCTGGAGGGCCTCGCCCGGCGCGCGGGCCTGAGCGCGGCCACCCTGTCGCGGCTCGCGGCCCTCGAGCGAGGGCTCGCCGGGCGGCCCATCTCGCCCAGCGATCTGGCAAACTCCTTGGGCATCACCGATCCCAGCGGCCGCCGGCTGATCCGCAAGCTCAGCGAGTCGGGCCTGGTGACCGAGCAGGGCAGCACGCAGTTGCACGCCAAGGGCCGCCCGGCCCACCTTTACCGGCTGGGGATCGCCGACGCCATGGCTGTGGAAACGGGGCTTTAGCTCAGCGCGCTCGGCAGGCGATCGAGCACGTGCCACGGGTAGAGGCCGTAGTGGTAGAAGTCGATCCCGTCCACGGCTTCGGTTACGGCGGCCACTTTTTCGGCCAGGTGCGCCGCGTCGCGCGTGTCGGGGTAGCCGGGCCGCAGCACGACGCGCACCGGGCACCGTCCCGCCACGGTGTCCACAATGGACCCGACGTCGGTGGCGACCCGGGCCGGATCCTGTGTGTAGGCCAGGCACGCGTAGCCGTCCACCGCTTCGGCGACGGCGGCGACATCGACGCCGGTGAGCCACGACTGCGCCGCGGCCGGTGGGCCCTGCGGCACGCCCGACGCGTAGCCGAGCAGCGCCCCGGTGAGGTCGAGATACACCAGCCGTCCGCCGTCGGCGTGGACGGCGCCCGCGACCGTGCGGGCCAGCTCGGTCACGATGCCCTGCCGCGCGGCCAGCATCCCGGCGAGGTCGTCGCCGACGATCTCGCACAACGCTTCCGGATCGGCCGGTGTGGGCGCCACCTGCTCCTCAAAAGCGGCCTCGAGATGGCGTTTTACCGCCGCGCGGAGGCGTTCGGCATCGACACCGTGCGCCCCGGCAGCGTCCGTACAATGTGGACAGAAGCAGAGTCCCAAAAGAAACCGCTCGCCGGACCCGAGCGGGACGAAGCTGCGCTCGTGATGGTGGCCGTGGTCGTAGGTGCCGTACGACAGCGACTCGGCGACGATGGGCGCCCCCGCGGCAGCGGTGACCGTGCGCGCCAGCGCGACCGCATAGCCGGCCGTGTCGGGGTTGGCCGGGCACAGATCGGCGAGCATCCGGTCGCCGAAACAGTTCCGTGCGCACGCCTCCGGGTGCGCCGTGCCGAGCGTCGTATTGTGCAGAAACACCGTCCACGCCTGGGCCTGACCGGCCAAGGCAAACAGCCGTGCCGCGGCCGCGACCTCCTCGTCGTCCTGCACCGGCGGCCGCAGCCGCACCCCGTCCCACAGGCGCGCGGGCAGCGGAGCAAACACCCCGTCGCGGCGCAGGACCTGCCGTCCCACGGTCCGGCGCGGGGCGAAGTCGCGTGCCCGGTGGTAGGCGGTGGCGAGGGTCACGCCGTCGACGCCCCGCTCGGCGACGCGCGCCAGCACCCGTTCCACCCCCTCGTCCACAAGATCGGAGGGGAAGACGAACAGGGTGCTGCGTGCCATCCGGGCATGATCGCAGACCGGCCGAGGCCTTGACCAGCCAGGCGCCCCGACGGCTTCTGCCCGCCCTTGACGTCCTTCGCCTTCTTCAGGCAACAGGCGAGCGCCGGCCAATCGGTGCCCTGCCCGATCACCAACGGGCAGAAGTTCCTGCCGAACTTTCTGTTACAGACTTGGGGCGCGGCGTGCTGATACCGCGTGTCCTCTTCCCGACCCGGGTGCGCGGTGGTGGATCAGCATCGGGTGTGTCGGGAAGACGGGTGCCCCGGCCGCCGGCAGATTTCGCCGACGACCGGGGCCAAAAACTGACTAGCAGTTGATCTGGTTCTCAGTGGACGCCGCGCAGCGGTCGGCGGGCGGGCCGGGCATGCCACCGTCGCCAGTGTCCTGGCCGAAGCCGCCGAACAGTGCGTCGGGGCCGTTGCCGCCGGCCATGTCGTCGTCTCCGGGGTCGCCGAACAAGGCGTCCCGTCCGTCCCCACCGGACAGGTTGTCGTCGCCGCTGCCGCCCCAGATGGCGTCATCCTCGGACTCGCCGTATACGGTGTCGGCACCATCGTCACCCTGCACCTGGTCGTCATCGGGGCCGGCGCAAACCAGGTCATCGCCTGGTCCGGCGTCGATCGTGTCCGCACCCGTCCGCCCGATGAGGATGTCGTCGCCCTCGAGGCCGACGATGGTGTCATCCCCGCCGCCACCGTCGATGACGTCGTTGCCGGATGTCCCGATCAGGACGTCCGGGCCCGGACCGCCGGCCGGTTGTGTCAACGGCGTCTGGTAACAGTCCGCCAGCGGGCGCGGCTGCGGCGCCTCGTTCGCGCCGGCGGTGGCGGTGCCCAGTAGCCCGCCCACGATGAGAAGCACGGAGCTTCCGATCAAGGCGAATCGATTTCCAAAGATCACTTCTGTCCTCCTGCTATCGATGTCGCGACGCGAGTCGCGTCCACGTATCAGCAGCGTGAACCGGCGGCCGTGCGTAGACCTTCGACGAACCTTGAATCGGGTCGGTGACAACAGCGGCATTCAACCGGCATCGACCGGTCACGCTAGGTCGGGAGCGTTGCGACAAACAGACTCGATCTGCGGGGGCGAAAGCATGGTGACGGCGAGGTTTCGCCTGCTCGGCAACGTTGAGGTGGACATCGGCGGCCGAGCCATCGACGTCGGCCATTCCCGGCAGCAGTGTGTGCTCGTGACGCTGCTGCTCGACGCGAACCGCCCTGTCCCGGTGGATCGCCTGCTCGATCGCGTCTGGGGACCCAACCCGCCGCGACGTGGCCGCGACGCGCTGTACCCATATCTGTCCCGGCTGCGGCAGCTCCTCGCCGGCCCCGACGCCCGGATCGAGCGAACAACCGGCGGCTACGTGCTGCACGCCGACCCGGACAGCGTCGATATTCACCAGTTTCGTTGTCTTGTCGCTCGGGCGCGCACGACCGACGATGACGCGACGGCGGCCGCGCTTTTTGAGCAGGGGCTCGCGCTGTGGCGCGGTGAGGCGTTCTCCGTGCTGGAAACGCCCTGGCTCGACGGCATGCGGTCCAGGCTGGAAACCGAGCGGCTCGCCGCGGAGCTGGACCGCAACGATCGGGCACTGCGCCTCGGCCGGCACAGCGAGTTGCTTGAACACCTGGAGGCCCGCACCGCCGAGGATCCGCTGGACGAACGCCTCGCCGGGCAGTTCCTCCTCGCCCTGTACCGCTCCGGCCGCCAGGCCGACGCGCTGGCGCTCTACGACCGGATCCGGCATCGCCTCGCCGACGAGTTGGGCACCGATCCTTCTCTGCCGTTGCGCCGGCTGTATCAGTCGATGCTCGCCGCCGACCCGGAACTCGGCGCACCCACCGACCCGGCCGTCAACAGGTCGTCGCCGACGCCGCGTCAACTGCCGGCGCTGCCCTCGTCGTTCACCGGGAGGGTCGCGGAGCTAGCCGAGTTGAACGACGCGATGGACCCGCGGCAGCACCTCTGCGGTGCGATGCCGGTCGTCGCGATCTGTGGCTGCGGCGGCATCGGCAAGACCTGGCTCGCCCTGAAGTGGGCACACGACAACATCGATCGGTTTCCCGACGGTCAACTCCACGCATACCTGCGCGGCTTCGATCCGACCGGCGAGCCGGTCGAACCAGCCGAGGTGATCCGGGCTTTCCTGACCGCGCTCGGTGTCGAACCGGCGACGGTACCGGCGAACCCCGACGCCCAGGCCGCTCTCTTCAGGAGCCTCGTGTCGGGCCGCCGGATGCTGATCGTGCTGGACGACGCGCGGGACAACGCCCATGTGGCCTCCTTGCTGCCTGGCACGGCGACCTGCGCGGTCGTCATCACCAGCCGCCATCAGCTCGCCAGCCTGGCCGCCCGCCACGGTGTGCGGCGGCTGACCCTGGATGCGTTGTCCGGGTCCGAATCCCGCGCACTGCTGGCCCGCCACCTGGGCGCGGGGCGGATGACCGACGAACCGGCACCGGTTGACGCGATCGTCGAACGGTGCGCCGGCCTTCCGCTGGCTCTGGGCATCGTCGCCGCACGCGCCTCAACCGGGCACGTGCGTCCGCTGGCCCGGCTCGCCGACGAGCTTCGCGACGCATACACGCGGCTGGACGCACTGGACGCCGGTGAGCTGGCGGTCAACCTGCGAGCGGTGCTCGCCTGCTCATACCGGGCGCTGCCGGCCGAGGCGGCGCAGGCATTGCCGATGCTCAGCGTCGCGCCCGGGCCCGACATCGACCTCGCCGCCGCGGCCAGCCTCACGGCGACGACCGTCGACCGGGTCCGCACACCACTTCGGGTGCTGGCCGGCGCGCACCTCATTCAGGAACACCTGCCGGGCCGCTACCGCATGCACGACCTCATCCGGCTGTACGCAGCGGAACTGGCCGATGGCTCACCCGCGGGCGACGGCCGTCTGGCACTGCTGCGCGTGCTCGACCACTACGCGCACGGCGCCCACGCCGCGGCCCGGCTTCTCCATCCGTTGCGGGACGCGATCGAGCTTGATCCGGCCCTGCCCGGCGTTCGGCCCGAGCGGTTCGGTGACCCAGGACAGGCGCTGGACTGGCTCATCTCGCACCACCAACACCTGCTCGCCGCGGTCCGGCAGGCGTGCCAGTCCGGTCAGGACCGGCGCGCCGGTCAGTTCGCCTGGGCGCTGTGGACCTACCTCGACCGCTGTGGACATTGGTCGGATCAGGTCGCCGTGCAGGAGGCCGCGTTACTTGCCGCCCAGCGACTGGCCGACCAGGCCGGTCAGGCCCGCACCCATCACTGCCTCGGTCACGTGTATGTCAGGCTGGGCCGCTACGACGATGCGCACCGGCACTTTGGGCATGCCCTGGGCCTGCTCGACGCGCTCGGCGACCATGACGGCGCGGGCAACACTCACCGCGGCGTGGCGCGGCTGCTGGGCTGGCAGGGTCGCGACCACGCGGCCCTTGAGCATGCCAAGCGTGCTTTGGAGCTCTACCGCGGCACCGGCAACCGGGTCGGTCAGGCGCTCGCCCTGAACGCCGTCGGGTGGTATCACGCACAGCTTGGTGAACATCGGCTGGCGCTGGGCTACTGCCAGCGGGCGCTCGCACTTCACCACGAGATCGGTGACCGGCACGGCCGCGCGGCGGCCTGGGACAGTCTCGGCTATGTGCAACACCACTTGGGCCAGGAGCGGCGAGCGATCGCCTGCTTCAGCCGGGCACTTGCCCTCAGCCGGGAGATGAACGACCAGTATCAGGAGGCCGAGACGCTGACCCATCTCGGCGACACGCACGCCGACGCCGGCCAGCCCGACGCCGCCGGATCGGCCTGGCGGCAAGCGCTGGACATCTTCGCGCGCCTGCGTCATCCCGACACGGCACGGGTGACTGCGCGGCTGGACCGGATCAGCGACGGCCACAGACCAGGGCCGGCAACGGTATCGGCCGGCCGCCAGACTCCACAATGGAGCTGACGACCCTTGATGGTCAGGATTTTCACACGGGGCGTTTCCGCATTCCGGGATGGTCCAAAATGGCAACGTCGTCGTGCTCAGGCCGCGCACGTGGAACGCCCACGTGCCACCGGGCGCGAGTGTGGGCGTTGGGTTCATCGGTGCGGGCACGACCGCCACACCGACGTCCGTCACCTGCATTCCCGATCCCGACTGAATTGTCATTATGAATCCGTGAGGCCGCTATATGTGCGGTCTCACGGATGAGGAGTGGGTCGCGCTATTCGCCGGTGGCCGCGGATGCTGTCTCAAGCCGGGCGGCGACGGCGGCACAGAGCTCACCGACGGTGGCGGTGGCGAGGCCCTCGGCCTCATCGTCCTCGAAGCGCACGCCATAACGTTCCTCCACCCGCACTGTGAGCTCTGCGAGGGCGAGAGACTCGAGGTCGGCGCCGGATGGCCCCAAGGTGGTGTTCTCATCGATGCCCGTGACGTCGTAGTCCATCTCGGCAAGCGAATCGATGACGAACTGGCGGATCTCCTCGGTCATGGGATCTACTCCTTCTCGCAGACCAGATTGGGGCATGAGCGGCTCCAGCCGGGCATGTCAATCCGATCCCGTCGACCCTGGCCGCAGTGGAAGTTGTCCATATAAAGATTTGTCGCTGGCGAACGGTACACCATCAGGCCGTGGGAGCGCTACCACGAGGGCAGGCACATTTTTGGTCGATCGGAGGAGGTACCCTCGCCTATCTGTTTGAATATATATATGGCCCGTTGTGTCAGGGACGGCCTCTTCTCTACTCTGACGTCCGCTGTTACGGCGGGCAGGAGCTCACATGATCGAGACGGTTCAACTGCGCAAGTCTTATCGCACCAAGCGCCGCCGGACGACCACGACGGTGGAAGCGGTGTGTGGCGTCGATCTGTCCGTCGCAGAAGGGGAAATCTTCGGCTTCCTCGGGCCCAACGGCGCAGGGAAGACCACCACTCTCCGGATGCTGTCCACCCTGCTGTACCCGGATGGCGGCGAGGCCAGGATCGCAGGCGTCGACCTGCTTGCCAACCCGGCGGAGGTCCGGCGCCACATCGGTTACGTGGCACAGGGCGGCGGCACCTGGGATGAGGTCAGCGCGCGCGAGGAGCTCGTCCTGCAGGGCCGCATGCACAGCCTGAGCAAGGAGGAGGCGCAGAATCGGGCCGCGGAGTCGCTGAAAGCCTTTCAGCTGGACGAGTATGGCGACCGCCTGTGCAAGACCTACTCCGGCGGCCAGCGCCGGCGCCTGGACATCGCCCTGGGCGTGATCCACCGTCCGAGGGTCCTGTTCCTCGACGAGCCGACCGCGGGGCTGGACCCGCAGAGCCGCGCCGTCATGTGGGATGAGGTGCGCCGCCTGCGCGAAGAGGGCATGACCGTCTTCCTTACCACGCACTACCTGGACGAGGCCGACAACCTCTGCGACCGGATCGCGATCATCGATCACGGCAAGATCGTCGCAGAGGGCACGCCGGAGGAGCTGAAGCGGCGGATCTCCGGCGACGTGGTGATGGTGGGCCTGAACGGTTCCACGGCGCAGGCCGAGGAGCTGTTGAAGGGCAAGCAGTACGTGCTCAAGCTCGAGAGCCAGGGCGAGAACGCCCTCCGGCTCTACGTCGACGCGGGCGAGACCGCGATCCCCATGGTCATGCGGGAGCTGAACGACGCCGGGATCGTGCTGGACACGATCGAGCTGCACCGGCCGAGCCTCGACGACGTGTTCCTCACCAAGACCGGCCGCTCGCTGCGCGAGTCCTGAAGCCCCAAGGAGACCTCGTGAAGCTGTTGCGAGACACGTGGCTGCTGTTCCAGCGGCAGATCCTGTTGATGTGGCGCACCCCGATGTGGCTGGTCTTCGCGCTCGCGCAGCCGGTCACCTATCTGTTCCTCTTCACACCGTTCCTGGAAAAGACTCTGGAGCCGATGGGCGCCAAGAACATTTCGGACGCCTACAACATCTACGTGCCCGGGTTGCTCGTGGTGATGTGCTTCTACACCGGGCTGTTCGCCGGGTTCGGGCTGCTCGCCGAGGTGCGCATGGGCATACTCGAGCGGGCCCGGGTGACCCCGATCAGCCGGTCGGCGCTGCTGCTCGGGCGCGCCGGGCGGGACGTCGTGGCGATGATAGTCCAATGTATACTGATCACGGTCCTGTCGTTCCCGTTCGGCCTGAGAGTGCCGCTGCACAACCTGCTCTTCGCGTTCGTGCTGCTGACCATCATCGGGCTCATGGCCACGGCCATCTCCTACGACATCGCGCTGTCGATCAAGAACGAGGGTGCGCTCGGCTCGCTGCTCAACACGATCGGCCAGCCGATCGCCCTGCTCGCCGGGGTGTTGCTGCCGCTGGCGGTCGCGCCGGTGTGGATCCAGAATCTGGCACTGGCCAACCCCTTTTCCTGGGCGACCAACAGTGTGCGGGCGCTGTTCTGGGGCAAGCTGACCGATCCCGTCGTGTGGCAGGGCACGATCATCGTGACGGTGCTCGCGATCGTGACCGTCATCCTGTCGGTGCGCTTGTATTCCCGCAACGTCCGGTAAACCGCGCCAGGGAAAGGTAGCGCAGCAGCGGGTCGTAGTCGGCGACGAGGACGTCCACGGCCGTGTCCAGGTCCAGCGTCGCGGCCAACTCCCACCATGCCCCGGTGAAGGGCTGGCCCGTCAGTTCGCCCGCGAGCCCGGCGCCGCGGATCACGGTGACCCCCGGTCCGGCGGCCTCGGTCTCACTCTCGAGCAACTCGGTGGCCCGCTCGGCACTGACATTGGGGTATTGCGCGAGTGTGCGCAGTTTCGCGACCCCAGATAGTCCACAGAGGAATGCCACCGCCGCATGCCGATCGGGGACCATGGTCTGTGCCTCGGTGGCATAGGGCAGCACGGCCTGCTCGACGACGAGCAGCAGCGCCCGTTCGCAGTCCCCGGCGCTGAGGTATTCGCGGGCCAGCCGCAGGCCGGTGAAGGCGGCCGCCGTGCCCTGGTCGCACAGTGCGAAGGCCAGCGGCCCACCCGGGCAGACGTGGCTCAGATACGTTGCCGTGGCTCGGCCCGGCCGCAGGTCGGGGATGGCGAACGCCAGCACGAGCAGATCCACTCGCTCATGCGGCGGCACGATCGCACCGATCAGCTCCGCGGCCATCTCGCCGTAGACCTGTCCATTGCGGACATCGTCGCGCACGGCCAATCCATACGGGCGGACCAGATCGGTGAGGAAGACGTCGAGGGCGGCAAGGTGCTGCGGTGGAAGCTCGGCGGGAGTGTCGAAGACGCGCCGTCGCGCCCGGTGGATATGCAGGGTGGCGCTATCGGACGGCATGGCCGGCCACGTAGTCGGCGAGCGTGCCCACCGACTGCACATGCTCCTCGTCGAAATCCTCCACGTCGATCTGGATTTCGAGCTGGTCCTCAAGCGCCAGCATGAGCTCGAGCGTGGACGCCGAGCTCAGATCGAGCTCCATGAGGTTGGTCTGCTCCGAAACGTCCGGCAGCTCGTGCCGCAGCACGCCCGGCAACAGGGTGCAGATGCTGCCGACGACCTTCTCGCGCAGCTCCAGGTCGATATCTGTGGTCATCGTCGCCGTCTCCTTCTCAGTGCTTCTTCAGTGTTCGAATACCATCGCCGAGAACGCCGCGCCGCGGCCCGCTCCGGCCGCGGCCATCACGTAGCGGTCACCCGGGCGCAGCCGCCGCAGCGCCGTCTCGTAGTTGATGAAAGCGTCCGCGCAGAACACATGCCCGTAGCGGGCGAGGTTGTCCAGCACGACGCGCCCGAGCGGGAAGCCGATCCGGCGGCACACCTTCTGCCATGAGATGAGGTTGACGTTGTGCGGCAGGATGAGCGCCACGTCGGCGAGCGCCACACCGGCCTTGGCGGTCGCCTCAAGGATCACCTCGCCGATGCTGGTGTGGTATTGCCGTTGAAACCGCGTGGCCACGTCGGCATGTTCGCCGTCGAACTCCCCGCGAAGCTGAGCGGCATAGGCCAGCAACCGGTCGCGCGTCCCGCCGGAGCGCAAGAGGCAGGCCGCGCTACCCTCGCCGAAGAAGGACGTCTCCGGCAGCAGCTGGGACTCGGGCGTGAACGTCTTCTCGCCGGCGATCACCAGCGCGAGAGTGTCCGGATCGGACTCCCCGGCGAGCAGCTTGCTCGCGACGTCGACCGCCTGCAGCCCCGACGCGCACGCCTGCTGGGTGACGGTGAAGGCGATCGCGTTCTCCAGGCCCAGTTTGCGGCACAGGTCGTGCAGCGGGTTGGCCGGAAACGGCACGCCGACCGGGATCGCGCGGGCGTAGACGACGTATCGCACGAGGTGTTCGCGCCCGCGCAACGCCTCCAGCTTGGTCGCGGCCGCCAGCAGCAGGTCGAGCAGCGTGCCGTCGGGGTCGCGGCGGATCTCGGCCTGCCCGTAGAACCGCTTGAACAGCTTGAGCTGCATGGGTTGCATCCCGAGCTGGGCGGCCAGCTCGTCGATTGTCACGCGGTGCTCGGGCACGTGCGTCGCCACCGCGTCGATGGCGATCATCTGGGCTCCGGGTCGAGGGCCGCGTCGAGCACCGTCGCCTCCATGCGCCGCAGCACGGCCGCCATGTCCTCGCGGGCGAAGTACGCCGTGTCGACCTGTACCAGCGCGGTCAGCGAGCTCGGGTCCGGGTTGACGTGGATCATCATCATCTGGTGCAGGCCCTCGATCTCTTTCCACTTCGCCGTGGTGGCCGGCGCGCCGCGCAGGTCCGAGGCCGGCACTGTCTGGATCGGACCGTCCTCGTTCCGCCGGTCGTTGAACAGGCAGCGCAGATCGAACGTGACGCCCCGCTCCCGGCCGACCCGCTCGGTCAGCGCGTCGGCCTCGAACGGCGAATAGTAGGAGTATTTCTGCGCGGTGAACAGGCGGCGGCGCGCCCGGTGCACGATCTCGCCGAAGGCCAGGCCGGTGTCTCCGACGTCAAGCGTGCACAGCCCCATCTGGGCCATCGGCCCGGCCGCGTTGGCAAACCCCGGCCAGAAGCGGGTGTTCACGGTGACGGTCGTGGCGATCGGGTTGACGCCCGTCGTGCCCGACAGCGCGCGGGCGAACGCCGCGTACAGCACGGCGCTGGTGGTCACGCCGAGCCGTGCGGCCACGTTGCGCAGGGCCAGATGCAGAGCGGGGGAGGAGTAGTCGGCCTCCCAGTAGCGCCCCGGATATCGGTCATTGGGATCGCTGGGCGGCGCGTCCGGGAACATCGTGGGCGGGATCGCGCGCAGTTGCTCCTCCCAGTAGCGCTGTGCGGCCTGGTTTTGGCGCTGGGCGGACGGGGTCTGCTGCTGCCGGGCCTGCTCCAACGGCTGGATCCCGGGCGGCCGCCGCGGCTTGCCCGTCTCGGGGTCGCGGTCGCGCAGGTCCTCGAACATGGCCATCGCGCTCGTGGGGTCGGCGACGTGGTGCGCGATGGCCGCGACGGCATGGGTGAGCACGCCGTCGCGGCGCACGAGCGCCCAGCGCATCGGCCACTCGTGCGCGTAGTCGAAAACCGTTGCCAGGTAATGATGCTCGACCTCCGCCGCGACCTGCGCCGGGTCGCGGTCGCCGGCGTCGTAGACCTCGATCTCGGCCGTGCCCGTGGCGTGGACGACCTGCAGCACGCGCCCGTCCGGCTCGAACCGCAGCAGCGTGCGCATCGCCTGGTAGCGGCTCAGATAGAACTCGAACTCGTCCACGAACTCCTTCGGGTCGGCGCCCGGCTCGAGCTCCCGGATCGCGGTCATGGTCAGCGACACGCCGGACTCGACCATGCCCTTCCACACGGACTGCTGGCCCCAGCTCAGCTCGCCCGTGCCGGCGCCCTCGCCCTCGAACGGGACGGGCAACCGTTGCGCGACAACGATGTCCACGTCAAACCTCCACCGAGTCGAGGACGAGCATCTCCATCCGTTCCAGCAGGGTCGTCACTTCCGCACGGCCGAGATAGGCCGTGTCCACCTGCACGAGCGCCGACAAGGCTCCCGGGCTGTCGTTGACGTGGAACATCAGCCGCTGGGGCAGGCTGGTCAACTGCCGCCAGTGTGCGGTGGTGGCGTCGCCGTCGGGCGAGACTGTCGCGATTGGACTGTCCAGGGCCCGGCGATCGTTGAACAGGCAGAGCAGATCGAAGCCGACACCGCGCTGCCTGCCCACCCGCTCGATGAGCTCGTCGAGCTGGCCCTGCACGTAATAGGCGTGCTTCTGCGCGGCCAGCAGGCGGCGCCGTGCGGTGTGGACGAGGTCGTCGAAGGCCACGCCCGCCACGTCCAATGTGCACAGTCCATGCTGGATCATGTGTCCGGCGGCGTTGGCGAGCCCGGGGCGGAAGCGGTTGTTCACGGTGATCATCGTGGCGACCGGGTTGACCCCGGTCACCTCCGACAGGGCGGCGGCGAACGCCGCGTACAGTATCGGGCCGGTGCGCACCGCGAGGCGCGTGGCGACGGCGCGCAGGGCGCGGTAGAGGGCGGGGGAGGAGTACTCCAGCTCCCAGCAGCCCGATCGTGGGAACATGGTGGGCGGGATGACGCGTAGCTGCTCCTCCCAGTAGCGCAGCGCCGCCTGGTTTTGGCGCTGCGCGGCCGGGGTCTGCTGCAGCAGGGCCTGCTCCAACGGCTGGATCCCGGGCGGCCGCTGCGGCTCGCCGGTCACGGGGTCGCGGTCGCGCAGGTCCTCAAAC
>JBIOYB010000110.1:0-10727 GCA_044869915.1 Allorhizocola sp.
CCGCCGCGGGTGAGCCGGAAGGGCTGGTCGTCATGGCGGAGTCGCAGGTCGCCGGGCGCGGGCGGATGGGCCGGTCGTGGGTGTCGCCGCCGCGGGCCGGGCTGGCCATGAGCTTCCTGCTGCGGCCGCCGGTCGAGATGCCGCGCTGGGGGTGGCTGCCGCTGCTCACCGGGCTGGCCCTGACCGACGTCATCCCTGGTGCCGAGCTCAAGTGGCCCAACGATCTGCTCATCGACGGGCGCAAGTGCGCGGGCATTCTCGCCGAGGCGGTCGCGGGCGCGGCCATCGTGGGCATCGGGGTCAACGTGTCGGTGGCCGACGACGAACTGCTCCCGACGGCGACCTCGCTCATGAGCAGAGGGCTCGACACCGACCGCACCCGGCTGGCCATCGCGCTCATCGATGCGTTCAAGGCGCGCTATGCGGACTGGCCGTTTGCTGATCCGCGCGACGCGTACCGTAAAAAATGTCTCACCATAGGTCGTGAAGTGCGGGTACTCCTCCCGGGTGACCGGGAAATGATCGGCGAGGCGGCCGGCGTCGACGCTGAGGGACGCCTGATGGTGCGTCTGTCAAGTGGCGAAGTGTGTCCGATCGCGGCCGGGGACGTGACGCACGTGCGTTGATCTACTAACCTACGGCGCTATGGCGTTCCCCGAAGACGTGATGACAGCCGACGAGAAGATCGTGCTGCATCTGCGTCCCCATTGGAAAGTAATGATTGTCCCCACGCTGGTGCTGCTTGTCGCGGCGGCCGTCGTGGTGACCGCACTGGTCCTCAGCTGGCCCCCGTTCGGTGTGTACGCCGTCGGCGCCGTCGCCCTTGTGCTGTTCCTGTGGCTGTCGTTCTGGCCCTGGCTCATCTGGCGCACGACGCACTACGTGTTCACCAATGAGCGGATCATCTTCCAGTTCGGCGTGTTCTCTCGGGACCGCCGTGACATCCCGCTGATGCGGGTCAACGATCACGCGATGAGCCAGACGTTTGTCGAGCGGCTGCTGGGCTGCGGCACGCTGACGATCGAGTCGGCCGGTGAGCGCGGGCAGAGCGTGCTCAAGGACATCCCGCAGGTGGGGATGGTCCAGACCAAGCTGTATGAGCTGGTGGAGCACGACCGCGACATCCACTCGTTTGGTGATGACGAGCGGCGCGGGGGCGTGCCTACTCAGTCCGACAAGACCGAGGAGAAGCAGTAGCGATAGCGGTAGCTGTCAGCGAAGCTTTGCGGGCGCGGGGTCGGTGGCCTTGCGCCCGAACTCTTTCTCGAGCGCACCGGTGAGCTCCTCGAACTCTTCCAGCTCCACGAGCTCCTCTTCCAGCGACCGGCCCTGCGTCGGGACGGACGCCGGTGCGGGCTCGGCGGCGTGCGTGAACACGAACGTGCGGTAGGTGAGGAAGCGGAAGATCGTGCCGATGGCGAGCCCGATGAAGAGGGCGACGTTGAGCGCCAGCCAGCTCGTCATGCCGAACCAGTACTTCGTGATGCCCATCACAGCCAGCTCGATCAGCAGCCCGGCGATGTTGAACCCCACGAACAGCACGAACTCCCGGTGCGCGGCCGACTTGTCGCGGTCGCGGTAGGTCCAGTGCCGATTCATGAAGTAGGACGAGACGATGGCCACGGCGGTGGCGATCACCTTTGCCTTGAGCTGCCCGTTGGCGAAGACCGGCAGGGCCAGCAGCAGGTTGAACACGACCGCGTTGACCAGAACGTTGAGACCGCCGATGATGCCGAACTTGACCACCTCTGGGCCGATCGCCCGGAGACGCTGGGGAAGAAGTTGGTCTAGGAGCACCGGCCTACCCTACGCGAATGTCGCGCCGAATGCGCAGTTGCTGAACATATTCCCAGCGCACGTCACGGATCCCATCATCGGGTCGCCGCCTCGGCCGGTGCGAGGAAAACGAAGCGCCTGTATGCCCAGAAGCGGAACACTGTGGCGATTGCGTTGCCGACAAGTTGCGCGGCGATGAAGTCGGCGAACGGGTCCTTGAAGACGGGGAACATCGCGCCCAGGCCGTAGTGGCTGATGCCCAGCGTGGCGAGCGCGATGCCCAGCCCGGCCGCGTTGAACCCGAAGTAGAGCAGGTATTCCCTTGCCAGGCTCGACCGCTGGCGGTCACGCCAGGTCCAGAACCGATTACCGATAAAGGCAACCGTTGCCGATATGACCGTCGAAATCGTCTTGGCGAACAGCGGCTCGTAGCCTTGGGCCAGCAGAAACGCGAGAATCCCACTGTCTACGAGGTAGGCGAACAGGCCCACCACGCCAAACTTGCCAAGCTCGTGCAGGATGTGCCGGAATCTCCCGTACAACTGCTCGACCAACTTAGGGGTCACGCGGCCGAGCTTACCGGACCGCGCTTGCATCAACCGGGGGTTGCCAGCAATACCATGAGTCCTACCTCCATGGGGTCGTTGCCTGAGCGCAAAGTGGCCGTGCCGTCGCGGTTTGCGGTCGCGCCGAGCCGGTGCACGTCCAGTCCTGGTGTGCGCCAGGCGCAGTCATGCTGAGTGCCGGCACAAAGCACGCTGGACGCGTTGATGCCGGCGCCGACGTTGTGCGGCGGGCCGAGCGGCTGCGCGTCGAGCGTGAGAGTGTCGTCGTCCAGGCTGCTGTCGCCGTCCCACAGCACGAGCCCGAAATCGATCGGCCCGCCCTCGCCGATGCGCAGCGAAAGTTCCTCACGGTCGTGCACCGCGCGCGGTCCGGTGTAAACGGCCAGCTCGCTCGGTGGCGCGGCGAGGTTGTCGTACGCCACGGCCAACGTCCAGCCCGCCCACATCGCTCGACCGCTGGGCAGTTGGCCGGCCGGGACGGCGACCCACCAGTCTCCCGCGCCGTTGCCGCGCACCAGCTCCGTCACGTCCACCAGCCCACCGACGGGAGTCAGCTCATGCCAGCCACCCGACGGTCCGTGCAGCCGCGCCACGCTCGGCGTCCTGCCGCCCGACGAGGCCAGCATGAGCCCGGCCCAGCGCACCTTCACCCCGCTCGGCAGGGCGATCCGTGCCCCGCTCACGGCGGTGTCGGCGGTGGTCCCCTCGGGCGGGCTCGGCTCGCTTGCCTCCGGGCGCGATGGATACATCTCCTGCTGGTTGTTGTCCTGCGCCAGGCACTCCGGCCGCGGCAGGCAGGCCAGCAGCGCGTTGCCGCCCAGCTCGAAGCCCAGCCGGCCGCGCGCGGCATAGCCCAGCCGCATCCCGGGCGGCGCGATGGGGACGCGGGTCGCCGTTTCCGACGCGGCATCTCCCGCCGCGACTTCGATTTTTATTGTTTGGTACCCGGTGAGCCCCGCCTTCACGTCCAAAGCCAGCCGGGCCACCGTGTCCTCGCCCCGGCCCGGCATGGGCCGCGCGCAGCTGACCTCGCTCTTTCCCGTGCAGCGCCAGCCTTCCCCGGCATCGGGGTCGGCCAGATTCAGCCCGGCCGGCAGGACGGCCCGTAGCGACAACTCCTGGCTTGCCGCTGTCTCGACCTCACGCGTCGGCGGCGCGGTGGCCGATTCCGGCAGGCGCACGGCGATCGGCAGCACGCCGCGTTCGCCGGCTGTCAGCCGCACCAGGGCCGGATCCTGCGCGATGGCCGGCGCGTTCAAGGCGGTGGCGATGGGTCCCTCCCCCGGAAGATCGCCGGGCGGCGCGGTCCCGGGCGTCGGTGGCGGCAGCGGGGATGGTTCCGCCGGCGGCAGAGTGTCCATCGTGGACGGTGTGGCGCGAGGCGGGGCGGCGATTGACGCGCGCTGCGTGGGCGCGGGCCGGGGCAGTGTGTTGGCCGGCGGCTGCTGTGGCGCCTCGGTGTGGACGAGCACGGCGGCAAACACGGCCATCCCGGTCAGCCCGGCGATCACGAGGCCCGAGGCGGCCGCGGCATTGCCGGGACCGTAGCGTTCGATCAGCTTGCGCGGGAAGCGATACAGCTTGAACCCGAGCCCGGCCGCGAACGCGACCGCCTCGGCGCACCACTCGGTGATGTGCCGCCACAGCAGCATCACCGCGCCGCCCAGTGCGGCGAGCAGGCCGCCGATCGAGCGTTCGAGCGTGGGCGGCGCGAGATAGCCGGGCGCCGCCGATCCGAGCAGCAGTCCGGCGAGCACACCGCGCAGTCCGTTGTTCTCCTCGGTGAGCTCGCGATGCAGCAGGCGGCAGTGCGCGCATTCGGCGAGGTGATCCTCCACTTTGGCCCGATCGCGCCGCGCGAGTCGCGCCCGCACATAGCCGGGCAGGTGGGTGCCGGTCCAGTGGCATCTTGGCGAACCGGTGATTTCGATGTGCTCCTGCAGGTACATCTGGCGCAGCCGTTCCCGTGCGCGGTAGGCCAGCGCCGCCACGCCGTTGGGCGTGAGCCCGAGCATGGGTGCGATCTGCGCGGGCGACTCGCCTTCGACCTCGGTGTGCCACAGCACGGTGCGCCATCGTTCGGGCAGCCGGGCGAAGGCACGTGCGGCGTATGACGTTTCGAGCCGCCGCACCAGCGGATCGTCCACTGTGGACGCCCGGTCGGGCTCGTACGGCGTCAGGTCGTCGGTGTATTCGATCGGGCGGTCGCGGCGCGTGCGGTCGTACAGCGTGTGCCGCAGTGTGGTCAGCACGTAGGCCCGGAAGGCCGTGTCCGGCCCGTGCCCGGCGCGCATGATCGCGAGCACCTTGGTGAAGGTCTCGGCGACCAGGTCGTCGGCGTCGGACGGGTCGCGGGCGAGCACGCGGGCCAGGCGTTTGGCCGCGCCGACATGGCGCATGTAGAGCCTTCCGAACGCGTCGACGTCGCCGCCCCTGACCAGCGAGATCAGGTATGGATCGCTCTCCAGCTCAGGATCGAGCACGGTGGTCACGGCCGCTCCCGGGGGAAATGGGGACATACCGGTCTCCACTAGACACTAAACGAATTGTCCGATTTACGAAAGACTCGCGAAAACGTGCGCGTGGAAGCGTGCCCATGTGCATCAGAAATCGCCTGAGCGATGGCTTGTGCAGTTTTTCACAAACTGGTATGGACTTGCGGCCCTCTTCTGGCCTTACGCTGAGCTGAACCGCCGTAACGGTTCGTGCGGCGGTTGGGTCAGCGCAGACCATCAGAGGAGACGAATTCATGGCCGCACCAGCGATCATCGCAGGGCTTGATCAGCCACCGACACAGCATCCTAAGTTGCTCGCCTGGATCCACCAGGTCGCCGAGTTGACCACACCCGAGCGGGTGGTCTGGTGCGACGGCTCCCAGGACGAATGGGAGCGTCTGACGGGGGAGCTCGTAGAGTCCGGCGCCCTGGTGCGACTAGACCCGGTGAAGCGGCCCAATTCCTTCTGGGCCCGCACGGATCCGTCCGATGTGGCGCGGGTCGAGGAGCGCACCTTCATCTGCTCGGCCGACGAGGCCGATGCCGGGCCCACCAACAACTGGATGGCTCCGGCGCGGATGAAGCGGCTCATGACGGAGCTCTACCGGGGCTGCATGCGCGGCCGCACAATGTATGTGATCCCGTTCTGCATGGGCCCGCTCGACGCGGAGCGCCCGATGTTCGGCGTCGAGATCACCGACAGCCCCTACGTCGTGACGAGCATGCGCATCATGACCCGCATAGGCACAAAGGTGTTGGAGCGCATGGGTTACGACGCCGAGTTCGTGCCCGCGCTGCACAGCGTCGGCGCGCCGCTGGAGCCGGGCGAGCAAGATGTCGCCTGGCCGTGCAGCGACACCAAATACATCTCGCACTTCCCCGAGACCCGCGAGATCTGGTCCTACGGATCGGGCTACGGCGGCAACTCGTTGCTGGGCAAGAAGTGTTACTCGCTGCGCATCGCGAGCGTGATGGGCCGCGACGAGGGCTGGCTCGCCGAGCACATGCTGATCCTCAAACTCACGTCGCCGCAAGGAAAAGTCCACTACATCGCGGGTGCGTTCCCGAGCGCGTGCGGCAAGACCAACCTGGCGATGCTCGAGCCGACCATCCCGGGCTGGCGGGTCGAGACGCTCGGCGACGACATCGCGTGGATGCGCTTCGGCGACGACGGCCGCCTCTACGCGGTCAACCCGGAGGCGGGCTTGTTCGGGGTCGCACCCGGGACGGACTGGAAAACAAACCCCAACGCGATGCGGACACTGGCCGCGGGCAACTCGGTGTTCACCAATGTCGCCCTCACCGACGACGGCGACATCTGGTGGGAGGGCATGGGTGAGCCGCCCGCGCACCTGACCGACTGGAAGGGTCGTGATTGGACACCCGGCTCCGGCGAGCTGTCCAGCCACCCCAATTCGCGCTTCTGCACGCCCATCGCGCAATGCCCGATCCTCGCGCCAGAATACGAGGACCCCCGCGGCGTGCCGATCTCGGCGATCCTCTTCGGCGGGCGGCGCAAGACCACGGTCCCGCTGGTGAGCGAGGCGCGCGACTGGGTGCACGGCGTGTTCCAGGGCGCGACGCTGTCGAGCGAGACGACGGCCGCGGCCGTCGGCAAGGTCGGCGTCGTGCGCCGCGACCCGATGGCCATGCTGCCGTTCATCGGCTACAACGCGGGCGACTACTTCCGGCACTGGATTGCCATGGGCAAAGGCGCCGATGGCAATGCCGACAAGCTCCCGAAAATCTTCTACGTCAACTGGTTCCGCCGCGGTGACGACGGCCGCTTCCTGTGGCCCGGCTTCGGCGAAAACTCGCGCGTGCTCAAATGGATCGTCGAGCGCCTCGAGGGCACGGGCAACGCCGTCGAGACCCCGGTCGGCTACGTGCCGACGCCGGCCGACCTGGATCTGTCCGGATTGGACACCCCGGCCGCCGACATCGCGGCCGCCCTCGCGGTCGACGAGTCCGAGTGGCGCGCCGAGCTGCCGCAGATCAACGAGTGGTTCGACCGCTTCGGCGACCGCCTGCCGGGCGTGCTGTGGGCCGAGCTCGACGCCCTGAAGGCCCGCCTCGGGGTCAACGAATAGTTGCCGTTGAGGGGCACCCGCGGGCGTGCCCCTCATCGTCATCTGTGCACGTGTGGCAGTCTTCGCCGCCGTCTCGGAGATCGCCACGCACCAGCAGCAGGCCCGGTGGGCTCGTGGTCACCCGCCCCGAAAGCGGTAACCCAGCGGGGATTCCTGATCGGAAGCGGCAGGAAGAAGCGCCCAAACGTGATGCTCCAGTACACGGACATCCACCCGTGGCTGCCGGCCGACGCGATCCACTGATACGTCGATCATCCCGCCGACCGTGTCGCCATCGGCACACAAGCGGGGCTCGACACCCTCATGGCCAACCTGCGCGCGGCTACCGCCACAGCTGTGTGATCTCGCGATCCATCTCGCGCAACAGCTTGCGCAGCAGCGGCAGCGACAGCCCGATCACATTGCCATGATCGCCCTCGATGCGCTCCACGAACGGCCCGCCCAGCCCGTCGATCGTGAACGCCCCGGCCACCCACAGCGGCTCGCCCGACGCCACATAGGCCTCGATCTCGGCATCGGTCAGGTCGGCGAAGTGCACGGTCGTCGAGCCCACGCCCTCGGCCTCCCGCCCGGACTCCAGATCGACCAGGCAGTGCCCGGTGTGCAGCACTCCCGCCCGCCCGCGCATGGCGTGCCAGCGCTTCTCCGCGTCGTCGGGCCCGTCCGGCTTGCCGAGCACCTGCCCGTCAAACGCCAGCACCGAATCGCACCCCAGCACCAGCTTCACCGCGCCATCCCGCCGCAGCCGCTCGGCCACGGCATGCGCCTTCATCCTGGCGAGCACCGCGCACAGCGCCTCGGCCGACCCGGCCTCGACCGCCGACTCATCGACCCCCGACACCACGATCTCGGGGTCGATCCCGGCCGAGATCAGCAGCGTGCGGCGGGCAGGACTGGCTGAGGCGAGGACGAGCCTGGGTTTAGTTGGCACCCCGCAAACTTAACTCTTGAGCATTCATCGATGCGTGCAGCCACCACGCCAGCCCGGCCGCCGCCGCGATGAACACCGGCACCAGCAGCAACGCCCGGTGCGTGCCCACCTCGTCGGCCAGCAGCCCTAGCACGAACGGGCCCACCCCGAAGCTGAGGCCCATCCCATACGCCGCCACCCCAGCGGCCCGATCCTGCTGCCCCGGCGACACGCTCAGCGCCATCCCGATCGCCAGCGGATAGTGCATCCCGTTGCCCAGCCCCACAATCAACAGCCCGACAATCGCCGGCACCGCATCCACCGACACCCAGAACCCCGCGAAACCCACCAGGCTCACCGCCAGCGCCACGAAATACAGCGGGATCGGCCGCACCCTCAGGGCCAGCCGCGCCCCACCCGCACGCCCGATCAGCATCCCCAACAGGATCGCGGACACTGCCGCCGAGGCACCCGCGGGCGTCAGCGCCACCCGCTCCCGCAACACGATCGCGCACCACAGGGACAGCACGACCTCGACCGCCCCGGTCATCACCATCATCGTCCAGACCAGCCAATATGCCCGCCCCAGCGGCATCTTCCCCACGGGCGCAACGGAATCGCCGACCTGCGACGGCAGCGCGATCCGTCGCCGCCAAGCCACCAGCGCCACGATCGCGATCACTCCAATCAGGACACCGACGCCGGCGCGCCAACCCAGCCCGACACCCACTCCCAGCCCGATCATCAGCGGCGCGATCATCCCCGCCCCCACGGCCATCGCATTCGCCTCACTGATCGCCGCCGGACCCGCCGGCCCGTGCAACTGCGTCAGCGAGACCACTACCCCATTGATGACCATGCAGCCGAAGAACGCCACAACCAAGATCAAAATCATCGTCAGCGGGTACCACGAGGGAAGCGTCACGAACGCGCCCACTGCCACACCGATCCCACCCAGTGCCGCCCACATCAGCCTCGAACGCCCAAAACTGCGCGCCAGCAACGAAAACAGCGCCCCACCGAGCACCGCGCCCACCGCCAACGCCGTGCTGTGCAGGCTCGCCAGCGCATTGGACACGCCCTGCTCGTCTCGCAGCAGGGCCACCACCGGTCCGAGCCCGTACAGAAAATATGCGTACAGCGCCAGCTGCACATAGATCAGCCAGGTCACGGGGGAACGGGACAACCGGGGCACTGCTTTTACGCTACGCGCACCGCTTCCCACCGTCCGGAAACTGAGACGAACGTTACCCGAGCGCTTGTCTACACCAGACAGACGCCTCAGTTGCCAACGTAGCCCGCGAGGTGCTCCCCGGTAAGGGTGGAGCGGCCGGCGACGAGATCGGCCGGAGTGCCCTCGAAGACGATCCGGCCGCCGTCGTGGCCGGCGCCCGGCCCGAGATCGATGATCCAGTCGGCGTGCGCCATCACAGCCTGATGGTGCTCGATGACGATGACCGACTTGCCGGAGTCGACGAGCCGATCGAGCAGACCGAGCAACTGCTCGACGTCGGCGAGATGCAGGCCCGTAGTCGGCTCGTCCAGCACGTAGACGCCGCCCTTCTCGGCCATGTGCGTGGCCAGCCTGAGCCGTTGCCGCTCGCCGCCGGACAGCGTGGTCAGCGGCTGGCCGAGGCTGAGGTAGCCCAGCCCGACGTCGGCGAGCCGGCCGAGGATGACGTGCGCCGCCGGTGTGCGCGCCTCGCCGGTGCCGAAGAACCCTTCGGCCTCGGTCACCGACATCGCGAGCACTTCGCTGATGTCGCGGCCGCCGAAGTGGTACTCCAGCACGGATGCCTGGAACCGCTTCCCCTCGCACTCCTCGCACGTGGTGGCGACGCCGGCCATCATCGCCAGGTCGGTGTAGATGACACCGGCGCCGTTGCAGGTGGGGCAGGCGCCCTCGGAGTTGGCGCTGAACAGGGCCGGCTTCACGCCGTTGGCTTTAGCGAACGCTTTGCGGATCGGCTCGAGCAGTCCCGTATATGTGGCCGGGTTGCTCCGCCGCGAGCCACGGATGGCACCCTGGTCGATCGACACGACACCGTCCCGCCCGGACACCGAGCCGTGGATCAGCGAGCTCTTGCCCGAACCCGCCACCCCGGTGACGACGACAAGCACCCCGAGCGGGATGTCGACGTCGACGTCGCGCAGGTTGTGCGTGGTCGCGCCCCGGATCTCCATCGTGCCGCCGGACGTCCGCACCTTCTCCTTGAGCTTGGCCCGGTCGTCGAAATGGCGGCCCGTAATGGTGCCGCTGGCCCGTAGCCCCTCGACCGTGCCCTCGAAGCAGACCGTGCCGCCCGCCGTCCCCGCGCCGGGCCCGAGGTCGACGATGTGGTCGGCGATGGCGATGGCCTCCGGCTTGTGCTCCACGACGAGCACCGTGTTGCCCTTGTCCCGCAGGCGCAACAACAGATCGTTCATGCGCTGGATGTCGTGCGGATGCAGGCCGATGGTCGGCTCGTCGAAAACATAGGTGACGTCGGTGAGCGAGGAACCCAGGTGACGGATCATCTTGGTGCGCTGCGCCTCGCCGCCCGACAGCGTGCCCGACGGCCGGTCGAGCGAGAGGTAGCCCAGCCCGATCTCCACGAACGAGTCGAGGCTGTGCCGCAACGCGTCAAGCAGCGGCGCCACCGACGGCTCCTTGAGGCCGCCGACCCATCCGGCCAGGTCGTTGATCTGCATCGTGCAGGCGTCGGCGATGCTGATCCCCTTGATCTTCGACGACCGGGCCTCCTTGGCGAGCCGGGTGCCTTCGCAATCGGGACAGACCGTAAACGTCACCGCCCGCTCCACGAACGCCCGGATGTGCGGCTGCATCGCGTCGACATCCTTGGACAGGAACGACTTCTGGATCTGCGGGATCAGGCCCACATAGGTCAGG
>JBIOYB010000111.1:0-21957 GCA_044869915.1 Allorhizocola sp.
ATACGTTCGGCTTCGGCGATGGCCCAGGCGGCGTTGACGAGCCCGATGTGGCACAGCGCCTGCGGGAAGTTGCCCAGAAGCTCGCCGGTTTTGGCGTCGACCTCCTCGGCGAGCAGACCGACATCGTTGGCACAGGCGATGGCCCGCTCGAACACCGCACGAGCGCGATCGATCCGCCCGGCCATGGCCAACGCCTGCGCCAGCCAGAATGTGCACAACAGGAAGGAGCCCTCCTCGCCCGCGAGCCCGTCCACCCCGGCCTCGGTGCGATACCGGTAAACCAGGCCACGGTCGTCGGTGAGCCGATCCGCGATCGCGTCGATGGTGGCCAGCATCCGCGGATCGTCGGCGGGCAGAAACCCGACGATCGGCATCATCAGGTTCGCCGCGTCCAAATCGGATGACCCGTAAAACTGGGTGAACGCGCCCGCCTCCTCGCTCCAACCCTCACGGACCACGGTCGCCCGAATCTGGTCGCGGACCCGACCCCAGTCGGCCACCCTGTCCTGCGCACGCAGCGTGCCGGCCAACCCGATCGCGCGGTCCAGGGCCACCCAGCACATCACCTTCGAGTACAGGAAATGTTGAGGCTCACCGCGTACCTCCCAAATGCCTTGATCTGTCTCTTGCCACCGCTGGGCGGCGCTGTCGGCCAGGGCTGTCAGGAAGGCCCGCATGTCATCGTCGATCTCGGCGATCTGCTCGGCCAGCCGGTGGGCCGCACCTAGCAACTCCCCATACACGTCGATCTGCTGCTGGACCCAGGCCCCGTTGCCGACCCGCACCGGACGGCTGTTTCGCCACCCGGCCAGGTGCGGCAGCACCCGTTCGCTCAGGTCGTGTTCGCCACCCACCCCGAACATGATCTGCAGCGGCGTGCCGGGGCCGATCGAGGCCGCGGCCGCGGTCGTCATGAACGCGAAGAAGTCACCGGCCTCGTCCGGGCAGGCCGCCACCCACAACGCCTCCATCGTGAAGCTGGCATCGCGCACCCACGAGTATCGGTAGTCCCAATTGCGCTCCCCACCCACACCCTCCGGCAGCGATGTCGTCGGGGCGGCAACGATCGCGCCGCTGGGCTGAAACGTCAACCCCTGCAACACCCGACCACTATGGTGTACCAGATCGCGCCACGGTCCCTCGTAGTTCTGATGCAGATCCGACCAGGACTGCCACGCCGCGACCGTGGCCGCCAGCCGCTCGGCGAGCTCGGCCTGCGACCAGATCCGCGCCGGCCGCTCCTCCAATGTGGACCGATGCAGGGCGAACCGCAGCGTCTCCCCCGCCGACACGGACAGGCGGGCAGTCGCCTCGCAGTCAGCGATGTCCATCGCCTGCGGCGCCGACAACACCAGCCATTCGGCACCGCCACGGGCAGTCACCCCGCCGTCCACAGCGGACAGCAGTGGGCGCAGCAAACCGTACTCCGGGCGCGGGGCGTATGACACCTCCACCCGCACGGTGCCCTCGGTGCACGTCACCGAGCGGATCATCAGCCGTGGGGCGCCCTCGCCGAGGGCGTGGCCACGGTTTTCCGGCCCCATCGCCAGCGCGTCGGTGAGCACAACCGTCCCGGTCGGCGCCACAAACGTGGTCTGCATGACCAAAGTCCGGTCAACGTAGCGCCGGCTCACGGTGTAATCGCCGGCCGGCCGGATGGACCAGTGCCCTGCCTCATCGTCGAGCAGCCGGCCGAAGACCGACGGGCTGTCAAACCGCGGAAAACACAGCCAATCCACCGATCCGTCAACGGTAACCAACGCAGCACCATGACAATCGGACAACAGGGCATGATCGGCGATCGGAACCATACTCATGCCAGAAGTCCCCCTCTTCCGCCAATCCCGCCGCCGCTGTTCACACTACCCATGATCACGCTTCTTGAAGCCCTGTCCACTCGCAAGAAGGCCCACCGCCGGTTTCTCTTCCGCATCGAACCGCGACCTCCCGGCCGCACCGTGATCTACCCCGGTCACGGTGCGCCGGGGCGGTGCTCACGAAGCGCTATCGAGCATCCGATGTGGACGGCGTCGCCGGTCCTCCTGCCGGGGCGGGGTTTTCATGTCCGGGCAGCCTGGTGAACTGATCGGCGATATCTCGGTGAAACCTCGATAACGGAATCACATCGATCACTATTGACTCGTTCATGGAACAGGTCAAGAATAACGCTCGAAGTGCCTATGGGGAGCGCTCCCAAAAACAACCTACTGCCCAGGTGATTGGATCCCCCACAACTTCAACAACGCACCTCGGCACACCGTCTTACATGCCCTGAGCCTCTACGTCCGCTCAGGTCGCCCCTTTGCGGACTTGCCCTCCGCGGGGACGTAAGGACGACGCTAACGCGCCTGCCCGCCGAGTGGACGAAGAGGCCGGGCCTCACACGTTCTCTGCCTAGCCGTGTGGAGGAAATGATGCCCAAGCATCGTATCAGTTACGCAGTTCACAACCATCGAAAGCCGCCCAACCGCAAGCCGCCCGACCGTAAGCGTTTGACGCTCGTCAGCGTCGCCGTCACCGCGATGATCGCGGCGACGATGGGTGGCGGGCCCTCGGCTCAAGCCGCCGTCCCGTTCCCGATCGAGAGCCTCGACGGCAGCGGCAACAACGTGGCCAACCCCACCTGGGGCCAGGCCAACCGTCCCTACCTGCGGGTGGCGCCGGCCGCCTACGCCGATGGCATCGGCGCACCGTTGACCGGTCCCAACGCGCGTTACGTCAGCAACCGCATCTTCAATGACAGCAACCAAAACGTCTTCTCCGAGCGCCGCGTCACGCAGTGGGGCTGGACGTGGGGTCAGTTCCTCGACCACACCTTCGGCCTGCGCGCGGAGACCGGCCCGACGGCGACGACGTTCAATATCCCGTTCAGCACCTCCGACCCGCTCGAGACGTTCAGCAACAACAACGTCGGCTTCATCCCGTTGGCCCGGACGAACGCGACGCCGGGCACCGGCACGAGCACCTCCAATCCGCGCCAGCAGGACAACACCACGCCAACCTTCCTCAACGCGTTTTCCGTGTATGGCGGGACCAACGACAGGCTGGAGTGGCTGCGCGTCGGATCGCTCGACGGCAACCCAGCCAACAACAACGCAAACCTGTTGCTGCAGAACGGCTTCCTACCCCGGCGGGACGCGCGTGGGAACCCAGCGGCGGCACCGGTCATGGGCCTTGACGGTCGTCTGTTGGGCAACCCCAACCGGGCCATGGTCGCCGGTGACGTCCGAGCCAACGAAAACATCGCCCTGACCGCGACGCACACCCTCTTCGCCCGCGAGCACAACCGGATCGTCTCGCAGCTGCCCTCCTCCCTCAGCGAAGAGGACAAGTTCCAGATCGCGCGCCGGATCATCATCGCCGAACAGCAGTTCATCACGTACAACGAATGGCTGCCTGCGATGGGTGTAGCCCTGCCGAAGTACGCCGGTTACAACCCCAGCGTGAACCCGACACTGGGCAACGAGTTCGCCGCCGCCGGTTACCGAGTGCACAGCCAGATCCACGGTGAATTCGAGTTCGAGGCCGAGGCGGGCGAATACTCCCCGGCCGAACTGCAGACCCTGCGTAACCTGGGCGCCGAGGTGATCGAGGGCGAAGAGGACGTCGAGATCGCGGTCTCGCTGAACAACGCCTTCTTCAACCCCGACCTCATCGTGGCCTTGAAGCTCGACGGGCTGTTCAAGAGCCTGCTCGAGTCGCAGTACAACAACGAGCACCAGATCGACAACCAGCTGCGCAGCGTGCTGTTCCAGATCCCGGTGCCGGGCAATCCGCTGTGCGACCTGGAGCCGGAGCTCGAGCCGTGCTTCAACGGCGTCGTCGACCTCGGCGCGGTGGACATCGCCCGCGGCCGCGACCACGGTATCCCGCGGTACAACGCTTTGCGCCAGGCCTACGGCCTGTCAGCGAAGACGTCCTTCACGGCGATCACCGGCGAGTCGACCGACCAGTTCCCGGCCGGCAGCGGGGTCGACAACCCGAACAGCGTCGAAGTCCTTGAGGTCAAGGACATCGACGGCACCGAGGTCGAGATCGGCGGCGAGGGGGCCACGTCGGAGACGATGGGCAGCACAGCCGCCGCGCGGCTGCGTGCCATCTACGGCAACGTCAACAACATCGACGCCTTCGTCGGCATGCTGGCCGAGCAGCACGTGCCCGGCACCGAGTTCGGCGAGCTGCAGCTGGCCATCTGGACCAAACAGTTCCAGTCGCTGCGCGACGGCGACCGGTTCTTCTACGGCAACGACCAAGGGTTGTCCTTCATCCGCAACAACTACGGCATCGACTTCCGCCGCAGCCTTGGCCAGATCATCGCCGACAACACCGAGCTGGAAGACGAGCGCGGGATCAACGTGTTCCTGGTGGACGAGGAGGTTCTGCCGGCTCCGGCCTGCACCGTGACGTTCACGAAGACCACGTCGTGGCCGGGCAACTTCCAGGTCAACATGAAGGTCACCAACAACCTGCCAACGGCGATCAACGGCTGGACCCTGCAGTTCCAGTTCGCCAACGGGCAGACGTTCACCGACCGCTGGAACGGCAACTACACGCAGAGCGGGCCGAACGGCAGGGATGTGACGGTGACCAATGTGGCCAGCAATGGTTCGATCGCCCCGGGTGGCAGTCGGGATGGGATCGGCTTCAACGCGCAGTTCGACAACTTCACCAACGCGAAGCCGCCCAACTTCCGGCTCAATAATCGGCGCTGTGCCACGGGTTAGACATCGCGTGCAGTAGGCCACCAGGCAGCGGGATTCCATAGGCACGGTCGGCTCCGGGACACCCGGAGCCGACCATTTGCCGTGGGCCGCCCGCACCGCCGCCGCTGGCGAGATCTTGCGAGGGCGTGGGTGTGTCGAATACCCGAGACGGCCTCGGTGGGCAGAGCGTGCCCGGCCATCTCACGGCGTGGCCCGCTTGACCTTGACACGGTGACAAGGTCTTCACTGTGGCCAAGGAGGTGGTCCCGATGACCATGACGGAAGAGGACACGAACACGACGCGAGCTCTCCAGGGGCTGGACAACAGCAGCTCGTCGGTGCGGCTGCAGGCGGCGATGGCGGTCGGCACGACCCCGGACCCGCGGTTTGTCGACAAGCTCATCGAACGATGCGCGATCGAGCCCGAGTTCTATGTGCGCGAAATGCTTACGTGGGCACTCATCCGCCACGCGTCGTCCATGACGACCCGCAAGCTCATCGATGAACTCCGTTCGGAGCGTGCGCAGGCACGAAGCCAGGCACTGCACACACTGTCCAAGATCGGGGATCGGCGGGCGTGGCCGGCGATCACACGGGCGCTTCTGACCGACGCCGACGACGAGGTGGCGCGTAGCGCCTGGCGAGCAGCGGTCGCACTCGTGCCCGAAGGTGAAGAACCAGAGTTGGCCGAAGTGTTGGCGACCCAGTTCGGGCGCGGCGAGCGTGAGACGCAGTTGAGCCTTAGCCGGGCACTGATCGCGCTCGGTGAGGTGATCACGCCGACCCTGCGCGCCGCGATGACGGATCTCGACCCTCGCGTGCGTCGGCACGCGATCGCCACGGAACGGCTGTTGCGCGACCCGGATGCCGGACTCGAGTTCACGATCGAGGAGGCGAAGCGCATCATGGCCCTCGGCACGACCAGCCAGGAGGGGTGATAGGCAGTGTTGATCGGTGATGTGGCACGACGGTCCGGGGTCAGCGCCCGCATGCTCAGGCACTACGACTCGCTCGGCCTGGTGCGGCCAACGGGTCGGACCGAGGCCGGCTATCGAGCATACTCCAGCGAGGACATCCGGCGGATCTTCCATATCGAGAGCCTGCGATCATTGGGCCTGTCGCTACGTGAAGTCGGGCGCGCGCTGGATGATCCCGGCTTCACGCCCTCGGAGCTCGTCGACGACCTCATCCGCCAGACGCGAGAACGCATTGCGGCTGAGACGGAGCTGCTGACGCGACTGCGTCGGATCGGTGCCGCGGGACCCGCCGACTGGGAGGACGTCCTCCAGATCGTGGCACTCCTGCAGGCCTTGGGGTCGGAGAGCGCCGGGAAGCGCCAGCGCGCGGCCTTGTCCTCGGTCGAGGAGGTTCCGGTGCCGGTGGAAGCTCTGGTCGAGGCGGTGTTGAGCGAGACGGACCCCAACGTCGCCGGAGCCCTGCGATGGGCTCTGGCGCAATCGGGCGATGGCGGATTGGCGCTGCTGGCGGAGGGTCTCGGCTCACCAGCAGCCGAGGTGCGCAAACGTGCCGTCCAGTCCATCGCCGAGATTGCGGACGGTGCGGCGACCGCACTGCTGCGGGACGCCCTCACCCACTCCGACATCGTGATCCGCAGGTGGGCAGCTCTGACGCTCGGGGCACGTGGAGTAGCCGACGCGGTTCCGACGCTCATCGACATGATCGTCGAGGACACGAACGACGCCGATGCGGCCGATGCACTCAGCGCGCTGGCCAGTGATCCCGCGTTGGCGGATCAGATCGCTGCCCGGCTCGTTGACTGCCTCTCGCCCGGCACCATCGAATCGTCCGCACGTCTACGGCTGACCCAGGCGCTCGCGGACATCCCGGGTAGCACGGCGTCACGTGCCCTCGCAGATCTGTCACATGACGAAGACCGTGCCGTCGCGCTTACCGCGGCATACGTTCTCAAGCTACGCAACGCGAAATCCACGGCCGGGTGATCACTATCGGCCGCGAAGCGCTACGCAGCCTGCTCATCCGACGCGTCGCCCCGCGACCGACACGGGCGTAGCCCGCCGAAACGCATCGAGATCGCCGGCTCGATGGATTTGCGGAACTGAGTGATGAAGTTGATGCTACTTTCACGTTTATGCAGGTCGGGCGCGTGAGGACTGGCACCGTCGGCGGTCGGCCGTAGGAGCTCGGCTGCACTTCGAGGAGGCGCGAGATGTCCGGCAAGGTCGAGGTGAAGGCGCTGCGGGACGTGTTCGAGGGACAGGTCCTCACGCCGAGCGACGCCGAATACGAGGATGCCCATAAGATCTGGAACGCCGTGGTCGAACGGCGCCCGGGCGCGATCGCTCGCTGCCGGAGCACCACCGACGTCGTGGCGGCCGTCAGGTTCGCCCGCGCGAACGACCTGACCATTGCCGTCCGCGGTGGCGGACACAACGTCGCCGGCATGGCCACCGTCGAAGGCGGGCTCGTGGTCGATCTGTCGGCGCTCAACGATGTCTGGGTCGATCCTGCCCGGAGGACCGTGCGGGCCGGCGGCGGCGCGAGGCTCGGGCACCTCGACGCCGCAACCCAGGTCCACGGCTTGGCCATGCCGGTGGGCATTGTTTCCGAAACCGGGATCGCCGGGTTGACGCTGTCGGGCGGGATGGGCTGGCTCCGCCGCAAACATGGGCTGACATGTGACAACCTAGTGGCCGCCGAGGTCGTCACGGCCGACGGCGATGTGCTCACCGCTGACGCCGACCAGCACCCTGACCTCCTGTGGGCGTTGAAGGGAGGCGGCGGCAACTTCGGCGTCGTCACCTCGTTCGAGTTCGTCTCCCATCCGCTTGAGCCGCAGGTCGCCGTCGCCTTCGTCTTCTACCCGGGCGAGCAGGCGCTCGGGATCCTGCGCGACGTCGACGCCTACATGGCCGACGCGATGGACGAGGTCGCGCCGCTGGCCTTCTTCGGGCGCGTTCCGCGGGCGGAACCCTTCCCCGCCGAGGCGCACGGCAAGCCTTACCTGGCTGTGCTGGCACCCTACATTGGTGACTGTGATGAGGGCGAGCGCGTCCTGCGTCCGCTGCGGGAGCTCGGCAGTCCGATTGCCGACCTGAGCCGCCGGATGCCCTTTGCCGACCTGCAGAAGATTCTCGACGAGGACTATCCGGACGGTCGGCGCTACTACTGGAAATCGATCGAGCTGGCCGAACTTTCCGACCGCGCGATCGAGCACATGATGGCCTCCGCCGACCAGATGCGCTCCGACCTGTCCACGATCGATGTCTGGTTTCAGCGCGGGGCGATGAGCCGGGTGGCTCCGCAGGCAACCGCGTTTGGCGACCGTAGCGCCCCGATCCTCATCGGTGTGGAAGCCAACTGGGAAGGCGCCGACACCGACGAGGAAAACATCGCCTGGGCGAGGCGGTGTGTGGACAGCCTTCGCCCCTTCTCCACGGGCGGCGTCTACCTGAACTTCCCCGGGTTCATGGAGGAGCGCGAGGCGATGCTGCACGCCGCCTTCGGCGCCACCTACGACCGGCTCGTCGAGGTCAAGACCCGCTTCGACCCCGCAAATGTCTTCCACGTCAATCAGAACATCCAGCCGACCACCGCGTAGGCGACAGCGCAGGCCACAGGGCAGGGACGCTTGCTGCCGTGACGATGAAGCGCGAGCGCGCACGGACGAGACCCTGATCACCTCTTGCGCAGTCGCAGCACAAGCAGGCCCGCGACATCACGGGCGGCGTCGTCCGGGATCGCGTCGGCTATCGCTTGTGGCGTCATGGCCTTCTCGACCGCCGCTCGTGCACCCACCGCCGCCGCCATCTGCACCAAGGCAAGCTGGTCGGGCGTCAAGGTGACCGGGTCGGGGCCGTCAAACTCGCGATCGCCGATCAGGCTGCGCAACTCGGCATCGGTGGGCACCACGATGTGCTTGACGCCGAGCGACTCGTAGCGCAGAAGCGTGCCGTAGTCGGCCACTGGACGGCACTTGATGCCGTCGGAAATCCAGCATGCCGCGTTGCCGTCGATCTGTGCGGTGAACATGGTGACCTCCTGTGTGGCGCCGGGCACCGGATCCCACGAGCCCAGTGATTCGAACTCGTAATCGGTCCGATCGGATAGATGAATGTGATTGTGATAGTCGCCGTCGAAATCCCGCTCTTCCCAGCCGCTCCGCACGCTGTATTGCTTGTCCCGGTAAATGATGTATTTGCGCCACGGCGTCCGGCCCGCACGCGCCTCCGCCAGCCAGTAGGCGTGGAGGTCGTCGAGGCTGTAGCTGGGATGTGGCATCACGTCGGTGGCGAACACGACGTAACGGGGGCAAGGGATCGGCCACTCCGTCTTGGAGTATGGAGTGTGATCCTTCGGCCGATCCGCCTGATAGTGCGCATCGTCGGCATGCCAGCCGAACTCCGCTTGCGGATAGGCGGCCCGCAGGCGCTGCACCATCTCCCGGATCGTCTGCGATGGTGTCACCGGCCGGCCCAGGTTGTCCCACTCGTGAAACTGGGGAGTTGCCATCACAGTATCGTCGACCGCAGATCCCATGAACACAAACGGTTTGCACCTGGAGCGTCCGATAATTGACAGTTGCGAGTTAGCGTTGTCAATGTTCATTCTTTCGAACATCGAGTGTCGGGTATCGGTCCTCGATGGCCTGTAGCAGTTCCACAGTCCGCCGCGCGGCGGGCAGGGCGCCGGCTTGGCGGTGACGTTTGAGGGCGGCACGGGCAAGCGACACCGCCGTGTCCACCTCGCCCGACCGCCATTCGAGCTGAGCGAGCGCCAGCGCGGCGTGGCCTTCGAGCAGGCCGAAACCGAGGTCGCGGGACAGGGCCAGGGCGGTTTCGGCGTGCCGGCGGGCCTGGTTCACTTCGCCCAAGCCGAGATATGCCTGGGCGAGCCCGATTCGGGCGTCGACCTCAGGGTCCCGGCCTCCGGTGCGGTTGGTGGCGTCGAGCGCGGCGAGGTACATGCCGACCGCGGCCTGGTCGTTGCCGAGGGCGTGGTGCACGCTCGCCAGCCGGTTGAGGATGTTGGCCTCGGCGTTCGGATCGCCGGTTTGCCGCACCAACTCGAGCGCGGCGTTGGCACTGTCCAAAGCGGACCGGCTATCGCCCATGTCTCGCCGTACGGTGGCGATGTTGCCCAGGGCCAGCGCCTCCCCCAGTTTGCCGCCGACCTCACGGTGGATCGCCAGCGCCTGATCGTGCAACCGCACGGCCTCCCCGAACCGGCCCCGCACTCGCAGCACCTCACCGAGGTTGCTCAACACCAGGCCTTCACTGTTACGGGATCCGGCGCGGCGATGCAGGCGCAGCGCCTCACGGTATGCCCGTCCGGCCGCGTCGAGCCGCCCCTGCGTCAGATAGACGATGCCCAGGTTGGCCTGGTTGATGGCTTGCCCGGCAAGGGATTCCAGCTCCCGCTGGTGCTTGTAGGCCGCGCGCAGGTATTCGCCGGCCCGCGCCAGGTCGCCGGCCCACAGCTGGATCACGCCGCGATTGCCCAGGGCGGCCGCGGCTCCTTCGGGCCAGCCGGCCCGCTCCGGACAGCTCGATCGCGTTGCCGTAGTGCCGGTCGCCATCGTCGTAGCGCCCCTGGCTGCCGTGGGAGAGCCCCAGGCTGAGCTCGGCCGCGGCGGCCAGACCGGGGTCACCGGCGGCCTGCCCGGCGGCCAGGGCACATTCGCCTACGGTCAGCCAATCGACCATCTCCCGGGCCAGGCGGGCAAGGTGCGGGTAGAGCTGCTGCGCGGCGGCGTCGGCGCAGGCCAGGTACCACGAATACAGGCGGCAGGTGCCCACACGCCGCGGCCAGCGCCAAGGCCGCCTCGGGCGAGGCCGAAACCCGTTGCGGCCCAACGATACGGCCGATCAGCGCCACCGACTCCCGCGGCGAGAGCACGTCAAGCACCAGCCTGCGGGCGCCGTCACGGGCCAGCAGGCCCGCCAACCGGTCGCGGCTGGTGATCAGCGTGATGCTTCCCGGCGCCGCCGGCAGCAGCGGCCGGACCTGTTCGGTGGAGGCCGCATTGTCAAGCAGCACAAGGATCCTGCGCTCGGCGAGCAGCGAGCGGTACAGTCCGGAGGCCTCCTGCTCGTCCGCCGGGATCTTCTCACCCGGCAAACCCAACGCGCGCAACAGTTGCGCCAGAGCATCGACGGGGCGCAGCGGCGGGCCCGTGTCATATCCGCGCAGGTTCACATACAGCTGGCCGCCTGGAAACCGTCCCGCCGCGCGGTGACCCCAGCGGACCGCCAGCGCGGTCTTGCCCACCCCCGCGGTGCCGGTGACCGCCGTGATGAGCACGGCGCCCGCCACGTCGCGGCTCTCCTCGGCGATCTCGTCGAGTCGCCGCAGATCCGTTGTCCTGCCGGTGAAATCGGGTACATCGCGGGGAAGGAAACGTGGCGGGGGAAGCGGCGCACCGTCCTGAGCGGACGGTGCCAGTGCGGGATCGTTGGCGAGGATGCGCGCGTGCAACTCCCGCAGGCCCGGCCCCGGTTCGACACCCAACTCGTCACGCAGGGTCTGCCATGACCGCCGGTAGACGGCCAGCGCGTCGGCCTGCCGCCCGCAGCGGTAGTGCGCGAGCATCAGCAGCTCGGCAAGGTGCTCCCGGGTCGGGTTGTCTCCGGCGGGTACGGCCAGGCGCGCCGAAACGTCCTCATGGCACCCGCGATCGAGGTCGGCCCGCGCCCCCAGATCGATAGCCAGAAATCGCTGCTCCTCGAGGGCGGTGCCCACCCGTGCCCGCAGGTAGTCGCTTGCCACGTCGGCGAGCACCGGCCCGCGCCACAGCGCCAGCGCCGAGGCGAGCAGTGTGGCCCGCTCTCCCGGGTCGGCCACGTCCTTCGCCCTCGAAACCGCCGCGCCGAACCGCAGGGCGTCTATCCGCTCCGCGGGCACCTCTATCCGGTACCCACTGGAAATGGTTTTGATCTTGATGTTGAAGGGCTTGAGGCGGGCGCGTAGCCGAGCCACATAGGTGTGCACGGTGCGCTGCGCGTTGGCGGGCGGGTCGTCGTCCCACAGCAGGCTTTGCAGCCGGTCTATGCCGAGCACGCCACGCTCGGACTCGAGCAGCAGCAGGCCGAGCAGGCATCGCTCGCCGCGACGCGGTCCGAGGTCGATGAGCTGGCCGCCGTGCTCGATCTCGACCGGGCCGAGGACCCGGAAATCCAAGGTGCCATCCTCCGTGGTAAGAATCTGGTAACACAGTTTAATAATCCTGTCTTACGTGCGATATTTAGCCGCCGCCACAGTGCTGGCCTGCGCCCTGGGCGCGTTCAACCTGGTGCTCGTCATGGGCGTCATCCGCCGGCTGCGGGCCATGACCACGGCACATCCGGATGGCCCCACCGCCGGTGGCGTGCGGGTGACGCTGCGGCCCGGCGAGGCCCCGGCCGAGTTCACCGCGACAACGGTCGATGGCGAGAGGGTGACCCGCGAGGGCATGGCGGGCAACCTCATCGGGTTCTTCAGCCCGGATTGCCCGGCGTGCACCGAGCGCCTGCCCGAGTTCGTGTCCTATGCCGAAGCGATCGGGGGTCGCCAGCGTGCGCTGGCGGTATTGATCGGCGAGCCGGGCGAACTGATCGGCCTCAGGCGGGCGCTGGACGGGACGGCCCGGACGGTGATCGAGCCGGTGTTCGGCGAGGTCGCGACGGCGTTCTCGGTCATCGGGTACCCGGCGGTGTGCCTGCTGGGCGAGGACGGCCTGGTGCGGCACGCCGGGACCGACTTGCGGACATTTCCCGCGCGTCCCAAGGCCCTCGTGTGAGGACCGGTCTCGCGGCACTACGGATGGCGTGGGGCGGCGCGGGTGCAGGTGCTCATCGGCGGGTTCGGGGCGGTGGTGGCCGGCGGCAGCCTGATCTGGCTGACCGGGCAAGCGGGCACGGGCGGATACACGGTCGGGGACCTGACCGTCTTCCTGGCCGCGGTCGCCGGGGTGCAAGTGGCGCTTTCGACTGCGGTGCAACAGATTTCAGGCATGCATGAGGCGCTGCTGCTGTTCGGCCACTACGTTGCCGTGACGGCTTCGCCGGCGGTGCCGGTGTCGGCGGGTCCCGCCGAGGCGTTGAAGACCGTTGTGGTGCTTCACGATGTGTGGTTCCGCTACAGCCAGGAGCAGGACTGGGTGCTGCGCGGCGTGGACCTGACCATCCCGTTTGGACACAGCGTCGCGCTCGTCGGGCTCAACGGCTCCGGCAAAAGCACCATCGTCAAGCTGCTGTGCCGCTTTCACGAACCCACCCGCGGCCGGGTCACCTGGGACGGCACCGACCTGCGCGACATCGACCCGGCGCGGCTGCGCCGGCGGATCAGCGCCGTATTCCAGGACTTCCAGGACTATGACCTGCCCGCGCGGGAAAACATCGGCGTCGGCGACCTGCGCGCGCTGGGCGACCTGCCGCGCCTGTGCGAAGCGGCGCGGATGGCGGGTGTGCACGACACCCTCGCGGCGCTGCCACACGGATATGACACACCATTGACACGACTCTACTTTTGGGACAGCGACCGTCCCAGCGGTGTGCGGCTGTCCGGCGGCCAGTGGCAGCGGGTCGCCCTGGCGCGAGCCCTCCTGCGCCACGACAGCGATCTGGTCATCCTCGACGAGCCCAGCTCCGGCCTTGACGCCGAGGCGGAGACGGAAATCCACCGCGCGCTGCGATCACGCCGGGCCGGGCGCACCACCCTGCTCATCTCGCACCGGCTCAACACCGTGCGCGACGCCGACGTCATCGCGGTGCTCGACGGTGGCCGCGTCACCGAACTCGGCGAGCACCGCGACCTCATGCGGCGCAACGGTCTTTACGCCCGCCTATTTCATAAGCAATCCATAGGGTACCGGGAGGAGCTCGCCGTGGGAGCGACAATGTGATCGCCACATGGGCCCTGGTCCTGCTCCGCCGCCTGGTGATGGTCACGGTGTCCGGCCGAAGCATGGAGCCGCACCTGTGCGACGGCGACCGGCTCCTGGTGCGCCGCACCGGATTACACGCCGTCCACACCGGACAGATCGTCGTGCTGCGCCGGCCACCCGGGTCCGGCACACACGGGCGCGACTGGATGATCAAACGGGTGGCCGCGGTGCCCGGCGAGCCGGTCCCGCCCGGCGTCCCCGCCCTCGGCCCGCTCGTGCCGCCGGGAAGCCTTGTCGTGCTTGGGGACAACGCCGCGCTCAGTCACGACTCGCGCCAGCTCGGCCTGCTCCCGCAACACCTGTTGCTGGGCGTGGTCGTCCGCCGTGTGGCGCCCGAATTCGGCGCCACAGCACGGGCTACGGCCACAACACCGAAGACTCCGGCCGTCCGGCCGGTGCGGCGGGGCGAGAGATCCCCGCCACGACCCTCACGGAGGAAAGATGATCACACTGTTGCAGCGCGCCGGCGATCGGCTGCTGGCCAAACTAGTCCCCGGGCTGACCGCGTCGGCCTCGTGCCTCCCGCAGTCCTACTGCGAGCCGTGCCCGAACTCGGGCGGGCGCAAGCGCCGGGTGTCCATCATGTACGACTGCTCGGTCACCTACGGCACCTGCCTGCTCAACTGCTGACGTGCGCTGAACCCTTGTACAACCCCGTGCGGCGCGACGCTTTGGCCCAGCTTGCGGGTCCAAAGCGTTGCGCCGCCGGACCGCGCCGAGGGTCGGGGTCGGCGGCCAGCTCACGCAGCCGGCCCACCGAAGTGCCCGACCGCCGAGCCTCAATGACCAGCGAGTCAACGTCCACGGCGGTAACGATCTCACACCATCGCCACGCCCCTGCCGCAGGTCAGGTTGGCCCCGTGGCCCGTGGTGTGCGGCGGGCGCACACCCTCACCACGGCTGCGGCGCCCAGCAGCGCCAAAGCGACGGCGACGATCAGGCGAATCCCGATGACGTTCAGACCGCTGGCATTGCCCGGCAACACCAACACCAGGCCCGTCAACACCGCGACGATCGCCGCCGCGGCCGACCAGAACAGCACGGGACGACACAGCACCCGCGACACCTGCGGCACCGGGCCGTGCCAGGCCAGCAACAACCGCCGCCGGCCAATATGGACCGCCATGCTCAGCACGGCCGCCGACCCGACCACCTCCGACACCAGATAGATCACCCGCCACCACGGCAACCCCGCCACCGCGATCCGGTGCAGCGCAGGGAAAAACGTCCCGGCACCGGTGAACGGATCCCCGAAAAGGATGTATGGATGGGTGAACATGTCCCAGACCATGTGGCTGGCGGCACCCAACAACGCCGACCAGACGCTCACCACAAGCCGATGCCGGACCGTCGCCAGCACACCATAGTCACGCAGCGCCAACGGTCCCGCGTCGGGCAGATGCACCGCGATGACGCCCGCGGCCCGGCGCACCAACCAGGTGGCGATGAGGGTCAACGGCAAGCTGAACCACAACAACGAATGCCACGCGTGGCTGGATATCGCCACCACCGGCAGTCCCTGCGTCAGATAGCCCACATCCGGCATCACAGAACCGATGACGAGAGCCACCCCGTCAAACCGCCTCGGACTGATCAGCTTGAGCGGGAGCACCCCCGCCTGATGCGACGGGATCGTAGCCGGCATGACCGCCATGCTAACGACGAGATGTGCAAGCCTGGTGAACGTTTCGTACAGACCGGTTTGCTGAGAAGTCCGTCCTCATTGGAGCGGTGGCTGCCGTTGGTCGAGGTCGGTGAGGTGGGTACGGATACTGGGGACGCTGGTCTGGTCTTCCTCCGTATGGTCAGTGCCGAGGTTGGTGAGGATGTCCAGGGCGTGTTGCCAGTGTCGGCGGGCCTGGTCGTGCTGGTTGAGGGTGTGGTGGGCGTGGGCGAGGCCGTCGTGGGCGCGGGCTTGATCGGTGGGCTGGGCGAGGTCGGTCGCATACCGCAACGCCTGCGCATGGTGGGTCAGCGCCAGTTCGGGGTGGCCGGTGGCGTGATGCAGGCGGCCCAGGCCTTGAAGCGCTTCAAACTGCCAGTTGCTGCTGCCGATCTCATGAGCGAGATCGAAGACCTGCTGGTAGCAGTCGGCGGCGTGTTCGTGGCGGCCCTGCGCGCGGTGGATGTGGCCCAGGCCGTTGAGCGCCTGTAGTTCTCCATTGCGGTGGCCGATGTCCTGCGCGATCTGCAACGCCAACCGGTAGTGGTCGCCGGCCTGCGCGTGACGGCCGAGCATCCGGTGGATGTGACCGAGTCCGTTGAGCGCCTGCAGTTCTCCATTGCGGTGGCCGATGTCCTGCGCGATCTGCAACGCCAACCGGTAGTGGTCGCCGGCCTGCTCATGGTGGCCCAGCATCCTGCGGATATCGCCGAGTCCCTGCAACGCGTTGCGTTCGCCGACAAGGTCACCGACGTCTTGGGCTATGTGCAAAGCCCGCTGGTAGTGGTCGCCGGCCAGCTCATGGCGACCCAGCAACCAGTAGACGGTGCCCAGACCGTCCAGCGCGTCCAGTTCTCCGTTGTGGTCGCCGATGTCCTGGGCGATCTGCAAAGCCCGCCGGTAGTGGTCGCCGGACTGCTCGGCGCGGCCCAGCCTGCGGTGGACGTCGCCGAGCCCGTTGAGCGCCTCCAACTCGGCCTGGTGATTGCCGAAGCGCCGGGCGAGGTCGAAGGCATGCTGGTGCAGCGTGTGCGCGTCACGGTGACGGCCACGGGTGAGCAGATGACGGCCCAGGATGGCCGATAGTTGCCAGGTGTGCTCGGGCAGGTTGTGTGTGGCCGCGTGTTGTGCGGCGGCGAGCAGGTTGGCCAGTTCGGTGTCCAGCCACCGGTTGGCCCGGGCCCGGTCGGTCAGGTCCGGGGTGGGCGTGTCGACCGCTGGGACCGTGGGGCGGCGCTTGCGTTCGTGGGGATAGGCCGCGTCCATCGCCGTAGCGGCGGTGTGCCGATAGTGGTCCAGTAGCCGGTCCAACGCCGCCCGCCGTGGCGATTCGGTGGCCTCGCTTGTGGCGGTGTCGACGGCGTGTGCCCGGACCAGGTCGTGAAACCTATACCGGCCCGGGGTGGGTTCCTGCAGCAGATGGTGATCGACCAGTCCGTCCAGCAGCCGCCTCACCCCATCGAGCCCGGTTGCCGCCAGGGCGGCGGCCGCATACGGCTCGACATCCGGCCCGGGATGCAATCCCAGCAGTCGATACAGGCGCTGGGCGTCTGGAGACAGATATTGGTACGACAGGTGCAGCGCCACGCTCACGCTGCGCTGCCCGTCATCGAGAGCGGTCAGCCGCTGATCGAGACCACGTAGCCGTTGCGCCAGATCTGCCACCGTCCACGCTCGACGATGCTTGAGCCGGGCCGCAGCGATGCGGATCGCCAGTGGCAGCCCTCCGCACAACTGCACCACCTCGACCAGCTCGGCCATCGAATCCGGGGTGTCGGCGATCAGCTCGGGCCGGTTGGCGGTCCGGATGAGCAGCTTGACGGCGTCCGCCTCCGGCAGCGTGTCCAGCGATACCACGTGCGTGGCCTCCAGCGCGGCAAGGCACCTTCGGCTGGTCACCAGCACCAGACATCCCGCCGCACCGGGTATCAGCGGCTGCACCTGCGCCTCCGCCGCGGCGTTGTCCAGCACGATCAGCATCCGCCTCCCGGCTAACACACTGCGCCACAACGCGGCGCGTTCCTCCAGTCCGGCCGGAATCCGTTCCCCCGGCACGCCGACATCGCGCAACAGCCGGTCCAACGCATCGGCCGGTCCCACCGGTGCCATACCCTCGGTGAACCCGTGTAGATCCAGGAACAGTTGCCCGTCCGGGAACCGCCCGGCCAGCCGGCTGGCCGTGTGCACTGCCAGCGCGGTCTTGCCGATCCCGGCCATTCCGTCTATCGCCGAGATCATTACCGTCGGCCCCGCCGGCATCAGGTGCGAGTCCGTGGCCATCGCCAGCAGGTCCTCTAACTCCGCACCGCGGCCGGTGAACCACGTCGCGTCCCGCGGAAGCTGCTGCGGCCGAGGACCGGACACCGGCGTAGCCGGCGCGGGCTGCGCACGGCGTAACACCGCGAGGGTAAACCGTGCGGCTGCCTCGGCCGCATAGCCGCGCCATCGGTCATCCTTGCCCGCGTCGGCGAAGTCACTGACTCCTTTGACCAGCAGAAACCCGCTGCCGCCTCGATACGCCGCCAACGCCACGCCCAGGCCCTCCATCTCCACGCCGATCGCCGCCGGCCACGCGTGACGTATCTCCTGCACACTGGCGATGTCGGCAAAGACCTTCTCCCCACTCAACACCGTGCCCACACGCACGCGGGGTGCGTCCTGCCCGCCCGGCCGTGGCGTGACAATCATCGGCGTCCACTCGTCGGCTGCGACGGCGTGTGCCGCGGCGAGCAGGTCAAAGTGTGGCCGGAAGGACTGATACCGCCGTTGCGGCCCATCGGCGGTGACCTTCGCCAGCTCGAAGCCCACCACCTGATCGGCCACCAGTACATCGCCAAGCTGCGGATCCTTGGCATGTCCGCCAATGCCCGCGGCGATCCCCACAAGGACAAGAAATCTCGGCCGCCAGGTCTCGATCACCTCACGGGCCGCCGCCGAGGCACCGACATTACCCATTCCCAGCAACGACACCACGGCAATGCGGAACGCGCCCCATGATGCGACATGGATATCACCTACCCCGCGGATGACCTCACAGTTCGCTTCCCCTACCGCGGCCAGGATGGCGGCCTTCTCCTCGGTCAACGCGGTCAAAACCACCACATCGACATCCGTAGAAGAATGCACTCTCTGATCGGCAGCGGTCACATCTACTTATTGTCGGTGGGCGAACAACCTCACAAATACCGCGCCGCCACCTGGGACCTCGAAGTTTGTATGTTCGGGATCAGATGATCCCGTTCAGGATCCTGACTTGAATGAACGTGACGTGACCCGCGACCCGGCACCCACGCTTCCACAGCAAGCCGGACCGGGTTCGGCATCGGTGGCGGGACGTCAGGCTTCGGCTGCGCCCGTGTCGAGGACGGCTCTGCATTCGCGTAGCCGCTGGGCGAGTCCGGGGTGGGCCCGGTCAAGGCGGCCAAGATCGGTGCGGGTGTCCAGTAGCTGAGCCCACAACACACCTCTGCCCTGGTCGAGTAGCTCGACGGCAAGGCCGGGCGTGCCCGCTGCCAGAGTGCTCGCGGCAGCGTCGCCGGCCACCGAGCCGGCCTGCGTGTGCAGCAGGTGCCGCCGGTCGGCCACGGCGGCGCCCCGCCAGGCGAGCAGGGGAATCAGCCGCACCACAGTCTGGTAAGCCCCGCGGCCGCGGCGGCGGTATCCAGACGCGCGATGGCCGAAAGCGCGCCGCTGAGGTTGGCCAGGATCCAAGCCTTATCCGAGCCTGCTTGTGGTGCTGCTTGTGGTGCTGCTTGCGCGGCTCGCTCGTAGGCGGTTATGGCGGCGTCCAGATCGGCTGGATCACTCGAGTGGGCGTAACGGATCTGTAGCGCCATGCCGAGATTGGACAGATATCCGGGCAGGTCGGCATGGCCGGGCGGGGCACCCGCGACGGCGGCCGTGAGCAGATCGGCGGCGACATCGGCCCCGGCCGGATCACCCGTGGCCATCGCCTGCTCCAGCATCGCCGCCGCCACAACGGCGAACTGAGTGTGCTCTGCCTGGTCTTCTTGCCGCAACGCGAAATCCCGCCTTCCTCCACGCCGCTCACCTGCACCGTGACGGACAACAGGAAGGGCTGGCCGACCGCTCATGGACAGCCCGAGCAACAGATCATGAGGCCCATGGCTACTCGTGGTGTCGGACACGCGGGTGGCCAGACCCCACACGATACGGCTGCGGGCGCTGATCGACACGAGCGTGCCGAACGACAGCGTCGGCCACTTGATCACGAGCTACCGCCGCTGAGCAAGCCGCTGAGCGAGAGTCTCGCGCAGATCGTCGGGCAGCCCCTCGATCTCGACCAGCCCGGGCAGCAGATCCGGCTCGGTCATGTACGCCCGAAACGCCTGCGCGATCGTCACCCCATGCGCCGGACGGTCCTCCACGGTCACCGGATCGCCGGCCCACACCTCACCCGGCTCTATCACGCGCAGATACGCGCCCGGGCGGTTGGCCCGGGTGAAGGTTTTCACCCAGCGCGGCTCGCCCATCTTGTGCTGGAACGTGACGCACGGGATGCGGCCGAAGGTCGGCTGCAGGACCAACTGTGGACCGATGCGCCACCGCTCGCCGATGACCGCGCCGTTGACATCGACCTCCTCGGTCGTCAGGTTCTCGCCGAAGAGCCCGTTGGCCAGCCGGCGGCTAAGCCGCGCCTGCCACCAGTCGTAGTCCTCCCGCGCGTATGCGTAAACGGCCTGATCGTCGCCGCCATGATGCTCGATGTCGAAGATCTGGTCACCGACCAGGCCACTATGCAGCCCGGTCGTCTTAGGCCCCGGCGCCCGCACGGTGACCAGGTGATCAACCGGCCGCTTGTTGATGCCCGTGAGACCAACGCCCTTGGCCGGGTTGGGCTCCGGCACCGCCAGATTGACCGAAACAATCCTGCTCACACCCGGCACCCTAACCGCCCCGGCCACCACACGCCGCTCAATTTGGCAAGCCGCCGGGGCGCGGGCGGGGTTAGAGCACACTGGTGCAACCTGCAGCCCAGCCCGAAAGTGTGAACGAGCATGACCACGACCGACTTTACCGGCTTCTACCATGCTCACTTCGCGGACACGGTGACGCTGGTGTACTCCTTCACCGCGGACATGCCGGCAGCTCAAGACGTGGCACAGGAGGCGTTCGCGCGAGCGTGGCAGCGGTGGCCGGATGTGTCGGGCTATGACAACCCGCTGGCCTGGGTACGCCGCGTCTCGATCAACCTGGCGAATTCGCGCTGGCGGCGGCTGCGCACCGCGCGTAGCTTCCTCGAGCGACAGCGCGAGGAATACGAGGCGGAGCTCAACCCTGATCACGTTGCGGTGGTAGCCGCGCTGCGCAAGTTACCGCGCAACCATCGCGAAGCGATAGTGATGCACTATCTGGCCGACATGCCGATCGACGAGGTGGCACGGCATCTGGACGCGCCGCTGGGCACGGTCAAGTCGTGGTTGCACCGCGGCCGGGCGGCCCTGGCCGAGTCGCTGGTGATCGAATTGCCCGCGGTAACGACGCCGCCGGCCGATCGGATCATGAAGCGGGGAACGCAACGTCGGCGGATCAGAACGGCCCAGGTAGCAGCGGCGATGGCATTGGCGCTGGCCGGCACGTTGGTTGTGGTCGGCCTGCTGCGCAGTACGCCGGATCAGCCGCCGGTGGGACCGACGCCGAGCGTCAGCGTGTCCTTGCCGGCCGGGTGTCAGGCCGGGCAACTGCCGGTGAGCCTGCGCATGCCGGAGCAGGAGTCGGAGGTCCACGTGGACGTCTTCAACGCCACCGATGTCCAGGGCCTGGCGGCGGCGGTCGCCGATGACCTGCGCAACCGCAAGTTCGCCGTCGGCCGTGTCGACAACCAACCGGTCCAGCCTCGTGACGAGGTGGCCGTGATCCGGTACGGGCCGCGGACCATTGGCGCTGCTCACCTGCTCAACGCCTACACGCTCGACGAGGCAGCGATGGATTTCGACATCACCCGGATGACCGACACGGTGGATCTGGTCGTGGGCGGACGGTTCCGGCAGTTCGCGACACCAGCCGAGATGCACCAGGCCATCGCCGTCATGGGCCTGCCGAAGCTCCCACCGGGCACCTGTGCCCTGCCGCAGTGACGTGCCCACCACTTTCGGTCAGCGCCAGGCCCGTCGAGCGGTCTCTGCCTTCGGGTCTGGCCCCACCACATTTGACCGGATCCGCAGTTTCGACCTCGGCGTTCCCGTAGGGCACCCCATTGAGACGTGGAGGTCTACATTGCCAGATCCGAATGGGTGCGAGATCAACCGCCGTGGTCCTTGCCGCCGGCAAGCGCGATCGTGCTGGGCGGCGGGATGCTCCGGTCCGGCGGCGAGGCATTCCTGAGCCGGGTGCCGGGTCATCCCATACCGCCTTCGGATAGGGGCGTGCTGTGATCGGCTTCTATGGGATTGTTGGCGTCCCGTTGAGCTATTGGCCCGCTGACGAGATGTTAAGGAAGATCGGTTTGAGGTGGGTGAAGAAGAGGATGCCGGCATCGGCGCCCTCGTATTCGCCCCGCCCGCTGTTCTTGCGTCCGCCGCCCGGCACGGACATGTCGCCGACCGACGTGGGGACGTTGACGCCTACCCGGCCCGCGTCTACCGCCCGCGCGAACCTGAGCGCATCCTCCTGTGTCCGCGTGAAGATGGCCGCGCAAAGCCCGTAGTTTGTCCCGTTGGCGAGCGCGA
>JBIOYB010000112.1:0-3033 GCA_044869915.1 Allorhizocola sp.
CTGAGCCGTCCTGACCTGAGCTGCCTTGAGGTGAGTTGCCCTGTCCTGGCTGGTGTGGCTGGTTGGGGGGTGTGGCGTGGCGCAGCTGCCCGATGAGCCATTGCGGCAGCGCGATGATGGGCAGATCTACGATGATCTGGTAAGGGCGTGCGTTGACGATCGATCCGGGGCCGATGACGTAGCCGCCGCTTGCCCAGCCTGGGGCACGCACGTCGATCCCGGGGCGGGGCTTGCCGATGGTGTTGGCGATGGCCGGCTGGTCGGGGGCGGTGAAGTACAGGTGCAGCCCGTTGTGGGGTGTGTGGACGGTGAACGTGTGTGGCCATGGCTGCCCCGCTTCCACGCAGAGCTGTTGGAAGGCGTCGATGCCGTCGGCATGGTTTTTGCGGTCGAGGTCGAGCACGACGATGCCGGACCGGCGGCAGCCGACCCCGATGTTGGATCCCACTGGCCATGGCTGGTGCGCGTCACGGCTGGCACGCTGCTGCCAGCCGGGCGGGGCGATGCGCTGCCCCGCGGGGATGGGGAAGATCGCCAGCCCACGGGCGAGGAGTTCGGCGGCCGGGCCGGGAATTGTGGTCAAAGGAATGGTCACAGGGTTTCCTCCTTCTGCTGGTAGATGGCGCGGTACAGGTGCTGTCGCAGGCGGACCAGATCAGCGCCGCTGGTGAAGGGCGGATAGCCGTAGGCGGCAAGGACTTTCGCCACGTCGTAGATCAGGCCAAAGCAGAATCGTGGGTCGTCGTCGGGCCTGGGCAGCGGATAGTGGCGTACTTCTGGGCCATCGGCGTCAGACATCAGGAGTCCTCCTGCCCGTCGTGGCCTGGTCCGTTACGGTGGCCGCAGTGGCGTCGATACGCTTGTGCAGGAACACCGCGCCCTCCGGCTTCAGCATTGGCAGTCGTATTCGTGGCCTGCGCCTGCTCCGCATTCGTCGCAGTAGCAGCTGTCGTCGTCGTAGTCGTCGTCTTCAAAGTCATCGTTGTCGCAGTAGTAAGAGCACATGTTGAGATTTCTCCTTGCTGTGTAAGGGATGTGGTGAGGTGCCCGGTTCAGGTCTGGGTTGGGTGGTCGGGCAGGGCGGTGAGCATCCGCAGCACGGCGTTCACGTCGCCGGCCGCCCATGCCTGCTGCAACCCGACATCGGCGGCGTGCTGCAGCACCTCCCACGCGGTACGGGGAGTCATCGCGGCGATGAACGCGGCGCGCGGGTTGCCCTGGGCCGTAAGCCGGTCCACTACCTGCTGCTGCCAGGCGGCCAAGGCTGCCAGCTGCTCCACGGTCAGCGCAGAATCCATGGGGTCCATGGGGTCCCTCCTGTCTTTGATGGGGCTTGTATGGGTGCGGGTCAAACGGGCCGCTCGGTGCCCGCGCGGCGAGTGAGGCTGTGCAGCACACCGCCCGGCCCATGCCCGCTGATGTGAAGCGATGTAGGCCCCGTCACCTGGATCGGTCGAGCAGGTGGTTGATGAGCCTGTGGCGTAGGTCGTTGAGCCTGGTGACGTCGCCGTAGCGCACGCCGAACCGTTTACAGACTCGTTTGAGGTCGGTGAAAGGGAGGGGTTCGATCAGCGTGAGCGCTTCGGCCACGCGGGTTGTCTGCCGCAGCTGCGCTGCGGCCCGGTCCGGGTCGAACTGTGCCGAAGGTGCGCCGGTCATCTCGTCGTGTCCAGTGCTGTGACGATTTGTTGGCCGAGCCATTGCGCGACGTTGGCCGATACGGCGTTGCCGGCCTGCATGGTCTGCTCTCCGACGTTGCCGAGCACCACATAGGAGTCCGGGAAGCGTTGTGCCCTGAGCTGTTCGCGGGGTTTGAGCATCCGGAACCAGCAGTCCTCCACCTGGACGGCGGGCTGGACGGCGGGATGTACCAGGGCTCCGGAATCCCGCGTGGACATGGTGTGCAACGGCTCTGCGGTGGTGGTGGGCCGGTTGCCGCGCCGGTACGGGATGACCAGGGCGTGGTGGCCGCCGCCGGCGGCCATGGTCTGGAACGGCTGGCGGACGCTGTGGGCGGTGGCGTGGTTGCGCAGCACCGTGATGAACGGCTCGGTGGTGATCAGCGAGTGGCTGTCGGAGGTCGTCATCACGCCGAGCGGTTCACCGGCGACCGGTTTGCACATGTTGCGGGGGTCGGCGAACCCGCCGTACTGCTTGACGTAGAACGGCGGGGTGACCAGGGCCTCTGATTCGGTGGCGGTGCGGGTGCGCATCGGCCCGGTGACCGGGTAGCCGGTGTCGTTCCAGCTGCCACCTGCGGGCACGAGCAGCGGCTGTGTGGCCAGCCCTTCACCGATTTTCGCTGTCCTGGTGGGCAGCGGCCGGGCGTCCAGGCGCATCGCCCGGGAGTCGCTGTCGGAGTGGTTGACCGTGATCAGTGTCTGGTGTCCGGCGAACATGCGCAGGCCTTCTTCTATGCGCCGCAAGGTGTTCGGCACGGGCCGCTCCTCAGGCGGCCGGTCGCCGATCCGGTCGCCGAGATCGGTCCAGTCGATCGCGGCGGCGGCCGGCATGACGTACGGCTCGACGACCGCGTTGCGGCAGCCGCTGTTGGGGCACAGGTAAAGGTATTGGCCGCCCTTGCCGTACTTGCCGACCTGTCCGAACCGGCGGACCATAGGCGTGTCCTTCCACACCTGGACCGCGTACACGTCAGCGCCGCACGGCTGACACCAGGCCAGCGGCCGGGGGGCGACGTCGGGCAGCGGAATACCGCGGCGGGTGAACACCAGATAGAGCCGGTCGCGCCACTGCGGGGCGTGCGGGTTGCCCTCGCCGCCGACGTGCGCGGACGAGACGGACACGGTTTGCAGGTTGTAGCCCAGCAGCCGCATCCCGTCGCACCACCAGCCGAACAGCTCCCACTTCCACACCACGTCCGGCACGTTTTCCACCAGCACAGCGGAATACCGGTGTACCTCAGTGGCGCGGATGACGTCGTGGAAGGTGGCCCGGGTCCGCTCGAACCCGGCCTGCTCGACGTGGCCGTCGCGTTCCAGCAGATCGAGCTGCCCACGCGGGCGGACTCTGCTG
>JBIOYB010000113.1:0-17582 GCA_044869915.1 Allorhizocola sp.
GGAGAGGGGGTTGGGTGTAGTGGAAGGGACGGTGGCGGTGGGGACGGCGGTGGGGGTGCGGCCGTCTTCGTGGGGGGTGATGAGGCGGCGCAGGGAGAGGGCGATGAGGGAGGCGGTGAGGCAGCCCAGGAGAACGAGGGCGATCCACACGCCGCCGAGGCCGAGTTGGAGGAGCGGTCCTGCGCTGATGGGGGCGACCACTCCGGACACGCCCCAGACCATGCCCGCGAGAGCGTTGTAGCGCCCGCGCAGCTCGTCGGTGGCCAGGGCGTTGACCAATGTGGGCAGTGTGGGCGAGAGCAGGGTCTCGCCCATGGCGAAGACGGCGGCGTAGCTGATGACGCCCGCCGCACTGATCACCGCGCTGACGCCGTCGACGAGACCTGCGAGCCCGAGCACGATCCAGGCCGCGCCGAAGATGGCGCCGACGAGGGCGAGCGAGGTCGCGCGGCTGCGGCCCTCGATCTTCTTGATGACGAACAGTTGCGCCAGCACGATGACGGCCGTGTTGGCGGTGAACGCGTAGCCCACGATCTGCGGCGAGACGCCGACGACGTTGATGGCGAAGCCGGAGAAGCCCACCTCGAGCTGCGCATAGCCGGACGTGGTCAGCAGCAGGCTGAACAGGATGAGCCGGCGGAACGGACGGTGCCGCAGCACCTCGACGTAGCCCCGTCGCGCGCCGGGCTCGGACTTGGGCCGCGGCGCGACCAGTCGCAGGCCCACACGCGGCATGGACATCAGCACGAGCACGGGTGCGAAGTAGCACAGCATGTTGAGCAGATAGATGAGCTGGAAGGTGGCCGGGCGCTCAGTGTCCACAATGGACCCGGAGATCGCCGCGCCCACGCCGATGCCCAAATTGAGCAGTGCGAACTGGAGCCCGAAGACCTTTTGCCGCTCACCATCGCTCGTGACCGACGTGAGGATGGTGTTTTGCCCGGCCCAGATGGTGCTGCCGGCCCACGCGCCGAGAGTCATCGTGAGCCAGAACTGCCACACCTGGCTCGACAGGGCGAGCCCACCCATCGCGAGCCCCTCGAGCACCAGTGCGGGGATCACCACGCGGCGCGCGCCGAACCGGTCGATCAGCGTGCCGCCGATGGGGGCCGCGATCAGTGTCAGCGCGCCGAACCAGCCGATGATCAGACCGGCCGTGCTCTCGGCGATGCCATGCACCTTGGTGAGGTAGATGAACAGGAACGGCAGCGTGAAGCCACGGCCCAGCGAGGAGAAGATGGTGCCGACGAGGATGCGCCGTGCCTGTGGGCTGGCGGGGATGGCGTCACGGAACATGCCGCCAGTCTTTATGTGGGGTACGACAATCAGCGACCGATTTAACCGCCACTTACCGCCGCTGTGTTTAGCGCCACACGGCCGCTATGGCGCGGCCGAGGATGACGCGTTTGGCTGCGGTGTGCTGCCGCCGGAAACCGGTGCCAGGCAAAGAAACTTGTCTTCGAGGACCACGGTTGGCTGGGTCTGATCGCACTCCTGCTGCGTGCTCACCGACGACACGACCTTGAACACGCCGGGTTCGCTGCAGTCCGCCTTGACCGCTTCGCTCTGCCCGCTCGACTTGACGCAGTCGCCGATCGCGAACGTCGGCCCGGAGGACAGGAGACGGTCGAGCAGGAGCAGCCCGCCGAACGCGACGGCCAGCAGCGCCACGCACCCGGCGAGCACGCCCACGATCAGGCGGCCTTTGCGGTCGGGCTTCGGGTCGGTCGGCGTGGGCACAGCCGCCGGGGTGGTCGCCGTCGGCTCCGGGGTGAATTGGTCGAATCTCGACTGTGCCGGTGGCGCGGCCGGCACCTGGTGCGGCGGCAGTGGCGCAGGCATGTGCGCAGCGGTCATGGCCTGTTGCGGCCCGCGCTGTGCGGGGACCCCGGGCGAGCCGGGCGCGACTGCCGGCGCCTGATCCAGCAGATCTCCAAACGCGTGCGGCCGCCCCTGTCGCGGCAGGGCCGGTGGCGCTTGAGCCGGTGCCACCGGTGCGGCGGGCTCCGGCGGCGCCGCGGGCGAGCCGTAGATCGTCGACGACCGGCTGGTCGGGACGGAGTCGGTCGGCCCGGGTTGCGAGATGTGTGTGGGCCGCGCGACGGCCTTCACCGGTGTGCCGCCCGCCGTCGGTGTTGCTGCGGGTGACACGGGCGTTGGGGCCGGCGAAATGGGCGTTGCCGCGGGCGACACCGGCGAGGGCGTCTCCAGTGGGGGCGCCGTCCTGGCCGCCGCCGATCCGTAGATGCGCCCGGCCGGTTTGGGCTTCGCGGATGGCGTCTCCACGGGCGCGACCAGGCTCGCGGGCGGCACGGCCGCCGCGACACGCACGGAGGCGGAAGCCGTTGCCGCAGCGGTTGCCGCGGCGGCGGCCGTCTCGGTCACCGGCGGCGGCGCCATGGGGTCCTGCGCCGGGGGCTCGTAGGGCGTGGGTTCGTAGGACGCTGGCTCGTAGGACGATGGCTCGTACGACGATGGCTCGTACGACGATGGCTCGTAAGGCGCGCTCGGCGAGGCTGGCTCGTAGGATGCCGGCTGGTAAGGCGCCGGGTCGTAGGGCGCAGACTCGTAAGGCGTGGGCTCGCGGTAGGCGACAGGTGCCTCATCGGCTGCCACCCCGCCGAAGGCGGGCGCATCCCCGTAAGCCGAGGCGTCCGCATATGCCGAGGCGTCCCCATAGGCCGGAGCGTCCCCATAGGCCGGTGCATCGCTGCTGTATGCGGAGGCGTCGCCGTAACTCGGAGCGTCACCATAGGCGGGCGGATCGCCGAACGGTGCCGGATCCCTGAACGAGGACGGCTCCCGGAAGGACGACGGCTCGCCAAACGAAGATGGCTCGCCAAATCCGGACGACTCGCCAAAGCCCGACGACTCACCGAAGCCCGACGACTCACCGAACAAGGACGAAGAGTTGCCCAGCGATGCCGGCTCGTCAACCGGCGGCGGCTCCTCACGAGACAGGCGAGAGGAGAACGACGAAGAATACGAGGACGAATCCCCGAACGAGGACGACGACTCCGTGTAGGAGGAGGGCTCGCCATATGAGGGGCGCTCGCCATACGACGGTGACTCCCCGAACGAGGACTGCGGCTCGCCGAATGCGGATGGCGCCGCCCACGGTGGGGGCGTCGGGTGCTTGGGCGCGTCGCCCGCCGCGAAGGCGGCCCACGATCCGGCGGACCCACTCACCGATGTCTCTGGAATGTCCGGAATGTTCGGATCCGACGGGGTGTCGTAAGAGGGTGGCGGCTCAGCCGGGCCGGAACCCGCCCCAAACGAAGGCGACGCGGGCCAGTCCTCATATGAAGCCGGCGACGACACCGCATCGTGCGGGAAGGCGTCGTGCGTGATCCCAGGGATCGGCACGACCGCGGGTGCCGGGACGTAGCCCGACGGCGGCTCCTCGGAGGGGAATCCGCCGAAGGATGCCTCATCGCTGGAGAGAGCCGGAGCCGGCGGCGACGAGGCCATATCGGGCGAATAGGGCGTGAAGACCGGGAACTCGTCCGGTGCGGCCGGGGCCTCGAACATTCCAAACCCGCGCTGCCCGGCGCGCTCGCCCGGCTCGGGTTCCTCCGACGGCTGCCCGGATGCCGATTGGCCGAACGCCTGCGGCTGCCAGCCGTGCTGATGCGGTGTTTCGGACATGCTCTACGGCCCTCCTCGTGTGCGCTGCCCAAACTACCGGCAGCGCGCTAGAAGTGGAACCCGAGCCCGCCTCGCGTGGCCTGCCACCCGGCCGAGCTGCGCAGGGAGCTGGGAAAACTTAAAGCCCCGGCTGGTGCCGAGGCTTTGAAGTCATCGAAGCGTGCGCAGGATGGACGCGGTCATCGGATCGTTGAAGACCAAGTCTCTGGCCTCGCGGGCCGGTCGGCGTTGACCGTCGTGACGCGACATCGCGTGTGCGGCGGTGCGGCTACGGTGGCGCCTGAAGATGTTCATGCCAACTATTACACCGCAACCGCCGCTTCCATACAAACGATTATTAGGTGAGTTCAAGCACTTTCCTAAGAATCATCGGAGCGCGTTTTGATCCCGCAGCCGGCCCCACTTGCTGCACGCGTCCTGATCGACCGTGTGCTTCTTGATCTCGGCGGCCGCGTTCTGCCTGGACAGATTCCACGAATACCACTGTTCGGACGTGTCGTTGAGGTCGGCCTGGATCCGCAGCAGCGCGCAGCTCCTGTACGGCTCGGGCAGTCGGACCAGCTCGCCGATCGCGTCGCTCGTGAGGAACTGGAGGTACCCAAGATCAAATGTCTTCAAATAACCTGGGTCGTTGCGCTTCGCCTCGAACCGGTTGATGTTTTGCTCCGCTATGTACCGCTCCGGATTCAGTGAGGCCAGGGTCAACAGCATCAACGCGAAGCTCGCGATGACCGCCCGAGGGAACCAAGCGGCCCGCAGCTTCACCCCCGCCACGATCACCAGCAGGAACATGAACCCGAGGTAGATCTCGACCGCGCCGAAGAACAGCCGCTCCCGCGTCCAGCCGAGCGCGTCCATGTACAGCGACATCCGATACACCGCCGAAGCCACGATGATCAGGCTCAGCGCCACCAGCGCGCCCAGCAGCGACCGCAGCACCGTCCGGTCCCGCTGTGTCTCCTTGGGCGCCCACCGCGCCGCGCACCCGATCACGAGCAGTGTCAGCAGCGTCACCACAACCAGTTGGCCGAACCCCTGCACCGCGTAGCTGGAGAACGTGTGCCCCTTGGGCGCCTGCCTCGTGCTGCTGAACAGGAACGTGAACTGGACCGCCACGAATCCGGCGAACAGCAGCACCAGCGCGCCCAGCGGCAGCACCAGCTCGACCATGCCGATCCGCCGCGTTGCCGGCCGCTCCAGCCCGGACATGTCCGGCGGCGCGAGCACGACGAAGATCGCACCCGCCGTGAACAGCCCACCGATGATCAGCTTGAACAGTCCATTGCGGATGGTCACGAAGTTCAAGGGCGGTATGGCGTTGCCCACGATCTCGGCGAACGCCGCGTCGGCCCAGGCGAACAGCCCGCCGAACACCAGCAGGAGCACGATTGTCGCGAGGACCGCGAGCCCGGTGCGGCTTGCGGTGGTCTGCTTGTTGCGTGCCCTGTTCCACGCCGCGAATCCCTTGGACAGCCACGGCATCGACCGGAAGAACGCGAGCCCCGGCGTCGCCGCCGCGAAGATGATCGCCCGCACGGACTGGCCGCCCGCGATCGCCAGCGCGAAGCAGCCCAGCGCGCCGGCCACGCAGATGTAGTGCAGCCAGTACGCGTTGAGGAACGTGCCGACCGACAGCAGGGCCAGCGCCAGCACGGCCCAGCCCAGCCGCACCAGCCGTTCCCTGGGGTCGTCGGGGATCGGCGCATATCGTGCCGCGTGCGCGACCGTGCCCACGACGACCAGCCCGACCAGGAACCAGCCGATGCCGGGCCGTGTTATCGGCAGTGCGATCGCCGTGGCCAACCCGCCCACCAGGGCCGCGAGCCACGCCGCCGGGCCACCCCCGTAGGCCGGGCCCGCCCACCGCGTCGCCACGAATCCCGGTGGCGGTGGCGGAAGCGGCGGAAACAGCGACGCGGGAGGCGGCCCGTTATGGGGGTCCCATGCCGTCGCTCCCACCACTTCGGGGGAAGGCTCCGCGGCCTTTGCCGAAGGCTCGGTTGGCTTCACGGAAGGCTCAGTGGGCTTCACTGACGGCTCGTCCGTGGTGGGCTCGGCCGAGGGTTCGGTGGGCTCAGTGTGGGTTGTCGTCATCGAGGGCTCCAGAACAGGGAAGGGTTATCCGGATGCGACAGCCGATCCCGTCCAACGAATCGACGATCGCGATGGTGCCTAGGTGCAGGTTGACCACCCAGCGCGCGATGGCCAGGCCAAGCCCGGTGCCGCCATCGGTCGATTTGTGGCCTCGGGTGAAGCGTTCGAACACGACGTGCCGCAGATGCGGTGGCACACCGGATCCACGGTCGGCCACCTCGAAGACCGTAACCGTGCCGTGATGTTCCGCGCTGACCCGAATCGTCTCGCCGCCGGGGGTGTGCCGGGCGGCGTTGTCGAGCAGGTTGGCGAATACCTGGTGGAGGCGCCCCCGGTCGGCCGTGACGACCAGCGATCCGTCCATTTTGGCGAGCTCGAATCGAGCGTTCGGACGAGCCAGCCGCGCCGCGGAGACGACCTCCGTTAAGAATTCGGCCACATCGATCGGTTCCAGGTCGAGCGCGATCGCGCCGGCGTCCACTTTGGACAGGTCCAGCAGCTCGGTCACCAGGCGCCCGAGCCGTTCCGTCTGGGCCAGTGCGGTTTTGAGCGTGTCGGGGTCGGGCCGGCTCACGCCGTCGACCATGTTTTCGAGCAGGCCCTGCAGCGCCGTGATGGGCGTGCGCAACTCGTGCGACACGTTGGCCATCAGCTCCCGCCGCTGCCGGTCGACCGCGCCGAGGTCGGCGGCCATCACGTTGAATGCCCGCGCGAGCTCGCCCACCTCGTCACGGCTGGTGGCGCGCACCCGCAGGCTGTAGTCGCCCCGGGCCATCGCCTTGGCCGCCGCGGTCATCTCGCGCAGCGGCTTGGTCATGCCGTGCGCGAAGATCTGCAGCATGATCACGCCCACGGACGCGGCGGCGAACGCCGTGCGCCAGGCGACCGACCCGATCAGGATCCAGAAGACGGAGATCCCGGCGCCCCCCGAGATCCCCAACAGGATGCTCAGCTTCAGTTTTATCGACCGGAACGGGTCCAGCGGCCGGGGCAGCCGCTCGAAGAACCGTTCGAGCCGCTCAATCATGAACGATCATGGCGAGTCGCCTGACTCCGTGAGCTGCGCCGCGCTCCGCTGCGATTGGCCACGGTCCGATTCCAGCGCATAGCCAACGCCGTGCACGGTCCGGAACAGGTCGGCGCCCAGCTTGCGCCGCAACGCTTTGATGTGCGAATCGACCGTCCTCGTCCCGCAGCCCTGCGCCCAGCCCCACACCTCGGCCAGCAGCCGCTCCCGCGACAGCACGCTGCGGTGCCGCTCCGCCAGATAAAGCAAAAGATCGTATTCGGTCGGGGTGAGATGAGCTTCGATGCCGTCTCGCCGCACGCGCCGCTCGTTCTTGTTGATTTGGAGGGTACCGATGGAAAGCACCGCGTCCGGGCCGACGCGCACTGAGCTGCGCCGCAGCAGGGCGTGCACCCGCGCGGCGAGGACCCGCACCGAAAAGGGCTTGGTCAGGTAGTCGTCGGCGCCCACCGCGAGCCCGACCAGCAGGTCGTTTTCGTCGTCGCGCGCGGTCAGCATCAGCACCGGCACCTGGCGCCGCGCCTGCACCCGCCGGCACACCTCGAGCCCGTCAAACCCGGGCAGCATCAGATCGAGCACGATGAGATCGGGGTTGAGCCGCTCGGCGAGATCCACCCCGGCGGGCCCTGTCGCCGCGTGGTCGACCGCGAACCCCTCGGCGCGCAGCCGTGCGATGACCGACCCGGCAATGGTCGGATCGTCCTCCACCACCAAGATGCGCCGGTCCGTCATGTCATAGGACCCTAGCCGCAGGTTGTGGAGAAACTGTGTGCCTAATCGAACGACTGTGCGCCGACAATCCACCGTGGGGTGCGCGGGGCTCGGCCTCGCGGCGGGATCGCGGCCCACGGCGAAGTGTGGACCGAAGGTCAACGAGCAGCCTGGGCCGGCTCGGGTGCCTTATTCAGGGGTTGGTGGCTAGTAGGCGCCCTTGCGCCCGATCACCACGCCCACCGTGCGCCACAGGATCGCCAGATCGTAGGCCAGCGACCAGTTGTCCACATAGTAGAGGTCCAGCCGCACGGCCTCGTCCCAGCTCAGGTCGGACCGCCCGGACACCTGCCACAGGCCGGTGATGCCGGGGCGCACCAGCAGCCGTCGGCGCACGTCGCCCAGGTAGTCGCCGTCTTCGGCGGGCAGTGGCCGCGGGCCGACCAGCGACATCTCGCCCTTGAGCACGTTGATCAGCTGGGGTAGCTCGTCCAGCGACGCGGCCCGCAGGAACCGCCCGATCGGCGTGATCCGCGGATCATCCTTGATCTTGAACAGCATGCCGTCGCCCTCGTTTTCGGCCAACAGCTTGCTCTTGCGCTCCTCGGCGTCGGTATACATCGTGCGGAACTTCCACACCTTGAACACCCGGCCCTCGTGACCCACGCGCAGCTGCCGGAAGAACGCCGGCCCGCGGTCGGTGGAGCGGATCATGAGCGCGATGACGAAGAACACCGGCGCGAGGATGATCAGGCCCAGCCCGGCGGAGAACCGGTCGAGCAGGTTTTTGGCCAGCCACGCCAGCCCGGACAGCTTCGGCTCCTCGACGTGCAGCAGCGGCAGGCCTTCGATCGGCCGGATGTGCACTCGCGGCCCGGCCACGTCGGTCAACTGCGGCGCCACAACGAGATCAATACCCGTGCCCTCGAGTTGCCATGCCAACCGGCGCAGCTCATCCGGCTCGGCGCCGGCGGAGCCGCACACCGCGATCGTGTCGGCCTTCAGCTCGCGCACCAGCTCGACCAGGTCGCGCCCGTGGTAGACGGGCACGGGCACCTGGGCGCGCCGCGACGCGGGCACGGTCTCCGTCAGGTGGATCGCGACCGGCACCAGCCCGGTCGACGCGTTGCGCGCGACGACCTTGTGCACGAACAGGGTCTCGGGCAGCGAACCCACGAGCAGCATGCGGTGATTGGCCAGGTGCGCATGCTTGCGCACCACGTGCAGCACTTTGCGCGCCAGCATGCGCGTGGCCAAGATGAACAACATCGCGGACACCACGACCACGGCCACCGAGAGCCGCGAGATGTCCTTCTTCACCCCGAACGCGATGAATGCGACCGTGGCCAGCACGGCTATGGCCGTGCGCACGACGCGCTTGAACTCCTCGGTGCTGACACCGACGACGCGCCGGTCGTATGCCCCGTTTGCCCACAGCAGCAGCAGCCAGCCCAGGGGCAGGCCCGCGTAGGCGACCGCCTGGAACACCTGGTCATCGTCGAAACCGGCCGTGACCCGGTCGTTGGTGAACAGCGCGACCGCCACGATCGTCCCGGCGATGGCGCACACGGTGTCTGCCACGATCAGGCAGAACACGTAGTAGCGATGCCACTTGGCCCGCCTCGCGGCAGGTCGAGCGAACGCGCTCCGGGCAACGCCGTTGGTTTCCGCTTTGGTGCCCCGATCTGCGTGATAGCCAGCAGTTTCACCGGTCAGCTTAGGCAGGCGCGGCTCCGCTACGGGGGTCGGATGTCTCACACTGGTTGACACCTTTGCTGGGTCCTCCCGTACGTCGCTTGCCTGCCCTGCGATGCCGGTCGTCGTCGCTACGGCCGGGCTGGTTGAACGTGTTTGCTGGCGGGTGCTACCCACAACGTTCAGTCTCGCACGGTATGTCCGAGGTTGTCGGCGACCCCACGGACATCAGGACCGGCACACTATAACCGGCTTGGATGGACGTGGATACTGGCCAGAAATCCACTAGCCAAAGAAGGCCTGCCCAACGCGTTGCCTAGCGAAGAAGGCGCGAAAGGCGTCGATCCGCGAGGGGTTTGCCACCGGTCTGGCAGGTCGCACAGTATTGCAGGCTCGAGTCGGCGAACGACACCTCGCGCACGATGTCGCCACACACCGGACATTTTTGGCCGGTGCGGCCGTGCACCCGCATCCCGGCTCGCTTTTCGGCTTTGAGCGTGGCCGCCTTCTGCCCGACCGAGCGTGTGACCGCCTCGGTGAGGATGTCAACCATCGCCTTGTGCAGCTGCTCGAGCTGGGCACGGGTCAGCTTGTCGGCGCGCTGGAACGGTGACATCCGCGCCGCGTGCAGGATCTCGTCGGAGTAGGCGTTGCCGATGCCCGCGATGATCTGCTGGTCCCGCAGCACGCCCTTGATCTGCGCGTTTTTGCCCTTCAGCAGGTCGGCCAGCTCGTCAACGCCGAGGCTGAGCACATCCGGGCCGAGTTTGGCCACGCCGGGCACCAGCTTCGGATCTTTAACCAGGTAAGCGGCAAGCTTTTTTTGGGTACCGGCCTCAGTCAAATCAAAACCCGAACCATCCGAAAGCCGCGCTCGAAGGGCGATCGGCCCGCTGCCCGGCTTGAGCAGGGTGTTGGGCAGCTCCTCGCGGTAGTGCAGCCACCCGGCGCGGGCGAGGTGGATGACCAGGTGAAGGTCGTCGTCACCGCTGGAGCCACCGGGGGAGCCCAGCCGCAGGTCGAGGAACTTGCCGTGGCGGGCCGCGCCGGTCAGCGTGCGGCCGGAGGCGGCCGACAGCGGCGGGTCGAAGGTCTTGAGCGCGCTGATCGCGGAAACCTGGATCTGCTCGACCGTCAGGCCCACGGCACGCTCGTGCAGGTATGCGGTCAGCGCTTCTACCTCGGGCAACTCTGGCACGGACCTATTGTGCTCCATATGGCGCTTCGCGTCCTGGTCGCGCACAACCGTTACCGGTCGGCGCTGCCGTCGGGGGAGAACACGGTGGTCGAGCAGGAGATCCGCATGCTGCGCGAGGCCGGTGTCGATGTCGTGCCGCTGCTGCCGTCCATGGACTCCTTCGCCGACGAGGCGACGCTCTGGCGCAAACTGGCCCTGCCGGTCGCGCCGATCTGGTCGCCCGTGCGGCTGCCCGATGTCGATGTGGTCCACCTGCACAACCCGTATCCGCTGATCTCGCCGTGGATCGTGCGCGCGGCCTCGCACGCGGGCGTGCCGGTGGTCCAGACCGTGCACAACTATCGGCACGTGTGCGTGTCCGGGCTGTACTTCCGCGACGGCCACGAGTGCCACGACTGCCACGGGCGCGTGTTGGGCACGCCCGCGATCGTGCACGCCTGCTACCGCGGCTCGCGGGCGCAAAGTGCCGTCATGGCAACGGCTTTGGCCGTACATCGGTCGACATGGCGGCTGGTGCACGCCTTTCTGGCGCCCAACCGGTTGGTGGCCGGGCATCTGCACGACTTCGGCATCGCGCCCGACCGGATCGTGATCAAGCCCAATGCCGTGCCCGATCCCGGCCCGCCTTCGGCGAGAGGGCACGGCGTGTTCTTCGCGGGCCGCCTGACACCGGAGAAGGGGGTCGGGCTGCTGGTCGAGGCGTGCGCGCGGGCGGGCGTCCCGCTGCGGATCGCGGGCGACGGCCCGCTGCGCGCGATCGGCACCCTTGGCCGCCTGTCGCCCGCCCAGATCCGCGACGAGATCCGGGCCTGCGCGGTCGTGGCCGTGCCGTCGCTGCTCGCCGACGTGCACCCCACGATCGCGATCGATTCCCTGGCCAATGGGCGTCCCGTGATGGGCACGCCAATGGGCGGCATTGCGGACATCATCGGCCCCGCCGGGTGGATCGTGCCGCCGACGGTCGACGCGTGGGCTCGCGCGTTGCGCGAAGCGCTCGACCACGACCTGGTCGACGCCGCCCGCGCCCGCTACCTGGCGCGCTTCCACCCCCGCGTGGTCACGGCTCAGCTGCTGGACATCTATCGCTCGGTCCTGCGCGCCTGACGGCCGGCCCACCCGCCGCGCCACCGCGCGATGATCCGCGCCATTTCGCGGAAATGGCTGGTGCAACTCGAAGCCGGGCCTAACCGGCCAGCGCGGCCCGCGCCGCGTGAATCAGGCTCACCAGCAGGAACGCCGTGTTCACGAGCGCGTAGAACCAGACAAACCAGATCATCGCGGTCGGCGCGAACATCAGGATCAGCCCCGCGACCAGCACGATGGCCCCGTAATCGCGCACCACCTTGATCAACCGAAGGCGGGCCCGCACCATGGGTGCGCCGCCGAGCACACTCGTGATCACGTTGACCATCCAGGTACCGGCAAAAACAACGGCCAGCCACAGCGGCGGGCGAGCGACGGCGGCCAGCGCCACGGTCAGCGCGACATGCGAGACGACATCGGCGAGCACGTCGACCCGGGCCCCCGCCGGGCTCGCCCGGCCGGTCACCCGCGCGAGCTGCCCGTCGGCGCAGTCCATGGCATAGGCCACCTGCCACCCCAAAAGCGCGATCACCCCGAATTCGTGCAGCGCCGAAGCGCCCACACTGATCGCCAGCCCCACGAGCGTGATCACCGTGGGTGGCAGGCGCAATCGCGCAGCGTAGAGGGCGATCACAGCGCCGAGGCGCTGACTGATTGCCTCGGAGTAGATCCCCCCGCCCCGGTTGGCGGCATAGAAGTCGGCTACACGCAGCACAAACCTCATTCCATAACAAGTCTTGTGAGTTGCCCACAAGACGGTCACGATGTCCGTACGGTGCGTTTCAGCGGGGTTGCGTTCCGAGGGAGTGATTGATCATGCAGCCAGTTCCCGTCCGCCAGGCGATGAGCAAGCCGGTCCTGTTGATCGGCCCAGAACACACATTGCGGCAAGCAGCCCAGCTGATGATGCAGCGGCACGTCGGATCGGCGGTCATTCACGACCCCGAGGGCGAAGGCCGCGGGATCATGACCGAGCGCGACATGCTCTATGCCATCGGCCGGGGGTGCGACCCCGACGTGGAGACGTGCCGCGACCACATCACGTGGGACGCGGTCTACGCGGACCCCAATTGGAGCCTCGAGGAGGCCGCGACCGTGATGACGCGCGGCGGCTTCCGGCATCTCGCGGTGGTCGAGGACAACGAGGTGATCGGTGTGCTGTCCGTGCGCGACCTGATGCGCGAGTGGTCCAAACGGCGGACAGAGGCCCCAGCCACCGTCTGACCAGCCAAGGGGCGGCGTTAGGCTGTCCGGCATGACAGTAATGCCGGGCCGCGACGCCTCGCCTCGCGAAAAGACAGCAGCTCCTCTTGGCGTCGCGCAGCCGGTCGAGCAGCTCATCTCGTTCGCCCGTGGCGCGCCCAGCCTGGACATCATCGACATCAAGGGCCTGTCTGACGCCGCCGTCCGCGCCTTTGAGGCCGATCCGGCCGGGATCACCGCCTACGGGACCTCATATGGGTATCCGCCGCTGCGCAAGTGGATCGCCGACCGGCACGCGGTCGAGGCGGATCGGGTGCTCGTGACGAACGGCTCGCTGCAGGCCGACGCGTTCATCTTCGACTATCTGGTCAGGCCCGGCGACCACGTGATCGTCGAGAAGCCCACATACGACCGGACGCTGCTCAACCTGCGCAACCGGGGCGCGGTGATCCACCAGGTGACGCTGGGGCCCGACGGCATCGACGTCGCGCAGGTGCGCGCCCTGCTGGAGTCGGGCGTGCGGCCGCGCCTGGCGCACATCATCCCCAACTTCCAAAACCCGGCCGGCATCACGCTTTCCCTGGCCAACCGGCAGGAGTTGCTCGCGCTCGCGGGCCAATACGGCTTCACGATCTTCGAGGACGATCCGTACGCGGACATCCGCTTCCGGGGCGACACGCTGCCTTCGATGCTCTCGCTGGACACGGCCGGGGTCGTGGTGCACGCCAGTTCGTTCACCAAGACCGTGTGCCCGGGGGTCCGCGTCGGATACCTGGTCGGGCCGACCGCACTGATCGACGACATCGCCAAGCGCGCGACCAACCTCTACATCTCGGCCGGGCAGGTCGCGCAGGGGATCGTGCACGAGTTCTGCGTGTCCGGCGACATCGACCGTTCAATCGCGACGGTCGCGGCCGCATTGGCCGACCGGGCAACGGTCTTGGCCGAATCGTTACGTCGCCGGATCCCGGGCATCGAATTGACGGAGCCCGATGGAGGGTACTTCCTCTGGGTCAAATTGCCGGAAGACGTGCACGTAGACAAGCTCGCACCGGCCGCCGCCGAGCGCGGCGTCGCCGTCGTCAAGGGCTCAGACTTCCTGCTAGAGGGCGGTGAGCACGAATTGCGCCTGGCGTTCAGCGCGGTCACGTTGGACCAGGTCGACGAGGGTGTGCGCCGACTGGCCGAAGCGGTCGAAGCCGTACGAGGTTGAAAAATCACTAATCCGACGATGGTTCTGTCAGGAAACCGACAGAACCATCGCCTTCCTTAGCACCTGCCGCGCGGATCACAATGCGTCGGGCGTCATTGTCTTGCGCAGGCATACACGGTGACGCACAGACTTTGCCTTCCATCCCCCTGAGGAGCGTCACCCACCCCCACCCCGGGTGTCGTTCCCAGAAGGTGGGCATGCGCTCTAGTGCGCTTGCCGCACCTTCTCAAAAACCGGGTGGGCCGCCCGCACCCCCATCCCCCCGATCGCGGACGGTCCACCCGGCACCCTGCTTATTTGCGCGTGCGAAGCAACGCGCGTGCGATGCGGATTGCGGGGGCAGCGGAGATCGGGAAGTTTGGCGGGGGTGACTGCGGCGCGGCGATGCGGATCGCGGGGAATCGCGGGGATGGTGGCGGCCGGAAGGTATTCGGGCGGGTGGTTGCGGTGGGGGCCGGAGTCAGCGGCGGCGGTCCGTCGGAAACGGGACTCGTGATGGCGGCCCAGGGGTTGGTTGGTCCACGGCTAACCTGACGGGTGACGTTTGTCTGATCGCGGGAGGTGGACGCCGTGGCCAACGAGAATTTCAAGACCAGCAGTGAGCGGTTGACGCGGGCGTTCGCCGCCAGAGCGCGGGCCATGAGCAGGATGTGGGCGTCGGAGACGGCCGGCGCGGGCGTGCCGAAACAACCGGCCAACGACCACGACGCGATCGTGGACTGCGCGCTCTACGTGGACGGCATCCGCCGCGGCGAAGGGATCCTCGACTACCAAGACGCGCTCAAGGAGGCGCGCGGCACGCGCAACGCGTTCGTGTGGCTCGGGCTGTACGCGCCGACCGAGGCCCAGATGACCGGCATCGCCGAGGCTTTCGGGCTGCACGAGCTCGCGGTCGAGGACGTCGTTGCGGCCGGGCAGCGGCCCAAGCTGGAGCAGTTCGGCGAGGTGTGGTTCATGGCACTGCGCGCCGCGCGTTACGTGGAGCACGCCGAGCTCACCGAGAGCTCCGAAGTGGTCGACACCGGACAGATCATGCTCCTGCTGGGCCGGGACTTCGTGATCACCGTGCGGCACGGCGAGGCGTGCCGGCTCAAGCCCGTGCGTGAGCGGCTCGAGCGCAAGCCCGAACTGCTCAGGCAGGGCCCGTGGACGGTCGCCTACGGCGTCATGGACCAGGTGGTCGACCTGTATCTGTCCGCGTCGGACGGCATCGCCCAGGATGTCGACGCGATCGAGGAGCAGGTGTTCGCCCGCGAGTCCAAGTCCAGCGGGCGGATGCAGCGCATCTACCAGCTCAAGCGGGAGCTGGTCGAGTTCAAGCGGGCCGTGATCCCGCTGCAGCGGCCCATGCTCGCGCTGGTGTCCGACACCCCCGAGATCCCCAAGGAACTGCGCAAGTACTTCCGGGACGTACAGGATCATCTCGCACGCGTCGTCGAGCGGATCAACGCGTTCGACGACCTGCTGATCTCGATCATGCAGGCCCGCCTGGCGCAGGTGACCGTCGACCAAAACAACGACATGCGCAAGATCGCATCATGGGCGGCCATCGCCGCCGTGTGGACGGCGATAGCCGGCGTCTACGGGATGAACTTTGATCACATGCCCGAGCTGGGCTGGAAGTTCGGATATCCGTTCATGCTCGGGGTGATGCTGGCGATCTCCTTTGGCCTGTACCGCGCGTTGCGCCGCAACGGCTGGTTGTAGTCGAGTGGTCAGCGCAGCTTGGACTTGAAGTCGTCGGTGGCGTCGTTCACGGCCTCGGCCGCGTCGTCGGACTTGGACTTGAAATCCGACTTGTAGTCGGTCTTGCGCATCGACGAGCCCGTCGACTGGAGCTTCTCGCCCGCCTTGTCCATCGCCCGGCCCGCGCGGTGGCTCACCTTGTCCATGGCTTCGCCGCTCTTTTCGGCGGCCTTGCCGGCCATCGATCGCGCCTCGGCCGACATCGAGTCGAACGCCTCGCCCGGCTCGTATTCCGCCCAGTGCTGGCGCTTGCGGCGGCGCACGACCAGCGCACCGGCCGCGCCGATGACGGCACCGGCGGCGAGCAGCCCGATCAGCAGGCCCACCCTCTTATTGGACACGTTCCTTCCCCTCTTGTGCGCCTTGATCCGCTTGCCTCTCAGCTTCAACGCCGCGGCTGTCGCATCGGCTGCGCCTTCGCGGTAGGCCAACGCCAGCGGCGTGAAGGCGTGCGTGGTGACGTCCCAGCCACGTGAGGCCAGGTCACGCATCTGGTAGGTGCGCGGTCCGACGGATTTGCCGACACCGTTGGCCGCGTGGGTCGCCGCGGCGAGGAAGTGCTCCCAGCTCTCTCCGAGCTCGGAGCGCATCAGCTCCGCACGGGTCTTTCTCGACAATCCCAACATGATCCCCCGCCTTTCGGATGCCCCCGCATCCGTAGTGCTTTCCTTGCCATCCTGCCCCGTCGGGCGGCCCCATAACAGGCACATGGGAGAATCTCCCCTGCTACCAGGACGCAAATGAACAAGGAGATACACGTGGCAGACAGCGTGCCAACCAGAGCCGTTTTGCATACCAATCATGGCGCGATCCGCCTTGAGCTGTTCCCCAACCACGCGCCCAAGACCGTGCGTAACTTTGTGGAGCTGGCCGAGGGGACGCGGCAGGGCGCGACCGACCCGCGCACCGGGGTGCCGATCAGTGGGCCCTATTACGATGGCGTGCCGGTCCACCGGATCATCGATGGGTTCATGATCCAAACCGGAGATCCGACGGGGACCGGCCGGGGCGGCCCGGGATATACGTTCGCCGATGAGCCGCATCCCGAGCTGACCTTCGATCGGCCCTACCTGCTGGCGATGGCCAACTCCGGGCCGGGCACCAACGGTTCGCAGTTTTTCATCACCGTCGGGCCGACGACCTGGCTAAACTTCAAGCACACGATCTTCGGGCGGGTCGCCGACCCCGAGTCGGAGGGCGTGGTGATGGCCATCTCCAAGATCGAGACGGATGCCGGGGACAAACCCCGCGAAGCCGTCACCATCGAGCGAGTTGAGATCGAGCGCTAATCTCGTCTAGTGACATCGCCCGCCCAGAGTGGTCAACCGACGATCCCTGTCTGCTACCGCCACCCCGGGCGGGAGACCTATATCCGCTGCACGCGGTGTGATAGACCGATCTGTCCCGAGTGCATGGTAGTCGCGTCAGTGGGCCACCAATGCCCGGAGTGCGTGGCGGAGGGCCGGCGCTCGCAGCGCCCGGCCCTCACCCATTTCGGTGGCTCCCAGATCGGCGTGCAAGGTTACGTCACCAAGATCCTGGTCTTTCTCAACGTGGCCGTGTTCGTCATCGGGCTGGCGGCGTTCGGCGGCTCGATCTTCCGAGGATCCAACGAGCTGAACTATCTCGGCGGTGTGATCGGCCCCTCGTTCCAGTTCATCAACGACACGACGGTCTACACGGGCGTCGACGACGGCGCCTACTACCGCCTGATCACCGCGATGTTCCTGCACGTCGGCATCATCCACCTGGTGCTGAACATGTATGCGTTGTGGGTGCTCGGGCGTTCGCTGGAGGCGGCGCTCGGCCCGATCCGGTTCGCCGCGCTCTACCTGCTCAGCGGGCTCGGCGGCAACGTGGCGTGCTACATCTTCTCGCCGAATCCCCCCGGTTCCGTCGGCGCCTCGACCGCGATCTATGGCCTGTTCGCGGCGTACTTCCTCGTGCTGAAACGGCTCGGGCGC
>JBIOYB010000114.1:0-5376 GCA_044869915.1 Allorhizocola sp.
TTCAGGTCCGTCCAGGTCCAGCCTTCTTTGGGGGGTACGGCGCCAGACTGCTCCCATTGGGCGAAGTCGTAGCTGAACTCCTGCGTGTTCTGTGTCGGCGGGATGCCGTAGAGCTTGCCGTTGACGGTGCCGCCGGACAGCAGTTGCTGCGTCACCAGCGACGTGTCCACCTTGGACGGTCCACTGTCGAGCGGCGCGAGCTGGTTGCGGTCGGCGTATTCGCGTACATACCGATAGTCCATTTGGAACACGTCGGGCGCGCCCCCGCCCGCGATCTGCGTGACGAGCTTTTGGAAGTAGGCGTTGAATTCGGCGTACGACGTGTCCACCTTGATGGTGGGGTTTCTGTCCTCAAACAGAGTGATGGCCTTCTCCGTGAGCTCCGCCCGGTCGGGGTTGCCCCACCAGTCGAAGCGGATGGTGACGTTGCCGCCGCTCTGCTCGTTTGAACCGCATGCCGTGAGGGCGAGGAGCATCACAGCCACGATCGTTTTGCGCATGCCCCCTCCTTGAAACGATTCGATCAGCCGCTTTGATGAGGGAACGTATGCCGATGAATGTGTTGTGTCAAGAGTGAGCGTTAACAACCAGGACGTTTGCGGGTGATGGGGGTTAGTGGAATCATTGCGGTGACGAACGTCGATGCCAGCCGCTTTGCAAGGCAAACAACGGTTGAAACGTTCTTGAAGGTGATCCCATGATCCAGCATCTCGCGCTGGCCGGGCTCATGGCGACGTTCGGCGTCGCCACCGCGCCTGCGCCGGCCCCATCCCTTGAGCCCCAACTCATTACGAGCTTCGACACGAGCGCGGCGGGCACCGGCGCCCGCGCGCTGCTCGGCGACGTCACCGGCGACGGCCGCCTCGACCTCGTGCTCATGCAGCCCACCTGGTCTGCCGACGACCGGTTCATCGGCCGGCAGACGCAGGCGCTGACCGCATACGACATCGGGACCGGCCGGATGCTTTGGCAGATCGGCACGCCCGACCCGCGCGTGACCAACAACGGCACCGACATCCCGGCCGAGATCTACGACATCGACGCCGACGGCGACAACGACATCCTGGCCGTGATGGACAACGAGTTCCGCGTCTTCGACGGGCGGACGGGCGCGTTCGTGCGCGCGTTTGCGCTGCCGCACCCGGAGGCGCACGACACCCTCGTCATCGCCAATTTCCGCGGCACGCCGACACCGCGGGACATCCTGCTCAAGGATCGATACAACCAGCTGTGGGCGCTCGACGACCAGGGCCGTCTACTGTGGACGCACCGCGGGACCACAGGGCACCGGCCCTACCCGCATGACTTCGACGACGACGGGCGGCAGGAGCTCATCGGCGGATACGACTTCCTCACCCCCGACGGCGTGAAGCTGTGGACCGCGGACATGGCCGACCACCCCGACTCGATCGGCGTGGGCGACATCAACGGCGACGGGCGCGAAGACGTCCTGTTCGGCGGGGCAGGCCTCGGCGGCGACAGCACCAATGTGTACCACTCAAATGGAAACCTCCTCTGGCGCAACCTGGACGCGGTCGAGGCGCAGCAGGTCGGCCTCGGCGACTTCCGCCCCGACCTGCCCGGCCTCGAGGTCGCGGGGCTCGACCGGGTCGACCGGACCGCCGCCAACGGCAAGGACTCGAACTATGTCGTGTCGTCCACCGGCGAGCTGCTGTGGAAGGAGGTCCGCGACAGCCTCGGCTGCTGGGGCACGGTGACCGAGCCACTGCACAACTGGGACGGCCGCTACGGCGACCACCTGCTCTCGTGGAATCGCGGCTGCGGCGTCGTCGCCGGGATCTGGGACGGCAATGGCAACCGGGTGGCCACGTTCCCGGTGGACGGGCGCATGGTGCGCGGCGACATCTGCGGCGACGACCGCACCGAGGTGCTGACCTATGTCATGGGTGTGGCGGCGCACGTGTTCGCCGGCGCGCCGTGCGATCTGGGCGCCAAGGTGACCGGGCGGCCGCTGCCGCAGGCCAAGAAGCTGTACAACTACACCCGCTACACGGCCGAGGAGATCCCGCTGGAGTTCGCGGCGCGCTTGCGCTGGCGCGGCGGATGGAAGGTCGCCGACCTCGGCCGCATCCGCGAGCTGACGGGGGTCGTGGCGTCAGGTCGCTTCCTCGTCCAAACGTCTATGGATGGGCGCCATTGGGTCCAGGCGGCGCGCGGCAAGGCCGGCCGGGTCGACTTCACCGGATTGGGCCGTTACGTGCGCGTCAAGCCCATAGGTTTCGGCCGAATAGGGGAGGTATCCGTGCTGGGGACGCGCTGAGTCGGGTATTCATTCTTGACACGTTTCAAGGCTCGAATATCGTTCTGGCATGGCAACCAGCAGCAGCATCAAGGAGGTTGCCCGCCGGGCCGGGGTGTCCATCGGCACCGTCAGCAACGTGCTCAACCGGCCCGATCTGGTGGCGCCCGCGACCAGACAGCGGGTGCTCGATGCCATCAGCACGCTCGGATACGTGCGCAACGACTCGGCGCGGCAGCTGCGCGCAGGGCATAGCCGCACGGTCGCTGTCGTGGTGCTCGACGTCGCGAACCCGTTCTTTACCGACGTGGTCCGCGGCGCCGAGGCCGCGCTCGACAACTCCGGCGCGATGGTGATCGTCTGTAACAGCGACGAGAACCCGTCGCGCGAGCGGCGCCACCTCGACCAGCTGGAGGAGCAGCGGGTGCGCGGGGTGCTGATCACGCCCGTGGACAACGGCTCCAACGAGCGGCTCGAGCAGATGATCCGCAACGGGATCCCGGTGGTGCTCGTCGACCGGGGTTCGCGCACGCGCAACCGGTGCTCGGTGGCGGTCGACGACGTGCTGGGCGGGCGGCTCGCGGCGGCGCACCTGGTCGACAGCGGGCACCGGCACATCGCCTTCGTGGGCGGGCCGGCATCGATCGCCCAGGTGGGCGACAGGCACGCGGGCGCGGCCGCGGTCGTGGCCGAGCACCAGGCCGCAAACAAGAGCGTCAAGCTCAGCGTGCTCGAGATGCCGGCGCTGACCACGGCGCACGGCCGGTTGGCCGGCGAGAAAATCGCCGATCTGCCGGCCGGGCGCAGGCCCACGGCGGTGTTCTGCGCCAACGATCTGTTGGCGCTGGGCGTGCTGCAGGAGATGACCCGGCGTGGGCTGGCCGTGCCCGGCGACGTGGCCATCGTCGGATACGACGACATCGAGTACGCGGCAGCCGCGGCCGTCCCGCTGTCGTCCGTGGCGCAACCGCGCGAGCTGCTCGGGCGCACCGCCGCCGAGCTCCTGCACGGGGAGATCAACGACGGTGAGCACCACCGGCACCGGCAGGTCGTCTTCGAGCCCGAGTTGGTGGTGCGGGACTCGAGCGCCAGTCCCGATCGGAAGGCCCGACGCACGACCTGACGGACGCCGGGCCGCCGCCGTCATTCGTCTCGTGCGGTCGATACGACGGATTGCAGGTGTGGCGTCACGTCGAGCCTGGGGTCGAGCACGCGCTCGTCGACGCGCAACTCGAAGACGTCCGGGCGGGCGTAGTGGCCCACCGCGTCGAAGTCGAACCGCGCCCGGGTGATGTCGTCGAGGTCCAGCTCCGCGAGGAGAAAGCCCTCCTGGTCGCGCAGCGGCCCGGCGACAACCTCACCGAGCGGGGAGACGATGACACTGCCGCCCCCGATCAGCACGGTCCGCGGATCGTTGCCTTGAATGGGATCGACATCGTCCGGGTAGTCGGCCCGTGTGACGAACTGTGCGGCGGCCAGCACGAAGCACCGGCCCTCGAGCGCGATGTGCCGCATGGTCGCCAGCCAGGAGTCCCGGTCGTCGACTGTCGGCGCGCACCAGACGGTCACGCCCTTGGCATACATGGCCGTGCGGAATAGCGGCATGTAGTTTTCCCAGCAGATCGCCGCGCCCAGGACGGCACTGCCCATGGGCACGGTCGGCATCGTCGATCCGTCGCCGTAGCCCCACAGGAAGCGCTCCGCCCCGGTCGGGACCAGCTTGCGATGCACCCCGACCAAACCCCCGTTCGGGCCGAAAAATAGCGCGTCGCAAAAGAGGGTGCCGTTTTGCCGCTCGATCGCGCCGATCACCAGATGTATTCCCAGCTCACCGGCGAGATGGGACAGTGTCGCCGTCTCGGGTCCCGGCACGTCGATGGCTGATGCGGCATAGCGCCGGAACTCCTCCCGGCCCTTGGGCGAACGTGAGCCGACGTGCACGTCGAAGTTCAGCCCTTTCGGGTATCCCCCGAGCAGCGCCTCCGGCAGCACGACAAGCTGCGCACCCTCCGAAGCGGCCTTGCGGATATATGTCTCGGCCTTTTCGAGCGTCTTGGCCGTGTCGAAGAGGAACGATCCTATCTGCACGACCGCGGCGATGACCCTGTCGCCGGTGGGCGAAGCGCTCGTATTCTGCATTCCCAGATGACCATCCGTTTCCGATCGAGAAATTTCAGCGGGCCGAACTATATCGCTTAAGTGCTGGACCGGTCGCGCGCGCCCCCTGCTCGAAGAAACATCGAAGACTTGCAATGTTCTCTGCGTAACAATACGATCGCGGTGCGTATAACGGCTCATGGGGAGCAACATGGACGCGCGTATCGAGCGCCAGCGACAAGTCACTCGGGATCAACTCATTCGCCATCTCGGCGCCAAGAACACCTCAGCGGCCGTGCGCGCGATGAAGCGACTGCGCGCGCAGCTGAGCGAGATCGCCCGCGCAAACGGCAGCCCAACGGGCGACCCACGGGCTGATCAGCACGTCGTTGACCGCCATGGCGTCGGCATCGTGTGCCTCGCAAAGGAGCCGGGCCGCCTCGCGGAGATCTGGTGAGCCGTCGAGGATGTACTTCACCAGCAGCAGCACCCGGCTCACCCGGGACTGTTTCAGCGGTGCGATCAGCTCTGGCGCGGGGTCGGCGCCGGCGAGGAGGTCGAATTCGGCGAGCTGGATGCGGTGCTCGGAGAAGAGAAATTGCCCCAATGCAGGCTCACCTCCGGCGGATCCTTGAGCAGCTCGACGAGCTCACGGGCGGCGGCGTCGAGCTCCGGATGCTCACCAAGCAAGGCCGACAGGCGAGCCGAGGCGACGTTGGGCAGGCTGGTGAACTCCAGGTCTTCAAAATCCGCATCGCTCATAGGCCATCCCGAAGACGGAATCATGAACTTGAATGATACCTGGGAAATGGTGGGCGCCGGGTCCTTTTACGAAAGCGGGAGGCGCAACGTGTAGCGGAGGAATCCGCTGTGCGGGGTATACCGGTCGTAGAAGCGGGTGTAGGCGTCCCAAAGTTCGCGCCAGCGCGCCTCATCGGACGCGCGGATCGGGCGGATGGCAGGAGAGGTCGTCATCCGCCCGACCTTACTGTGGGGCCGTCGGCGCGCCACACAGCAGC
>JBIOYB010000115.1:0-17665 GCA_044869915.1 Allorhizocola sp.
GCCGCCGGCGGAGCCCTCACTCGCCGATCGCGTCCTCGGCGACCTGCGATCGCACCACCGCCAGACTTCCATCAAAATCGCCCGTCGCTTGAAGATGCCTGAGGGGGACGTCCTTTCCGCTCTTGCCGTGCTGGTTCGCGATGGCCGGGTGATCGAGCGGAGTCAGGGACGCAGCGGCGTGCCCATCTTCGAGGTGGCTAGGTCGTAGCGATCGCGGCCAGGACGTCGGTGCGGGCTGCCCGGCGCGCGGGCCACAGGGCCGCGAGCACGCCGACCACGACCATGCCGCCGAGCGCGCCCGCGACCATGGGCAGCGGCACGGCCATCGACAGGATGGGTGTCGTGAGGATGACGTGCTGCATCACGCCGCCCAGCAGCACGCCCACGCCGACGCCCAACAGCCCGCCGTAGAGGGCGATGACGACGCTCTCCCGCCGGATCGCCCGCCGCACGAGCCCGCGCGAGGCGCCGACCGCACGGAACACGCCGATTTCGCGTGTGCGCTCGAGCACCGACAGCGCCAGCGTGTTGACCACGCCGAACACGGCGATGAGCACGGCCGCGCCCAGCAGCGCGTAGACGATGGCCAGGGCCAGTCCCAGCGGGCCGATGAATTCCTGGATCAGCTCGGCGCGGTCCTGCACGACGATGTCGGGCCGATCGGCGAATGCCGCGTCCAGCGCTTTGCGGTCGGCTCCCGTCACGTACACACCATCCAAATAGGACGCTTTGTCCCCGGATGGCAGCAGTGCCGGGTCGTCGATGACCACGCCGGTGAACACGAAGCTCTCGTCGTCGTAGATCCCGTTGACGCGCAACGGCTTTCCGTCGACCGTGACCGTGTCGCCGACCTTTTTGCCGAGCCGGGGCGGCACGAGCGCGCCGCCGCGCGGCAGCTCGCGCGCCAGGCCCGCGCCGTCCCCCTTGATCACCGTGTAGGGCCGTTCGTCGCCGTCGACCAGCCCATCGGTGAAGAAGACGGCCGTCACGTTGCCGGGCGCCTTCTGCAGCACGTCGGCCTGGAGCGGGCCCGAAACCCCCCGTACCATAAGCGTTTCCGCCCGGATCTCGGACTTTATGATTTTAGAGAACGCCTCGCTCAGCGATTCGCCGACCGTGGCGAAGGCCGTCACCAGGGCGAGCCCGATCATCAGAGCCGACGCGGTCGCGGCCGTGCGCCTCGGGTCACGGATCGCGTTGCGCACGGCCAGTCGCGCCACGACACCGCCGCGCCGACTGACCAATCGCGACAGTGGCAATAGGATCGCGGACGCGAGCAGCGGGGCCAGCAGCAGGATGCCCAGCCAGCCGAGCAGCGCGCCCGCCATGCCGACCACGCGCTGCAGTTCCGTGAGCGTCTTGCCGGAGGTGAGCAGCACTGCGGTGGTCCCGCCGCCGAGCGCGGCGAAACCGAGCACGCTGCGGACGATCAGCGAACGGCGTGGCAGCGCATAGTCCGTGCCGAGCGCGGCCACGGGCGGCACGGCCGCGCCCCGCCGGGCCGAGCCGTATGCGGCCACGACGGTCACGAACACGCCCACGAGGTACCCGATGAGAATCGCAGCCGGGGAAACCGCGAACATCACGGTTTCCCCGGTGGTCCGCAACAGGGTCATCGCGACCCAGCCCAGGAGCACACCGAGCGCGGCGCCGATGGTCGAGCCGGCGAGCCCGATCACCGCGGCCTCTCCAAGCACCGCCCGGCGCACCTGCCGCCGTTTGGCCCCGACCGCGCGCAGCAACGCGAAGTGCCGGGTGCGTTGCGCCACAAGCATCGTGAACGTGTTGGCGATGACAAACATCCCGACCATCAGCGCGACCCCGGCGAACGCGAGCAGGAAGTTGCGCGCCACCTCGGCGTCGCGGCTGGCCTCCCGCGCCCGCTCCTCGACGATTTGGGCCTGTGTCCTGGCATTGTCGAAGCCGGCCGCACGGACCTGAGCCGCGATCGCGTCGGGGTCGGCGCCGAAAAGCTCGACCCTGGTGAAGGCACCTTCCATCAGGCGCAGCGCCGTCGCCTCGTCGTAGGCGACGACCGGGACCTGCTCATCGGCGGTCGCCTTGCGATAGGTGTAGATGCCGACCACGGCAACGCTTTGGCTGGTGCCGTCCTGGCGCAGCAGGCGGGCGGTGGAGCCGACGGCGTAGCCCGCGTCCTGCGCGGCCCGCTCCTCGAGCGCGACCTCGCCGTCTTTCACCGGGCCGCGCCCGCCGACGAGGTGGAACCGCTCGCTCGCGTCCCAGTCGGTGCCTGCCTGCCCAGGCCAGTATCCGGTGCCCAGCTTGCCGTCCGTCTTCACCAGCGCCGAGTATCCAAACACGACGCCTTCCGCACGGGCTATGGAAGAAAGCCGGTCCCGCTCGCCGGTCTCGACGATGACCGCGAAGTCCGAACGCGACTGTCCATTCGCGATGGTCTCGGCGGCCGAGTCCGAAACCACCCAGGTGGCCACGACGAAGCCCACGCCGAGCACGATGGCCACCAGCGTCATGGCGACCCGGCCCAGGTGCGCCCGCATGTCACGCAACATCGCCCGCAGCATCTACTGCACCCTTCCATCGGCGAGCTTGATGATCCGGTCGGCGTAGGAGGCGGCCGTCGCGTCGTGGGTGACCATCACGACGGTCTGGCCCAGCTCGTCCACGCTGCGCCGCAGGAAGTCCAGCAGTTCCTTGGACGAGTGCGAGTCGAGCGCGCCGGTCGGTTCGTCCGCGAAGATGACGTCCGGCCGGGTGATCAGCGCGCGGGCGCACGCGACACGCTGCTGCTGGCCACCGGACAATTGCGAGGGCCGGTGCTTGAGCCGGTCGGCGAGGCCCACAGCGTTGACGATGGTGTCGGCGAACGCCCGGTCGACCCGCTTGCCGGCCAAGTCCAGTGGCAGCACGATGTTTTCCCAGGCTGTGAGCGTGGGCAGCAGGTTGAACGCCTGGAACACGAAGCCGACCCGGTCGCGGCGTAGCGCGGTCAGCGCGTCGTCGCTGAGCTTGGTGAGCTCGGTGTCGCCGACCCAGGTGCGGCCGCTGGTCGCCTTGTCGAGCCCGGCCACGCAGTGCATCAGGGTCGACTTGCCGGAGCCGGACGGTCCCATGATGGCGGTCAGCTCGCCCTGGTAAAACTCGACGTCGACGCAGTCGAGCGCCGCCACGCGGGCCTCACCCTGCCCGTATATCTTGGTCAGCTCCACGGCCCGTGCGGCCGTGCTCTTGGTTGTCATGCGCTATAACATCGCCGTCTCAAAGCGAGCTGAAATCCTGCGGAAGTCGATCACACCCCCCACCAAAGTTGTAGGCGTCGCGCGCCGTTCCGGCTTAGTCTCGAGCGCGTGAGGGAGCACCTGGTGACGCGATGGGCGCGCAAGCTCGCCCCGCCGGTGCTCGGCGTGGGTGTGTTCGGCGCCACGGCCCTGCAGTTCCTCGACAACGACAACCCGCTCGGCGAGGAGGCCGCCCTCCTGATCGGGCTGGCCTGCGGCGTTGCCGCCTGCCTCGCCCGGCGCTGGGTCTTGCCGTTGTTCGCCGTCGCCGCCGCGGGCTGGCTCACCCTCAGCCTCTTCCCGGCCATGGCCGTCGCCGCCTACTACGGCGCGGTCCGGCTGACCCGGCGGCCCGTGGCCATCGCGTTCCTCCTCGGCGCGTCCGCACTGGTGCTCGTGCCCAACCGGTTCGACATCACCGGATGGTTCACCCTGTGTGTCCTGATTGGACTGCCATATGCCGTGGGGCTGTGGGTCAACGCGCGCCGGCAGGTCGTCGCGGGCCTGCGGGAGCGGGCCGAGCGGCTGGAGTCCGAGCAGGCGGCGCGGGCCGAGCAGGCCCGGCAGGAGGAGCGCACGCGCATCGCCCGCGAGATGCACGACGTCGTCGCCCACCGGGTCGCGCTGATGGTCCTGCACGCGGGCGCGATGGAGGTCAACGCGCCCGACGAGCGGTCGGCCGGTGAGGCCGCGCTCATCCGCACCACCGGCCGGGAGGCCCTGACCGAGCTACGCCAGGTGCTTGGGGTGTTGCGCACCGACGAGGCGTCGCTGGCGCCGCAGCCGGATCTCTCGGAGCTGCCGCGGCTCCTGGATCAGACGCGCGCCGCGGGCGTTCAGGTGGATTTCCATTCGGAGGGTACGCGGAGGGAGCTGCCGACGGTCGTGCAACGCACTGCGTTTCGGGTGGTGCAGGAGGCACTCACCAATGTCGTCAAGCATGCGGCCGGCGCGCGGGCGGCAGTGACCCTCCGATACTCGGAGACCACCCTGGAGATAAGGGTCGAAAACGGTGCGCCCGCGGCCGGGCGGGAGCGCCTGCCAGGCAGCGGCCTGGGCCTGATCGGCCTGCGTGAGCGGGTCGCCCTGCTGTATGGGCGGTTCGAGTCGCGCGCCCGCCTCGACGGCGGCTTCACCATTAGCGCCGTGCTGCCGGCCTCGCCCACGGATTTGCCGGCATGATCCGGGTCCTGCTCGTCGACGACGAGGCGCTGGTGCGTCAGGGGCTGCGCATGATCCTCGAGGCCGCGGGCGACATCGCCATCGTGGCCGAGGCGCGCGACGGCAACGAGGCGGTCGAGGCCGCCCGCCGCCACAAGCCCGACGTCGTCCTCATGGACGTGCGCATGCCCGGGCGCGACGGCCTCAGCGCGGCCGAGGAGATCAGCACGCTCCCCCAGCCGCCCAAGGTGGTCATGCTCACGACGTTCGACATGGACGAGTATGTGCACGCGGCGCTGCGCGCGGGCGCGGTCGGCTTCCTGCTCAAGGACACCCCGCCGCGCGACCTGGCCGAGGCCGTGCGCATCGTGACCGCGGGCAACGCCATGCTCTCGCCCACCATCACGCGCAGGCTCATCACGTCGTTCACCGAGCGCGGCCACTCGCAGGCGCAGCAAGCCCGCCGGCGGCTGACCGTGCTCACCGAGCGCGAGCTGGACGTGGCCCGAGCCGTCGGGCGTGGACTGTCCAATGCGGAGATTGCGCGCGAGCTCGACATGGCCGAGACCACCGTCAAGGCACACGTGAGCCGTGCCCTGGCCAAACTGGGCCTGACCAACCGTGTCCAGGCCGCCCTCCTCGTGCACGACGCCGGCCTGACCTGACTTCGACCCGGCTCTGCCAAACTGGAGCGCCGTTGTTCGAGTCCGTTCGGGGTCGTCCGAAACACGTGTGCCACAACGTCTCCGGCTGTCAGGATGCTGCCGCGGGTGTCGCACCTGCCGACTTCGGTCGTTGACCGCTGGCTGTGCCTGGGCCGCACCGGAAACGGCTGGGGTTCGACGGTGCAGATCCAGTAGTGCAACGGCGGCTACCTCCAGCGGTGGTGGCTCACCTACAACGGAGACGGCAGCATTTTCCTTCGGGCCTGGGACTCTTCCGGAGTGGACATCGACGTGCCCTCAAGCAACTTCTACCAAGGCGCGCCCATCCAGATGTGGGAAGTCCAACAGAGGTGGTGGCTGTAATCCCACGCGCGCTTTGCCGCGCCGGCTCGGGTCCGGACCGGTGCCCGTTTGTGGGCCCTACATCTGTGCACCGGGATGCCGGTGCACAGATGTAGGGCGGCAAGCAAGGCCGGCCCGGCCATCCGCCCGAGCCCCGGTGGAGATCCGTGGTCATCAAAAGCCGTGGTAGCCCAGGTTCACGGCCAGGGCGGCCACGGCGGTGGAGAAGAACACGGCCCATCCCACGAGCTTGCGTGAGCCCACCCGCAGGTGGGCGATGAGCGCGCCGGTGAAGTACAGCACGAGGCCGGCGGCGGCGAGCTTGCCCGGCAGTGGCAAGGCAAACCCGGCCAGCAGCCCCAGGGAGCCCGCCGCCAGCAGCGCGCCCAGCCTTGGGACCCATGACCGTGGGATGCGCTTCATGTCCGCCTGGGCCTTGGGGTAGTCGTGGCCGATCAGGTAGGTGACTGCGGCGATACCGTTGAAGACCGCGGCGAGGATGGTGACCGTGACATAGGCGGCGAACATGGACTCTCCATTCCGTGGGGATACTGCCTCACGGACGAGCCGGCTCCGTCGCGACGTGACATGACTTGCGGTGACCCGCGTCACAAGGATGGATCGAAGCGGCGGAGCAGGGCCGCCCGGTCGGGCCGGCCGAGGCGGTCATAGGCGGCGGCCTCGTAGCCCAGATCCAGCACGGGGACGAGCAACTCGCCCATGGGGACCAGCAGCCGGTGGTGCGCGGGATCCGTGGGCGGCAGCCACTGCCCGCCGGCGTCGCGCGTCGAGGCGGCGCCCATGATCTCCACCTCGATCCCGTGCAACACGAAGCGCCCGAAAAAGGACCGGATCCGCGCGGCCTCGGACCAGCGGACGGGCATCGTCGTCACGGCGTCGGTGAACCGCTCGGCGACCTGCCAGGCTCCCCGCTCGTCGGTCTGGATGTCGACATCGTGCGCCTCCACCGGCACGCCCTGCAGGGCGTGTGCGGTGCTGCCGGTGAGTGCCCAGTTGACCTCGGCGAGGGGAAGCCGCGCCACGAGTTCGGCGATGACCGCTTGATGCCCGTCCGGAATCTTCATAGTCGGATTGTTGCCGGTCAGCGGGGAAGTGGCCCGTTTCGATGTAACGTCCCGCACGAGGGCGGTGACGTGGAATTTCGATTATTGGGCCCGGTCGAGGCGATCTCCGATGCCGGGCATGCGCTGGACATCGGGCCACCGCAGCGGCGCGCGGTCGTGGCGGTGCTGGCGGTCGATGCCGGTCGGACGGTCACCATGGAGGCGCTGATCGACCGCGTGTGGGGCGAGGACCCGCCGCCCCTGGCCCGCCGCGCCCTGCATGCGCACGTCAGCCGGATCAGGCGCGTGCTGCAGCCGCCCGTGCGGCTGGTGCGCCACACCGGCGGCTACCGGCTGGACGCCGACCCCGATCTGGTTGACGTGCAACGATTCCGCCGGCTTGTCGAGACCGCCGGCGACCGGGCCGAGCCGTTGCGTGAGGCGCTGGGCCTGTGGCGCGGCGAGCCGCTGACCGGCCTGAGTGGACAGTGGGCGGAGCGGACCCGTCTGGCCTGGGCCCGGCAGCGCCTGGACGCCGTGCTGGCCTGGGCGCGAGCCGAACTGGCCGTGGGCAACCCGGCCCCGGTGGTGGCCACCCTGTCCGAACTCATCGGCGAACACCCGTTGCTGGAGCCGCTGGCGGCCGCGCTCATGACGGCCTTGCACGCGGCCGGGCTGTCCCCGCAGGCGCTCGAGCTCTACACGGCCACCCGCGACGGCCTGGTGCGGGAGCTGGGCGCCGAGCCGGGACCCGAGCTCAGGCAGGCGCACCAGGCCGTCCTGCGTGGCGAGGCACCGCCACGGCCAAGCGGCAAGGCGCCGGCACGGCCGGGCAGCCAGACGCCGGCACGGCCGCGCGACGGCAGGGCGCCACCCGCTCAGCTGCCGGGCGATCCCCGCGGCTTCAGCGGCCGGCAGGCTCAGCTCGACACGCTCGATACCTACCCGACTGGGAGCGCCGTGGTCCTGTCGGGCACGGCGGGTGTGGGCAAGACCTCGCTCGCCGTGCACTGGGCACACCGGGTCCGCGACCGATACCCGGATGGGCAGATTTTCCTGAACCTGCGCGGCTTCGGCGCCGACGGCCGCGCGATGGATCCGGCCGAGGCGTTGCGCGCCTTCTTCGACGCCCTTCATGTGGCGCTGCCCCGCATCCCGTCCGGGATCGCCGCTCAGGCGGCGCTGCTTCGCACGCTGCTGGCGGACCGGCGGATGCTGATCGTGCTCGACAACGCCCGCGACGCCGGCCAGGTCCGGCCGCTGCTGCCCGGCGCGCCCGGGTGCACGGTCATCGTCACCAGCCGCAATCCGTTGACCGGCCTCGCCGTCGCCGACGGGGCGCACCTGCTGACCCTCGATCTGCTGACCCCGTTTGAGTCCCGGCAGCTGCTGGCGCACCGGCTGGGCCTGGGACGCGTTGCGGGGCAACCGGAAGCGGTCGCGCACATCATCGACCGCTGCGCCCGGCTGCCGCTGGCCCTGGCTGTGGTCGCCGCCCGGGCGGCCGCCAACCCGCTGCTGACGCTGGCGTCGCTGGCGGGCGAGCTGCACGGCATGCAGGCGCGCCTGGACGCGCTGGCCGGTGACGACCCGGCGACCGATGTGCGGGCGGTGCTGTCGTGGTCCTATCACGCGCTCACCCCTGCCGCGGCAAGGCTTTTCCGCTTGCTGGGCCTGCATCCGGGTCCCGATGTCTCGGCCGCCGCGACGGCGGGCCTCGCCGGGCTGCCGCTGCGGCGATGCCGCCTGCTGCTGGCCGAGCTCGCCCGTGCCCATCTGATCGCCGAGCGCCTGCCCGGCCGGTACGAGCTGCACGACCTGTTGCGGGCTTACGCGCAACAGCTCGCCCTGGACACCGATCCGGCCGGCGAGCGGCATGCCGCGACGTGGCGCCTGCTGGACCACTACCTGCGGACTGCGGCCGGTGCCGATTGCCTGCTCTACCCGGCGCGCGAGGCCATCACGCTCGCCCCGCAAGCGGCGGGTGTCGATCCCGAGTCTCTGTCCAATCGCGAGGATGCCGTGGACTGGTTCACCCTGGAGCACCGGGTGCTGGTCGCCGCCGTCGAGCGGGCCTCGGCCGAGGGGCTCGACGAGCACTGCTGGCAGCTGGCCTGGATGCTGTGGATCTTCCTGGATCACCAGGGGCACTGGGACGACTTCGGCCACGTGGGCCGGCTCGGCCTGGCCGCCGCCGAGCGGCTCGGCGCCCCGGCCGCGCGGACGCGTGCCCACCGTCTGCTGGCCCGCGCCTACGTGCGCGCGGGGCGTTTCGATGATGCCCTCGCGCAGCTGCAGTGCGCGGTCGATCTGTCGATCGAGACCGGCGACCGGAAGAGCCTTGCCCTGACCCACCACCACATCGGCTACGTCTGGGAGTGGCAGGGCCGGTTCGAGGAGGCGCTGCGCCATACCCGCATGGCCGAGGAGGTCGCCGGGCCGGAGGATCCGGGGCACGCGAGCCGGCTCAACTCCATCGGCTGGTATCTCGGCCAGCTCGGCGACTATGAGCAGGCGCTGCACCACTGCCTGGCAGCCGTGTCGCTGCAACGGCAATCGGGCAACACCTACGGTCTGGCCTCCACATTGGACAGCGTCGGTTTCGCGTACCACAAACTGGGCCGGCCGGCGCGGGCGGTGCAGTATTTTCACGAGTCCGTCGCGCTGCTGCGCGACGTGGGCCACCGGCACCTGCTCGCGACGGTGCTGGTCCACCTCGGTGACGCGCTGCACGCGATCGACAAGGTGACCGACGCGTGCGAGGCGTGGCAGCAGGCCGTGGACATCCTCGACGCCCTGGAGCATCCCGACGCCGATGATGTGCGGACGCGGATGGCCCTGGTCCAGCCGGACCAGGGCCTGTTCAGCACTAGTTCGTGAGCCGCTAGTTCGTCAGCGGCACCACGCCGAAGTCGTAGTACGCGGTCGCGAAGTCCTGGAATATCAGCCCGTTGCTGCCGATGTAACCGGTGATGGTGCCTTTGGCGATGACCCGGTCGGTGCCCCACAGCCCGAACACCGGACCGCCGCTGTCGCCGGGCCGGCTTGCCGTCCAGCCGTCCCACTGCCACGAAATGATCAGGTCGTTGAAGCATTCCCAGTTGCCATAGGCGTCGTAGTCGCAGAACGAGAAGAAGAACTCGTTGCTCACCACGTGGTTGCACAGCGCGCCGGAGACGGAACCCGACGTGCACAGCCACTCGCCCGCCCAGACGTAGTCCCAGCCGGCGACGCCCTTGGTGAACTCGCCCACGCCGACGCCGCCGTCCCAGATCCGCCCGTGCGTGCTTGCCGAGATGAGCAGCAGGTCGTGCGCCATGTGCTCGTACGCGCCGGTGCCGAAGAAGCGGGTGTCGTTGCCGTTGTTCCACGTGCCGCCCGGCCGGCCGCAGTGACCGGCCGTGAGCATGTAGTTGGCCCCGCCCGCGGTGACCGGGAATCCGGCCGTGCAGAAGGCGCCGTTGTCGTTGTTCTGGATCCGGCCGCCACCCCAGTAGGGCGCGTAATCGTTGAGCCGCCCGGTCAGCTTGGGCGCCTCCCGCTCCACCACGGAAGCCTTGATGCCCGTGGGGATTTTCATTTCGGTGGGTACGCCTTGCGTGCGCACCGAGCCGGGATCGGCGAGCACGCTCAGGCCGCTGCCGTCGTAGGAGATCGTCACGCCGTGGTAGGGCGAGTCCGGGTGGGCGCGCAGGTAGTTCTCGACGCCCTTGGCCGCCGCCTCCAGCTCGGCGCGCGAGTGCTCGGCGGCCACGACCCGCACGCGGGTCGTGCGGCGCACGTCGGCGATGGTCCGCTCGACTTGCTGCGGCAGGTCGCCCTTCCACCACACGACGACCTCGCCGTCGCCCAGTCCGACCCCGGCGTAGCCGTCGGCCGTGCGCCCGGCGCTGCGCTCGATGCGCCCTGCCGCCGCCTTCAACGGCTGCTGGGCCAGCATCCGCGCGGTCACGTCGGGGTTCAGATATCGGACCGGTGCGGGGACCGGCTTCTGGCCCGCCTGGGCCGCCGCGGGCGTCAGCACGGCCACAGGCGTCAACACGGCCGCGACCGCGAGCACCATCAAGGTGTTATGAATTCTCATGCCCGTCAGGCTGGGCCGGGCTGCATGAGCGAAACGTTGGCGAATTGTTGTCGCGCTGGATCTATCGTGGGCACATGGAGGTCGAGGGGCGCGAAGTAAAGATCACGAACCCGGACAAACTTATCTTTCCGCGCGGCGGGCACACCAAGCTGGATCTGATCAACTATTACCTGGCGGTCGCGGAAGGGGCGCTGCGCGGCGTCGAGGGCCGGCCGATGATCCTCAAGCGGTTCGTCAAGGGCATCGACGAGGAGGCCTTCTTCCAGAAGCGCGCGCCCACCAAGCGCCCCGACTGGATCGAGGTCGCCGAGCTGCGCTACGCGTCGGGCACGAGCGCCGAGGAGGTGGTCGTGCGCGACGCCGCCGCGCTCGCGTATGTGATCAACCTGGGCTGCATCGACCTCAACCCGCACCCCGTGCGCGCCGAAGACCTGGACCGTCCCGACGAGCTGCGCATCGACCTCGACCCGGTGCCCGGTGTCGACTGGAAGACGATCGTCGAGGTGGCGCTGGTGGTCAAGGGCGTGCTCGAGGACCACGGCCTGCGGGCGTGGCCCAAGACGTCGGGCTCGCGCGGCTTCCACATCTACGCGCGCATCGAGCCGCGATGGTCCTACCGCGACGTGCGCCTAGCTGCCGAAACCGTGGCGCGCGAGGTGGAAGATCGCGCGCCCGAGCTGGCCACGAGCCACTGGTGGAAGGAGGAGCGCCAGGGCGTGTTCGTCGACTTCAACCAAAACGCCAAGGATCGCACCGTCGCGTCGGCCTATTCGGTGCGCCCGACGCCCGACGCGCGCGTGTCCACCCCGCTGTCGTGGGACGAGGTGCCCGGCTGCCGCCCGGAGGAGTTCACGCTTCCGGCGGTCCTGAAGCGCTACAAGGAGATCGGCGATCCGTGGGCCGGGATCGAGTCGGCGACGGGCGGGCTGGAGCCATTGCTGGAGCTGGCCAAGCGGCTCGGGCCGGCCGAAAAGCCGCCCAAGGGCAAGGGTTCGCGCACGATGACGATGCCGCTCATCGAGGTCGCGCGGGCCAAGACCAAGCCGGAGGCGGTGGAGGGGCTCGAGCGGTGGAAGGCCAGGCATCCCGATGTGCTGCGCCACCTCGAGGCGGCCGACATCCTCGTGGACGGGATGCGCGGGCGGAGCTCCGTCTGGTACCGCATAAGAATCAATCTCCAGCATGTGCCCGAGGGAGAGCGGCCGGAGCAGGAGGAGCTGGAAGTCGATTATGACCCCTGGGCCGGTTTCAAGCCGCCCTCGCCCTGACCCTTCGGACTGCTTGCTTTATATGTGGTACGGCTAAAGGCGCGACACTGAGCTCGTCCACGCCCAGCCCCACGAGCGGTGCGGTCGCCTTCTCGTCGGCCGCGAGCTCGCCGCAGACGGCGACCCGGGCGTGCCCCTTGGCAGCTCCCTTGGCGGCCCTGCACACCTCGCCGATCAGCCGCAGCACGGCCGGGTCGTGGGCGTCGGCGTGTCCGCGCTCGGTGGCGAGCGTAAACTGCGCCAGATCGTTGGTGCCGATGGAGAAGAAGTCGACGTGCGGCACGAATGCCTTGGCCTTCAACGCCGCCGCGGGCACCTCGACCATGATGCCGACCTCCAGCCCCGGCGGGCGGGGACCGAGCATGCCGAGCGCCGTGGTCAACTCGTCCACTGTGGACACCATCGGGAACATGAGCCCGACCGGATGGTCGCGGGCCACCCGGCACACCGCGATCAGCTGATCCCGCAACAGGTCTGGGTGCGCCAGCGTCAGCCTGATCCCGCGCAGCCCGCCCGTGCGTAGGTAGGGCAACGGTTTGTCGCCGCCCGCGTCGAGCGTGCGCAGCGTCATGCGCCGCCCGCCCAGTGCTTCGGCGATCGCGCGGTATGCCGCCTCCTGCTCGGCGATGCTCGGTGGTTGGGCCCTGCCCAGGAACAGGAACTCGGTGCGCACCAGGCCCGCCGCTTCGGCACCGGCCGAAACGGCTTGGCGCGCCTCCTCCGGTGAGCCCACGTTGGCCGAGACCGTTATCACGCGGCCGTCGAGGGTGCGCGCCGGTTGAGCCGCCGTGGCGAGCGCTGCCGCGTGCGCCTGCCGCTGGGCTTCCGCACGCTTGCTGTAACGCGCGAGCGTGCCCGGGTCCGGGTCGGCGTGCCATTCGCCGGTCGTGCCATCCAGGCAGATCGTGGTGCCCTCGGGCAGCTCGAGGACGCCCGGCCCGGCCCCGACCACCATGGGCAGCCCGCGGCCGCGGGCGAGGATCGCGCTGTGCGCGGTCGGGTTTCCGTGGGCGAGCATGATTCCCTTGACCCGCTTGGGGTCCAGCTCGCTCACCTCCGCCGGGGTAAGGTCGGCCGCCACGAGCACGCCGTCGCGCGACTCGAGGCGGGCGGTGCCGCCCAGCAGCGCCCGCAGCACCTGATCGGCGACCGCGCGCACGTCTGCCGCACGGGCCCGCTGGTATGGATCGGCCAGCCCGGCCATGCGCCCCTCCAGCGCCCGCATCGTTTGCGCCCACGCTGCTTGCGCCGCGTGGCCCTCGTCGATCGCTTGCCGCGCCTGGCCCAGCAGTTCTGCGTCGTCGAGCAGCATCAGGTGGGCGTCGAAGATGCCGTGGGCGTGCCCGCGCAACTCCCCGCGCACGGCCTCGAGCGCGTCGAACAGCCTGCGCCACTCCGCGTCCGGGCCGCCCTGCGGCACATCGGTCACCTCAATCGGCACCACCCTCGGCGTCCACAGTGGACCGATCCCGATGCCCGGCGATCCGCCTCGCGGCAACCCATCCCCCGGCATCAGCCGAGCCTCGTCTTCCGCCGAGCACGGGGTCTCAACGCGGGCCTCATCGGGGGCCTCGCCGAAGCCACGGGCCGCGAGCGCCAGCACATGCTCGACCGCCTCGCGCGCCTGCCGCCCGCTCGCGGCGACCCGCACCTCGTGCCCGCGCAGCACGCCCAGCGTGGCGACCCGGCTCATGCTCGCCGCAGGCACCGCTGGCGAGCCGGTCGTCAGGTTCGTCAGCGTCACCTCCGCGTCAAAGCCCAGCACCTCGCCGACCAGCCGCGCCGCCGGGCGGACATGCAGGCCATGCGCGTTTCGCACGACGAAGACACCCTCGGCGGACGGCACCGGCCCCTGCCGCGACAGCTCCGGACCCTCCGGCGGCGAACCCTCCGGCGGCGGCGGTCCCTCGAGCAACGCCGGCGCGGCAACGGTTTGCGGTGCCAGGTGGGACTGCTTGGCGCTCAGCGCGCCTTCGGCTTCGGCGGCCACGCCGGCGAGCGGCGCGCCACCGGCCGCCGCGACCACCGCGACCACGAGCCCTTCGACCAGCGGCGCGGGGCAGAGCATGACTCGCTCCCGCACATCGGGCTCCAGCAGGTCCAATGCCAGCTCGGCGCTCAGCACCGCGCTGCCGAGGTCCATCAGCACGAGTGTCCCGTGTGGACTGTCGACCTCCGCGATCGCGGCCTGGATCCGCAGGGCGTCGGTGCCGAGCGTGCCATCGTCCAAACCGGACGCCACCGCGATGCGCACCTGCGGCCCGTGCAGCATCTGCCGCGCGAGCTCGACCGCCGCGTCGGCCAGCGCACGGCTGTGCGAAACCACGACGATGCCCACAGCGCCCACAGCGCCCATACTGCCCGCAGTGCCAGTCATGTCAGCTCAGCGTCTCCACCGCGGCCGCCATCAGCAGTGCCACGGTCGTCGCGCCCGGATCCTGGTGCCCGACGCTGCGTTCGCCGAGATAGCTGGCGCGTCCCTTGCGCGCCAGCATCGGCACCGTCGCGTCCCGCCCGGCCTCGGCGGCGCGTTGCGCGGCACGCAGACCGTCCGCAAGCGACTGTCCCGATTGGACGGAGGCGTCGAGCGCGTCCACGGCCGGCGCCAGCGCGTCGAGCATCGTCTTGTCGCCCGTCTCCGCCCGCCCGCGCGCCACCACCCCGTCAAGACCCGCCCGCAACGCGGCCGCGAAACCCGCCGCGTCCACGGTGTCGCTCAGACCCGCCCCAAAGCGTAAAAAGAAGGTCCCAAACAACGGGCCCGCGGCGCCACCGACCTTGCTGACCAGGGTCATGCCCACGCCCTTGAACAAATCTGCCGGCGTGGCGGCCTCCAACCCGGCCGCCACCACGGCTGTCATGCCACGGTCCATGTTGATGCCGTGGTCGGCGTCGCCGATCGCGGAGTCGAGCTCCGTCAGGAAGTCCCGATTTTCGCCCACGACCCGGGCGAACTCGCGCATCCACGCGGACAGCTCCGCGACCCCGACCGTCATCGTCACACTCCCCAGCGCAGGGCGGGCGTCCTGACCGGGGCGTCCCACAGCCGCAACAGCTCGTCGTCGACCCGCAGCAGGGTCACCGAGCAGCCGGCCATCTCCAGCGACGTGATGTAGGGCCCGACCAGCGAGCGGGCCACCGTGATGCCGTGCCCGCCCAGGATCCGGGCCACCTCGTGATACATCAGGTACAGCTCGATCAGTGGCGTGCCGCCCATCCCGTTGACAAACGCGAGGACCGCGTCGCCGCGCTGGAACGGCAGGTCGGTGACGATCGGCTCGACCAGGCGGGCGGCGATCTCGGCGGCGGGCGCGAGCGGGAGCCGCTCCCGGCCGGGCTCGCCGTGGATGCCGATGCCCAGCTCCATTTCGTGCTCGCCGAGCTGGAAGGTGGGCTTGCCCGCGGCCGGCACCGTGCAGGAGGTCAGGGCGAGACCCATGCTGCGACCGTTGGCGTTGACCTTCCTCGCGACCTCGGCCACGTGGTCGAGCGGCGCGCCTGTCTCCGCCGCCGCACCGGCGATCTTCTCCACGAGCACGGTGACGCCGACGCCCCTGCGGCCCGCCATGTAAAGGCTGTCCTTGACCGCCACGTCGTCGTCGGTGACCACCGAAACCACCTCGACGCCCGTGTCGGCGGCCGCGAGCTCCGCGGCCATCTCGAAGTTCATCACGTCGCCGGTGTAGTTTTTCACGACATGCAGTACGCCAGCGCCGCCATCGACGCGCTTCGTAGCCTCGAGGATCTGGTCTGGCACGGGTGAGGTGAACACCTCGCCGGCACACGCCGCGTCGAGCATGCCCAGCCCGACAAAGCCGCCGTGCAGCGGCTCGTGGCCGGACCCGCCGCCGGAGACCAGTCCCACCTTGCCCAGTCGCGGCGCGTCGCCCCGGTACACAATCTTGTTGTCATGGTCGACCCGCAGGTCCGGATGGGCGGCCTCCATCCCCAGCAACGCCTCTTTGACCACATCAGCCGGATCATTGATTAGCTTCTTCACGCGCTCCATTTCACCTCAGCCCGCCGTCGGGTCCAAGAACACATACCGGATCGCCGGGAATCGGGTCGCCAGCCGCCGCTCCGCCTCGTCGGCCGCCGCGATGATCTCGGCCGCGGTGGCCGCGTGCGCGAAGTCGACGTGCGCCGCCACGAGCACCTCGCCCATCCCGGTGACCGTCGTGAACAGACGGTGCACGGCCGTCACCGACGGCACCGCGAGCAGCTCCGTGCGGATCTGTTCCACCGCCCGGGGCGGCAGCGACCGGCCCAGCAGCAGCGACGCGTTGCTGCGGATCAGGCTCGCCGCGACCACCACGAGCAGCAGGCCGATGAGGATCGACGCGGCGCCGTCCCACACGGCCGAACCGGTGAGCACGGACAGCCCGAGCCCGGCCGCGGCCAGCAGGATCCCGATCAGCGCCGCGGCGATCGCCAGATTGACCAACCCCGCGATGATGACCGTCCGCGCGCTACCGCCCTCTGGCACAGGCCCCATCATTGCAGCCCTTGCTCTAGCATGCCGACATGGGGAGAAAGCCGCCCGGTGTCGTGCAGCGCGCAGCGATCATTCTCATGCTCCTGATCGCGGCGCTCTGGCTGGCGCTCGTGTCGGTCTTGTTCGGTGAATGGATCGCCGCCGGGACGCGCATGTGGGCGGTCAGCTTCGACTTGGGCAAGGGCCTGTCGGGGGCCACGGCCCAGGCGGATGCCATGCACGCGCGGCAGATGTGGGGTCAGCGGCTGGCGCAGGCGATTCTCGCCGGTCCGGTCGCGTTCGCCCTCCTGTCGATGATCACCCGCAGGCGCTGGTTGATCTGGTTCTGCTTCATCCTGGTCGGGGCCGCTGCCGCCGGCGCGGTGCTGATCGACGCGCGCTGAGACACAGTCGCCCTGCCCGCTGGGAAGCCTTGCGCCCCAAGTGGAAGCGGTGGCCGAGCCATTGCCACCCGAGCTGCGAGACGGCCATGACAAACACCGGGAGGCATCCCTTCGGGTGGCGCTGCAGCTGGATTCGGCATCGCTCTGGAAGTGGCTGTCCGCGCGCTATAGCGAAGAATTCCTTCCATGACACACGACGACCTCGCGGCCCATGCGCGGGCCATCATCGACGCCAACCTCTACCTGACCCTGGGCACGGCAGATCCCGACGGCCGCCCGTGGACCACCCCGGTCTACTTCTCCCCCGCCGGCGACAAGGAGTTTTACTGGGTCTCCGACACCGACGCCGTGCACTCCCGCCACCTCGCCGACCGCCCGCAGGTGAGCATCGTCATCTTCGACTCCACCGTCGCGCCCTATCACGGACGTGCGGTCTATGCGGTTGGTGAGGCGCGGGAGGTGCCGGGCAGCGAGCTCGACCGCGCACTGCAGGCCTACCCCCGAGCCGACCCGCGAGGCGCGACCGCGGTGACCCGGGAAGACGTGACCGGGCCGGCCCCGTATCGCCTCTACCGGGCCACGGTCTCGGACATGTGGGTCCTGTGCCCCCGCGAGCCGAGGCAGCCCTGCCCCATCCACGGACTCGCCAAAGACCACCGCGCGCGCGTGATGGCGACGAGCTAAGCGTTGATGAGCTCCTTGGTGTAGACGTGTTGCGGGTTGGTGAAGACCTGCTCGGTGTCGCCGTGCTCGACCACGACGCCGTCCTTCATCACCAGCACTCGGTCGCTGACCTTGCGGACCACGGCCAGGTCGTGCGAGATGAACAGATACGCGATGCCCAGCCGCGCTTGCAGGTCGTCGAGCAGCTCAAGGATCTGCGCCTGCACCGACACGTCCAAAGCGGACACCGGCTCGTCGCACACGATCACCGATGGGTCGCAGG
>JBIOYB010000116.1:0-4223 GCA_044869915.1 Allorhizocola sp.
TCGGCAAAGCCTTCGAGGCCGCCAACCCCGGGTCGAAGGTGACGTTCAACTTCGCCGGCAGCTCGGCCCTTGCCACACAGATCAACCAGGGCGCACCGGCCGACATCTTCGCCTCGGCCGCCCCGGCCAACATGAAGACCGTCACCGACGCCGGCGGCGCCGACGGCACCCCGGCCATCTTCGTCAAAAACCAGCTCGTCATCGCCGTGCCAAAAGGCAATCCAAAAGCCATCAAAGGCCTGGCCGACCTGACCAAACCCGGCCTGAAGGTGGCGCTGTGCGCCGAGCAGGTGCCCTGCGGCGCCGCGGCCAAGAAGGCCCTCGATGCGGCCAAGGTGAGCCTGACACCGGTCACCCTGGAACAGGATGTCAAGCAGGCACTGTCCAAAGTGAAGCTCGGTGAGGTCGATGCGGCGCTGGTCTACCGCACCGACGCCAAGGCAGCCACGGCCGACGTGGAAGGCATCGAGTTCCCCGAGTCGGCGCAGGCGATCAACGACTACCCGATCGTGCTGCTCAAGAACGCCCCCAACAAGACCGCCGCGCAGGCGTTCCTGACCTATATCCAGTCCGACAAGGGCATCGCGGTGCTGACCGCGGCCGGGTTCCAGAAACCCTGATGACCCCGACAGGCACGAGCAGTGGGACCGCGCCCGCGCGGGTGCGGTCCCGCCGTCACGGCCGCTCCCGCGTCCCGATCGCGCTGCTGCTGCCGGCGATCATCGGGCTGGCCTTCCTCGTGCTGCCCCTGGCGGGATTGCTCATCCGCACACCGTGGGCCACCCTGCCGCAGCGGCTCGCCGAGCCCGGAGTCCTGACGGCGCTTGGCCTGTCGCTGCAGACCGCCACCGTGGCCACCCTGCTGTGCATCCTTTTCGGCGTCCCGCTGGCGTGGCTGCTTGCCCGCATCGAGTTCCCCGGCCGGCGCCTCGTGCGGGCCCTGGTGACCGTCCCGCTCGTGCTGCCGCCCGTGGTCGGCGGGGTCGCGCTGCTGCTTGTCTTCGGCCGCCGCGGGATCATCGGCTCCTGGCTCGACGCCACGTTTGGCATCACCCTGCCGTTCACCACTGCCGGCGTCGTCCTGGCCGAAGCGTTTGTGGCCATGCCCTTCCTCGTCATCGCCGTGGAGGGCGCGCTGCGCGGTGCCGACGCCCGCTACGAAGAGGCCGCCGCCACGCTCGGCGCCACCCGCTGGGTGACCTTCACCCGGGTCACGCTCCCCCTGGTCGCCCCCGGTATCGCCGCCGGCGCCGTCCTGTGCTGGGCCAGGGCCTTGGGTGAGTTCGGCGCGACCATCACCTTTGCCGGCAACTTCCCCGGCCGGACCCAAACAATGCCCCTTGCGGTCTATCTGGCCCTGGAAACCGACCTGCAGGCGGCGATCGTGCTGTCGCTGATCCTGCTGACGGTGTCGGTGACCATCCTGGCGGCACTGCGCGACAAGTGGATCGCCAGCCCATGACCACATCGCTTGACGCGCACCTCCGCGTGGACCTCGGCGGGTTCAGCATCGACATCGCACTCGCCGTCGCCGAAGGACAGGTCGTGGCCCTGCTCGGCCCCAACGGTGCGGGCAAGACCACCGCGCTGCGCGCGCTCGCCGGGCTGCAACCGCTGTCGGCCGGGCACATCCGCCTCGCCGACCAGACCCTCGACGACCCCGGCCGCAACCTGTTCATCCCGCCCGAGAAGCGACCCATCGGCGTGGTGTTCCAGGACTATCTGCTCTTCCCGCATCTATCCATATTGGACAACATCGCCTTCGGGCCGCGCCGCCACGGCACGCCCAAGGCACAGGCCCGCGCACAAGCAGCGGCCTGGCTGGACCGCATGGGCCTGTCCGGCTACGCCGGCCGCAAACCCCGGCAACTGTCCGGCGGCCAGGCCCAGCGCGCCGCCCTCGCCCGCGCGCTGGCCGTCAACCCCCAACTGTTGCTCCTCGACGAACCCCTCGCCGCACTCGATGCCCGCACCCGCGTCGACACCCGCGCGGAGCTACACCGGCACCTGCACCAGCACGATGGCGCCACACTGATAATCACGCACGATCCGCTCGACGCCATGATGCTCGCCGACCACCTCGTCGTCATCGAACAAGGCCGGATCGTCCAGCAGGGCGGCGCCGCCACCATCACCGCGCAACCCCGCACCGACTACATCGCCCGCCTCGTCGGTCTCAACCTCTACCAAGGCACCTCTGCCGGCACCACGGTCACGCTGACCGGAGGGTTCACCCTCACCACCGCGGAAGCCTTGACCGGCAACGTGTTCGCCGCCTTCGCCCCGGCCGCGGTCTCCCTGCACACCGGCCGGCCCGAAGGCAGCCCACGCAACACCTGGCAGGCCACCATCACCGGCATCCACCGCCACGGCGACAACCTGCGCATCCAGCTCGACGGCCCGATCGCCACCGCCGCCGACGTCACCCCGGCCGCCGTCGCGCACCTGCGGCTGAGCCCCGGACAACAGATCTGGGCCGCCGTCAAGGCCACCGAAACCCGCGCCTATCCCGCCTAAGGAACGCCTAGGGAAGCAGCAGCAACTCGGCGTCCATGCCTTCGGCCCACGACGGCTCGATCACCGCCACCGCGTCCGCCTGAGCCACCGCATGCAGGCTCCCCGGCCGCGAACCGGCCACCACCACGGCACGCCCGCCCGCGAACGTCACCGGCACCAGGCGCACACCATGCCGATACACCGTGACAGAACCAAAAACAGGCAGCCGCAACGCATTTGCGGGCCTGCGCCCGGACAGGCTCGACACCAGCGGCTCCAGCAACGTCAGTCCCGCCACCAGCCCGGCAAACGGGTTGCCCGGAAGACTCACCACCCAGCGGCCGTCAGCGGTCTGCCCGAGCCCTTGCGGATGCCCGGGCCGGCACCGCACGCCGTCGACAAGCCACCGGCCGCCCATCTCCGCCAGCACCGGCCGCAAATGATCGGCCCGGCCCGACGACGACGAACCCGACACGGCCACCACATCGGCCGCGGCGGCGCCGTCCAGCGCCTCCAGCAGCACCCGTGGATCGTCGCCGATCACGGCGCGGCCGGTCAGCGCTCCCCCGGCCCGGCCGGTCAGAGCCGCCACCACAGCGGTGTGGGCATCGCGGACCTGCCCAGGCTCGGGCACGCCCGCCCCGATCACCTCATCGCCGGTCACGATCAGCCACACCGACGGCCGCGCGAACACCTCCACCGCGTCCACACCGGACTGCGCAAGCCCCGCCGCCACCGTGCCCGTCACCAACTGCCCCGCCCGCGCGATCACCTCACCGGCCTGGAAGTCTTCACCAGCACCACGAATGTGCCGCTTGCCCGGCGGGTCGGCGACAACCGTGCCGTCTTCGACACGGCAATCCTCGTAGGGGATCACCGCCCGAGCGCCGTCGGCCACCACCGCACCCGTCCCGATCTCGACCGCCTCGCCCTCCGCGAGCCTGCCCGGCCACGGCGCGCCTCCGGCAAGCACTCGCCCCACGACCCGCCAAGGTCCGGCGCCGCAGACCGCGTATCCGTCCATCGCGGCCGCGTCAAACCCCGGCGAGGCCACCACCGCCGTCACGTCTTGCGACAGGGCCCTGCCCACGGCCGCCTCAATCGAAACCAGCGCTCGCCCCGCGACCGGCGCTGCCGCCTGCGCGGCGCGCCGAGCCACAGCCCAGGCGGCATCCGCGACCTTCACACCAAACACCGCCGTCAGGATGGAACAGGGACAAGAGGCCGGTATCAGTATTCGCCATGCACGGGATCGTCAGGGTCAACGACCGGCGAAGTTGTTGATTCCGGAATTCCGTATTTCCGGAGTATACGGGGCAATCCCTCCCGGCTACGGATCATCACCGAGCTTTTCGGTGGCGAGGTGACCACCGCGGAATTGGCCAGTCGCCTCGATCAGCCGTCGACCGGGCAGCTTTCCCACCATCTCAAGGAGTTATTGGCGGCGGGCGTGATCCATCAGCCTGTCCGCGGGACCTATGCGGTGCGCATGGAGCATGTCGTGCCATTGCTGACGTTGCTTAGCGCCGCCATCGATGTGGATCCGGACCACTCGCCGGGAGCCGAGGAATGATTGAGGATTTCGGGCGCGGCACGGCGTGCCAGGCATCGCCATGGGCGCGCCGCCTGCCCGGGAGCGCAAGTTCGTCCACTCCAACCTCGGCTACACGCTTGCGGGCGCCGCGATCGAGCGGATCAGCTTTCATAGGTTCACCGTGGCCGCCGGC
>JBIOYB010000117.1:0-30977 GCA_044869915.1 Allorhizocola sp.
TGCAGGCGGCCGGCACCGACAACGCCGACGAAATCGTGAAACGCCTGGAGGGCAAGACAATCGACGATGTGTTCCTGCGCAACGGGAAGATCCGCGCCGAGGACCACCGGGTCGTGCATGACGCCTACCTCGCGCAGGTCAAGCCGTCCAGCGAGGTCAAGGAGCCGTGGGACTACGTGAAGATCCTCAAGACGATCCCCGCGGCCGAAGCGTTCCGTGCGCCGTCGAGCGATTGCAAGCTCTAGATGCTGCAGCACATCTTCAACGGCCTGGTCGGGGGCAGCTTCCTGGCGCTGCTCGCCCTCGGCCTGGCCGTCATCTTCGGCATGCTGCGCGTGGTGAACTTCGCCCACGGCGCCATCTACATGCTCGGCGCGTTCGGCGCGCTCGTGGTCGGCGACTTCTGGCTCGCGCTGGTCGTCGTGCCGGTCGTGCTCGGGTTGGTGGGCATGGTGCTGGAGCGCACGCTGGTGCGGCGACTGTCCACTGTGGACCCGCTGTACAACTTCCTGCTGACCTTCGGGCTCACGCTCATCTTCCAGGATCTGGTGAAGTGGCGGTACGGCGTCCAGTCCACGCCCTATCCGACGCCTTCGTTCCTGCGGGGGTCGGTCGACCTGGGCGTGTTCGACTTCCCGGCCTATCGGGTGTTCGTGCTCGCGGTAGCGGTCGTCGCGTGTGTGGTCGTGTGGTGGCTGCTGTCGCGCACCCGCATCGGCATGGTGGTGCGGGCGTCGACCGAGCGGCCCCAGCTGACCGAGGCGCTGGGCATCAACGTGGGCCGGTGGGTGACGCCCGTGTTCGGGTTTGGGGTGGCTCTGGCGGGGCTCGCGGGCGTGCTGGCCGCGCCGATGCGCGCGGTCAACCCGCTGATGGGCGCCGATCTGATCATCGTGGTGTTCGCGGTCGTCGTGATCGGCGGGCTGGGGTCCATCTTCGGCTCGGTGGCGGCGGCGTTTGTGGTGGGCGTGCTGCAGGCGCTCAGCGAGGCCTATTTGGACAGTGCACTGATCTCACAGATCGTGGTCTATGTGGTGATGGCGGTGGTGTTGCTATGGCGTCCGGCTGGACTGTTTGGGCGCGAAGAGGCCTGATCGCGGTGGGTGTGGCGGTCGCGGTGTGGCTGCCCAACGGGCTGTATCCCGCGGTGGCGCTGGAGATCCTGTGCTGGGCGCTGTTCGCGGTGTCGGTTGACCTGTTGCTCGGGTACGCCGGGCTGCTTTCGTTCGGGCACGCGGCGTTTTGGGGTGTGTCAGCCTATTCGACCGGATTGGCGGCCATCCACTGGGGGCTGCCGTATCCGGTGTCCGTCCTGTGCGGTGCGCTGGCCGCGGCGATCTTGGCGGCGCCCATCGGGTACCTCGCGATAAAAAGAACCGGCATTTACTTCGCCATGGTCACCTTGGCCTTCGCGCAGATGATCTACGTCATCGCCAACAAGTGGAGCTCGGTGACCGGCGGGGAAAACGGACTGCAGAGCGTGCCGCGGGCCATCGCCGACAACTACTACTTCTACTACACGGCCCTGCCGATCGTCGCGTTTGGACTGCTGCTGGCGTGGCGGATCGTGCGTTCGCCGTTCGGGCGGGTGCTGGTCGCGATCCGGGAGAACCCCTCACGCATGCGCGCCCTGGGCTATGACGTGCTCAAGCACAAGCTGATCGCCTTCATGCTGTCGGCGTTCCTGGCGGGGCTGGGCGGCGGGCTGTTCGCGCTGTCGCACCGGTTTGTGTCGCTGGACGTGCTGCACTGGACCACCTCCGGCAAGGCGGTCATCGTCGTCGTGCTGGGCGGGATCGGCACGCTGTGGGGCGGTGTCGCCGCGGCGGCCGCGATCACCCGGCTCGAGGACTGGCTGTCGTTTTCGGGGTTTGAGCAGCTCAGCCTTATCACGGGCGGCATCTTCGTCGTTGCCATATTCGTGCGGCACTACGTGTCGCGCATCACATTCGATACGAGACGGTTCCGTATCGGAACTACCAAGCGTAGTGTCCGATGACGTGACTATCGAAGGAAACACGGGGCACCCGAGACGCTGGGCCATCCTGAGCGTGATGGTCGTCAGCCTGCTCGTGGTGGTGCTCGACAACACCGTCCTCAACGTCGCGATGAAGACGCTGGCGGACCCGGTGCACGGCCTCGGAGCCACGCAGAGTGAGCTCGAGTGGGCCATCAACTCCTACACCCTCGTCTTCGCCGGGCTGCTGTTCAGCTTCGGCGTCCTGGGCGACCGGTGGGGTCGCAAGCGCATGCTGGTCACTGGCCTGATCCTGTTCGCGCTCGCGTCGCTGCTGTCCGCCTACTCGCAAGATCCAGGCCAGCTCATCGCGGCGCGGGCGTTCATGGGTCTGGGCGGCGCGGCCATCATGCCCGTCACCCTGTCGATCATCTCCAACGTCTTCGACCCCCGCGAGCGCGGCAAGGCCATCGGCATCTGGACCGCGTCGGTCGGTCTGGCCATCGCGATCGGCCCGCTGCTGGGCGGGTTCCTGCTGGAGAACTTCTGGTGGGGCTCGGTCTTCCTGATCAACGTGCCCATCATCCTGCTGGGTCTGGTCGCCATCCTCTTCCTGGTACCGGAATCGCGCGACCCCAACCCCGGCAAGGTCGACTATGCGGGCGTCGTGCTGTCCGTGCTCGGTCTGGTGGCGCTCACCTACGGCATCGTCGACGGCGGCGAGCACGGCTTCGGCCGGCCGTCGGTGTGGGCCTTCATCGCCAGCGGACTCGCGATCCTGGCCGTGTTCCTGTGGTGGGAGGCGCGGACCACGCACCCCTCGCTGGACGTGAAGCTGTTCAAGAGCGCGCCGTTCTCGGCGTCCATCGCGAGCATCGCGCTGATGTTCTTCGCCGCCATGGGCTCGTTCTTCTTCGTGAGCTTCTACCTGCAGCTGGTCCGCGGCTACTCGCCGATGCAGTCGGGCGCGCTGTTCGTGCCGTTCGCGCTGGCGCAGATGGTGTTCGCCCCGATGTCGATCAACATGGTGAAGCGCCTTGGCGTGCGGGTGGTGTCGGCCGTCGGCATCTTCGTGTCCTCGGTCGCCTACGGCTCGATCTTCTTCTGGGACATCGCCACACCGGTATGGGTGGTCGCGCTCACCTTGCTCGTGATGGGCGCGGGCATGGCCAACGTGATGCCGCCCGCGATGAACACCATCATGGGCAGCCTGCCGCGGGAAAAGGCGGGCGTCGGCTCGGCCGTGTCCAACACGGTGCGCCAGGTGGCCGTCGCGCTGGGCATCGCGGTGCTCGGCTCGGTGGTGGCGGCCGTCTATCGCGGCGAGATGGAGCCGTTCACGGCGGGCCTGCCGGGTCCGGCGGGCGAGGCCGCGCGCGAGTCGGTCGCAGGCGCCTACGGCGTGGCCGACCGGCTGGGTGCGGCCGGAGCCCCGCTCATCAACGCGGCCAACGAGGCGTTCATCCACGCGATGCACTGGGCGGCGATAGGCTCGTTCCTCGTGGGACTGATCGGGGTGCTCGTGGTGTCGATCTGGCTGCCCCGCAAGGCGCAGTCGCAGGGCGCACCGGCGGCGCCGGCACCCAGATCCGAGCCGGAGCTTGTAGGGTCTCGTCGATGACTGCGCAGCAAGACGTGGTAGCTGCGCGGGCGGCCGGTGGCCGTCCGCGCAGCACCCGTGCCGACGAGGCGATCCTCGACGCGGTGCTCGATCTGATGAGCGAGGGTGTGACGGTGGACGCGATCTCCATCGAGTCGGTCGCAGCCCGGGCCGGCGTGGGCAAGGCGACCATCTACCGCCGCTGGCCCAACAAACAGGCGCTACTTGCCGACGCCGTGGTGGCGCTGAAGGGCCCGGTGCAGGAGCCCGAGGGCGACAACGTCCGCGAGCGCGTGCTGTCGCTGATGCGCAAGGTCGGCAAAGGCACCAAGGACGAGCGGGCGACCCGGATCTTCCCGTGCCTGATGCCGGAGGTCCTGCGCAGCGAGGCCGCCTACCAGCTGTGGCAGACGGTGATGGCGGAGCCGCGCCGCGCCGTGATGCGCGAGGTGCTGCGGCGCGGCATCGCCGAGGGTGAGCTGCGGGCCGACCTCGACATCGAGGTGGCCGCGGCGGTGCTGACCGGTTCCGTGTTGCTCAATCGGCTGCTGCGCTGGAATCCGAACCTGGACGACGACCTCCTGCCCGAACAGGTCGTGGACATGGTGCTCGAAGGGCTCAGGCCGCGGGAGCGTGCTTAGCGAGGAAGGCGTCCACCGCAGCGGTGGCCTCCTTGGCGCCCTCGCCCGACAGCACGAGCTCGACGCCGTGCGAGCCAGTGCCCGGCGCGATGAGCAGTTGCGCGTCGGGGCTCTTGGCGCTCGCCTTGTGCATGCTCTCGGCGGCGGAGGCGAAGGAACTCTCGTATTCGCCCGCGGCAAAGAGCACCGGCACGGTCAGGCCGGGCGCCGCGGCCAGCGCGTTGGCGCCGCCGAACGTGCTCGGCGCGGACACCGCGATGACCGCCTGCACGGGCGGCGTGATCGTGGCCGCGGCCTCGACGACGGCCGTGCCGCCCATCGACGCGCCCATGAGGACCACTTTGGACGATCCCTCGGCACGGATCGCCTTCACCGCCTCCCACACGTCGTCGGCCTTGCCTGGGCTGCCGCTCGGTGAGCCGCCGGAGCCCGAGAAGTCGAAGGCGAGTACGCGATAACCCTTGCGGGACAGGTCAAGCGCGTTGATCAGCCACTGGCAGGCCGAGCCTCCGTTTTGGTGCGCCAGCACGATGCCGGTGGATCCCTTGCCGTATATGAACCCGACCAGCTTGCTCGGGCCGAACGTCAGGTGCTTGGCGTCCTCGGTGGAGTCGGCGCAGGCCGGTCCGGCGACCGGGCCCTTGGGTGGCTCCTGTGCGGTGGGCCCCGTTGCCCCGCATCCAGTGGCCAGGACAAGCATGATGAGCACTTGCGGTAGTAGGCGCATGCCTGCAAAAACGCCAGATGATCACTAAAGGTTGACGAACCTTCGCAGCAGATCGCGATAGCCCGCGACGAACTCGGGGGAGTCCGGATCGAGGCCGGTCATGGCGCGGGCCACGTGGGGGACGGCCGCGGGTGCGAGCGCCGCGCCGAACAGGGCCAGCATCAGGAAGCCCGGATCGAGGTCGCGTGAGATCCCGCGATCGCGCAGCTCGGCCACCATGCCCAGGAAGAACTCCGTGCCGTCGTCGCCCGCGCCGGTCAGCCCGTCCCACAGCAGGAGCCGGGCCAACTGCCGCATCTGCGGGGAGTCTGCCACGAAGTTGGCCACGACGTCGCCCAGCGGCTGATCCGGCGGCCGCCGCTCGGCGCTGAACTCCTTCCACCGCTGGCTGATCGCCTGATACAGGCCCGCCTTGCCGTCGAAGTAGTACGAGATCAGCTGTTGGTTGACCCCGGCGCGCTTGGCGATCGAGCTCACCCGCGCGCCGGCGAAGCCGTGCTCGCTGAACTCCTCGATCGCGGCCTGCAGGATCTTTTCGCGGGTGCGGTCGGGGTCGCGCTTGCGTTCCTCGGGCGCTGGTGAGCGGCGTGGCATGGGATCACGATAGCAAGGGGTGAACGAATCAAATATTCGATTGATAAAGTCATTACGACGGGTGATACTGGGTGCATGACACGAGTGATGATCATTGGTGGGGGCATCGGCGGGCTCGCGTTGGCGCAGGGGCTGCGGCGGGCCGGCCTCCCGGCGACCGTCTTCGAGCGCACCCAGCAGCGCACGGACTGGCTCCAGGGGTACCGCATCCATATCAGTCCCCACGGCAGCAGGGCGCTGCGCGACTGCCTCGCACCGGCGAATTGGCAGTCCTTTTTGGACACCGTTTCCGCGGACAGCAACGGGTTCGCCTTCGTCACGCAGCGGATGAGGCCGCTGCTGGAGCTCGAGCACGAGCTGATCAACCCGAGCCGCGATCCGGCGGCCCGGCACTATGGCGTGAGCCGGATCGTGCTGCGGGAGATCCTGCTCGACGGCCTGGATGACATCGTCCAATTAGGAAAGACTTTTATCCGGTACGAGGTCGAGCCCGACGGATCGGTCACCGCGCACTTCGCCGACGGCACGGCGTCCAACGCTGACCTGCTCGTGGGCGCGGACGGGGCCAATTCGCGGGTGCGCGCGCAGCTGCTGCCGCACGCCGAGCGGGTCGACACGGGCGTGCTCGCGATAGCGGGCAAACACCCGCTGGATGGGCTGCCGCCATCGTTGACGGAGCGGGTCAATCTGGTGCTCCCGCCTCGGCACGGGTCGCTGTTCACCGCCGTCTGGCGGGCCGGAGGCGCGGGCGACTACGCGCTGTGGGGGTTTGCCGACGCGGTCACGCGGTTTCCGGACACGGACGGGCTGGACGGACGGCAGCTGATCGACCTGACCCTGGACAGGATGCGGGGCTGGAGCCCCGTGCTGCACGAGCTCGTCGGCGGGTCCGACCCCGGCAGCGTCAACGTCGTGCGCATGCGCAGCGCGGCGCTGATCAAGCCGTGGGAGACCGGGCCGGTCACCCTGATGGGCGACGCGATACACAGCATGACACCGATGGCCGGGATCGGGGCCAACACGGCGCTGCGCGACGCGGACCTGTTGCGGCGCAAGCTCGTGGAGGCGCTTCCGGTGCGCGAGGCGGTGCGCGCCTATGAGCGGGAAATGTTCGGGTACGCGTTCGCGGCCGTGCGCCGGTCGTGGCGCAACGCGCGGCAGGCGGGCTCGGGCAATCGGCTCGGGCGAGCCGCCTTCCGCGGGGTGCTCCGGCTGACCGGGGCCGTGCCGCCGCTCAAGCGCCGGATGGCCCGGACCTTCGGCAGCTAGATCCTCGCAGACAGGTGTGACGGCGGCAGCTGACCATCGCGAAGGCCAGATCGGCCGGGCGGGCTCCCCGGCCGATCCAAGCGGGCAAAGGCGGTCAGGAGCCGGCGCCCTTCGCGGCCTCGAGGTCGACGATCTCGTCGGTGGGAGGTTCTTCGATTACCACCGCTTTGCTGTGTTCGGAGTAGTCGAGGGTGCTGCCGTCCGGTGACTCCACGCGGATCACGTTCGGCTCACCCTGAGTGGCGACGTACACAGTGCCGACGTTCTCCGATTTGATGGCGATGGTGGGCACACCATTGACAATGCTCCGCCCGCCTTTTGTGATTGCCTTGTCGTTCACAAGCCCTTCCCAGACCTTCTCGTGGAGGTCCAGGAACACCCCGACCGGGAGCTCGCTGCTGTACAGGTTTGCCCTGACCCACTTTGCATCGGCACGCGCGGCCGCGGCTGAAGCACGCAACCCGGGCGGACCGTAGGAAGTCCAGAATTGCGCATCGGCCTTCACATAGTCGTGGCCGCCGATCCGCAGGAGCTCCACGGTGAAGCCATCGAACTGCACCGCGCCCTTCCCGTCCGCGAAGTTGCGCACGATGTCCAACGTCAGGATCTGCTTACCGTCGTCACCCACCATCCTGCCGTGCAGGCGCATCGGGTAGTTGTGCGTGAGCCCCGTTACCGCGGCCGCGGCGATCTGCTCGGCCGGCAGATCGGCTATCCCGTTTTCCGCGCCGGAGGACACCGGCCCGGAAGGTGTCGATGTCGCTTCGCTGCGGCCGGCCGGACTCTGGCAACCTGCCGCCACAAGCGCGCCGGCCATGACAATCATTGGGATACGCAGGGTTCGCATGGCAACCTTCCAACGGGTTTCGATGCTTCGGATGCACACAGCATCGACCGACATCAGCCTCGCTGGATCCGCTTGCATACCCAATGGGGTTAAGTACCTGGATGAGTACCGCACTGCCCGCGGTACATGTGAAGCATGAGTACAGCGGCATACCGCGTTGCTCGGTCTGCCCGAGATCTGGCACAACCCGACCACCGACCAGCCGATCAAACGGTCACCAACCGCGTTCGACCACCAAAACCCACCCATCAATCAATCTGGGCGGGGTTTGTCGGTGGGTCTCTATAGACTCGCGGCGTGCCTCGCAGCATGTTGAGACCCCTTCGCGATCGGCAGGAGTGGCAGTTCTTCCGCGCCCTGTCATGGGCCGACCGGCCGCTGGCCATCCTGTGGTGGTCGCTGCTGGCGGCCCAGGGCCTCCTACCCGCCGGGTTCGCGGTCGCCATGGGCTGGCTGGTCGGGGCGGTGCAGGGCGGGCGGCCGCTCGCGGCACCGCTCACCGTCACCGGCATCATCTTCGTGGCCATGCAGGTGGTCACGCCGATCCACCAGGCGGTCAGCAACAACCTGGGCGACCGCACCGCGGCGTGGCTCTATGACCGGCTCACCGAGGCGTGCGTCGAGCCGCCGGGCATGGGGCATCTGGAGGATCCCGAGCTCGCCAAGGATCTGACCACGGCGCGCGACTTCGACCTGGGCATCAGCGGGCCGCCGCTGTCCCTGTCGCTCGACTTCATCGCGGGCAGCCTGGCGCAGCTGCTGGCGGGCATCGCGTCGGCGATCGTCCTGTTTGGATACTCCTGGTGGGCGCCGCTCGTGCTCGCGGGGGCCTGGGGCGCGACCCACTGGTTGCTGCGCGAGAGCGGGGTCTGGCGCGACCGCAATACCGACGAGGTGCGCTCCGCGATGCAGGACAGCGACTATGCCTACCGGCTCGCGGTCGACCCGCCCGCGGCCAAGGAGCTGCGCATGTTCGGGCTGGCCGGTTGGGTGATCGAGCGGTTCGTCGCCCGGCGCACCCGGCTGCACCGGCTGCAATACGAGGCGACCCGCATGCGCGAGCGGTCGGTGCTGCTGAGCCTGGGCATCGTGCTCGCGGGCAACCTGCTGGTGTTCTGGTCGCTCGGGCGTGACGTGCTCGGCGGCGGGCTCACGCTGGGCGCGCTGGTGACGTTCGCGCAGGCGGCCATCGGTGCCTCGCTTATCGCCTTCGGCGGGCTCAACTGGGCGCTCGACGGAGCATCCGCACCCGTCGCGGCACTGCTGCGATTCAAAGACGCGACCGCCGTGCGCGGCGCCCTGTCCGCTTGGGATCCGTCCACCGGGCACGCGGCGCCGGCGACCGCGGGTGGGCGTGTCGTGCCGGCGACCGACCTGTCGCGGGCCGAGCCGCGGGCGAGTGAGCCTGTGGCTGGGCGGGCCGCAGAGGCGCCGGCGGGGGAGACATCGGCAGAGGGCAGGCCGGCTCGCGAGATCCGGTTCCGCGACGTCGACTTCGCCTATCCGGGTGGGCAGAGGCCGATCCTGCAGGGCTTCGACCTGACCATCCCGGCCGGGTCTTCGCTGGCCATCGTCGGGCGCAACGGTGCCGGCAAGACCACGCTGGCGAAGCTGATCTGCCGGCTCTACGACCCGACCGGCGGCGCGATCGAGGCCGACGGGCACGACATCCGCGCGTTCGACGTCGGCTCGTGGCGTTCCCGGATCACCGCGGTGTTCCAAGACTTCGTCCGCTTCGAGCTGTCCCTGCGCGAAAATGTCGCGCCGCGCGGCGCACCCGACGAGACCATCGAGGCGGCGCTCAAGGCGGCCGGCGCCGACGGGCTGGCGGCGCTAGACACCGTGCTGGCCAAGGGTTACGACGGCGGCATCGACCTGTCGGGCGGGCAGTGGCAGCGCATCGCCCTGGCCCGCGCGCTGTGCGCGGTGCGGCAGGGCGCCGCAGTGGTGCTGCTCGACGAGCCGACGGCGCAGCTCGATGTGCGCGGCGAGGCGGAGAACTTCGAGCGGATCCTCGCCGAGACCCGGCACTGCATCACCATCCTTGTGTCGCACCGCTTTTCGACCGTGCGGCACGCCGACCGGATCTGCGTGCTGGAGGAGGGCCGGGTGGTCGAGCTGGGCTCGCACGACGAGCTGATGGCGCTTGACGGGCGCTACCGCACGATGTTCGACCTGCAGGCGCAGCGGTTCGCCGCGGGCCTGCCGGAGGAGGAAGGCGCCGAGGAGGTGACCTATGACGTCCTCTGACGCCAAGGCCGAGACCAAGGCCGATACCAAGGCCGACACCACGACCCAACCGAGGTCGCAGGCCCAGCCGACGGACGCGATGCCGCGCGCCCTGCCCGCGATGTGGCGGCTGTGCAAGCTGGGCTTCAGGTTCGAGCCGTCCCTCATGGGCGTCGCCTTCGCGCTGTCCCTGCTGGCCGCGGTGCCCGACGCGCTGCTCGCGCTGTGGCTCAAGTTCCTCGGCGACGGCGTGCTCGACGGCGACGCCCGGCTGGTCTACCTTTCCGTGCTGGGCCTCGCGGCCTCGGCCTGCGCCACATGGTTCCTGCGCACGATATCGACCCGGGTGCAGCGGCGCTTCCGTGACAGGGTGACCATCGCGCTGGAGTCGCACGTGGCCCGGCTGCAGGCCTCCGTCGCCTCCATCGCGCATCACGAGCGGCCCGACTATCTCGACCGGCTCTCCGTGCTGCGCAACCAGGTCTTCGTGCTCGACCACATGTACATGTCCGTGTTCACCACCGTCGGCTGGATAGTCCGGCTGGCGATCACGGTCGTCCTGCTCATGTCGGTGGACCCGGCGCTGGTGCTGCTCGTCTTGTTCGCCCTGCCGACCGTGGCCACCTCCTCCTGGCGCCCGGGCATCGAGCGCCGGGTGCAGGAGCGTGCGGCGCAGACCGTGCGGCGGGCCACGCACTTGTTCACCCTCGCCACCACCGCGCCGCCCGGCAAGGAGGTCCGCGTCACCGGCATCGGCCCCAAGGTGGTGACCGAGCGGCGGGCCGCCTGGGAGGCGTGGTATAGGCCGACCGCCGCCGCCCGCTGGGCCTCGGCGTGGTGGCACACGGCCGCGTGGGCGATCTTCGCGGTCGGTTATGTCGGTGCGATCGTGTTCGTTTCGGCCGGGCTCTCCAGCTCCGCGGGCGATGTGCTGCTCGTGCTCGCGGCCGGGGCGCGCCTGTCCGCCTACGTGAGCGCCACCGTCGGCGAGATCGGCTTCCTGCGCGGCATCTGGATGGACGGGGCGCAACGCCTTGCGTGGCTTGAGGATTACGCCGCGTCCTTCCACGCCGCGACCGACACGGCGGTGCCGCCGGCGCTTGCGGAGGGCATCCGGTTCGAGCGGGTCAGCTTCGCCTACCCGGGCACCGGCGCGCTGGTGCTGCGGGAGGTCGACCTCGCGCTGCCCGCGGGCGCCGTCGTGGCCGTCGTAGGCGAAAACGGCGCCGGCAAGAGCACGCTGGTGAAGCTGCTGTCCCGGTTCTATCAGCCCACGTCGGGGCGCATCCTCGTGGACGGGCAGGATCTGGCGCGGATGCCCGCCGACGAGTGGCGTTCCCGGCTTTCCGGTGCATATCAGGATTTCTTCCGATTCGAGCTGCGGGCACGGCATTCCGTGGGCGTCGGCGACCTGCCCCGCCTCGATGACGAGCCGGCCGTGGTGGCCGCGGTCGACCGCGCCGGCGCCGAGGACGTGGTCGACCGGCTGGCCTCCGGGTTGGACACCCAGCTCGGCCCGGCCTGGCCCGACGGCGTCGAGGTCTCCTTCGGGCAGTGGCAAAAGCTCGCGCTGGCAAGGGGTTTCATGCGCGAGGAGCCGCTGTTGCTGGTGCTCGACGAGCCGACCGCCGCGCTCGACGCCGAGACCGAGCACGCGTTGTTCGAGCGCTACGCGTCCGGGGTGCGGCGTTCAAGCGCGGCCGGGCGGATCACGATCCTGGTGTCTCACCGGTTCAGCACGGTGCGCATGGCCGACCTGATCGTGGTGCTCGATGGGGCGCGCGTCACAGAGGTCGGCTCGCACGATGAACTCATGGCAAAACGGGGTAAGTACTCGGAGCTTTATTCGATCCAGGCGGCGGCCTATCGCTAGTGTCGCTAGTGGCCAGTGCCTCCGCCGCTAAGCCCCCAAGGAGGCGACATGCGCGTGGGAGCCGTCATCGCGGTGATCTGGCTGGTCATCGGTATTTTCGCGGCCGTGCAGCGCGGCTACTTCGCCAGCTCCGAAAACAACTGTGCCGAGATCGGCAACACGGTCCTCACCATCGTTGCCGGGCCGCTCAACTACGTGGGCATCAACCCAAAGGTCGAGTGCACCGACATCCCGCAGCCCTCGCAGTAACCGCCCGCTTGGGTGAGCAGCGCGGCAGTGGTCGGCGAGCGTGCGGTCAGAACCAGTGCAGGCAGTGCGGGGGGCGCTCGGCACCGAAGAGGGCGTCAGCGAGGGTGGCCGCGCCTGAGCGGTGGGCCCGGATGTGTCCGGCGCGCACGAGTGTGCTCGGGGCGGTGCCGCCGAGGTAGACCGAGCCCAGGTCGCTCACGTCCAGGGACAGGTCGGGCTCGCGGTCCGTCGGGACGCAGTCGGCCTTGCCGTCCCGGACGGTCAGCAGGTAGCGGCCGTGCTCGCCGAGGAACGGGTCGTCGACGTCGAGGACGAGCCGGCCGTCGGTGAGCCAGCCGCGCGCGGTCAGCGCACGCGGCACGTCCAGCGGTCGCACCCAGAGCCAGTCGGTGTTGTTGCTCACCTGGCCGGCGCGGAAGTCCGCAAGCTGCCAGCGCAGCGGGTGCTCGGGCGGGAAGTGGTTGAACACGATCTGAGTGACCAGGTCGTGTCCGAGCACAAACCGGGCCAGGGCCGTGTGGACGGCGTCGTCGGTGGCGATGGTCTCGTCAACCGTCAAGGTGGTGTCGGGCTCACCGAGCGAGTAGCTCGCGTACCCGTCCGGGACGCCGTCGGCGTCACGGTGGACGGCGACGTAGCGCGGCGCCGCGGAGATCGGGGGCTGCCCGGCGCCCAAGGCCCACCAGCGGTGCGGCCGGGACAGCGCGCCGGGCTGTGCGCGGCGGTATCGGTCGTAGACCTGTTCCAGGATCTCGCCGCACTCGGCACGCCGCAGCACCTCGACCGTGCCGGTGTCCGTGCCGGTGTTCGTGCCGGTGTTCGTGCCGGTGTTCGTGCCGGTGTCCGTGCCGGTCGCTGTGTCGTCGGCCGTTGCGCGCGCCCGGGGTCGGGCGAGGGCAGCCCGGCGGCGCGGCACCGTCAGCCGCTGTGTGTAGGTCGCCGGTCCGTAGCCGAACCTGCGGTAGATCAGGGCCTCGGAGGCCAGCAGCACGGAGAGGAACTCCCCTCGGGCCCGAAGCTCGGTGAGCTGTTGGCGCATCATCGCGCTGAGCACGCCCTGGCGTCGGTGCGACGGCAGGACGCCGACGAAGCTCACCCCGGCGGCCGGCACGAGGATCCCACCGGGCACAGTGAGCTCGAAGGAGTATGCACCGGCGGTGCCGACGGGCCGCCCGTCCGCCGTCACGGCGAGCAGGTTGCGGTCCATTTCGAGGGCCGACCACCAGACCCCGCCGCCCTCGGTCGGGGTTTCCGGGAAGCGCCCGAACGCGGCATGGAGTGTGTCGACGAAGACGTCGAGGTCCTGGTCGGTCGTGGGACGGATCTCCATCGCTGCTGCTGCCTCCCCGGGATACCCGGCACCACGACTCGTGGTGTCGCGCCACAGTGCAGCGTTGACCCGTGGCCAGGTCAAGCGAATTACGGCCGGCCCGCGGCAGGCCAACACGGCACAGCGCCACGCCGAACGACGTTTCGACTTCAGCAGACACTGCAACAGTTTGGCACGGTCCTGATGACCGGCTGAGTTAGTCGCCGCGCAGGCGGTGCAGCCGCAGCGCGAGCTGGACCTCAAGGGCCCGTTCGGGTTTTTGCCAGTCGGGGCCGAGCAGCTGGGTGACGCGGTCGAGCCGTTGCGTGACGGTGTTGACGTGGACGTGCAGCTGCTCGGCCGCCCGCGCGAGCGACCCGCCGCTGCCGAAGTAGCACTCGAGCGTGCGCAGCAAAGCGGTGCCGCGCCGCGTGTCATAGTCGGCCACAACGCCGATCGTGTTGCGCAGGAACGCGGTCACGTCGCTGTCGTTGCCCGGCTGCAGCGAGCCGAGCAGCAACCCCACGAAGCCGAGCTCCATTGTGGACGCTCCGTCGCCCGCCCGGCCGAGCGCCGCGAGGGCCGTCGCGCAGTGCGCGGCCTCGCGGAAGGCGGCGGCGATGTCCGCGGGGCCCGAGGCCGGTCCCGCCCCTCCGGCGGTCACCGGTCGCCCCAAAACCTTTCCAAGATCTTTCGCTACCGTACCGGCGAAGCCGCCCGGATCGTCGCCCGGCAGCATGAGCACGACCCGCCCGTCCCGGTTGGCCGCAAGCCCCGAATGCGCGCCCGCGAAGGAGCGCGCCCATGACAGCGCCCGCTGCCGAGCCGCGCCCGACCCGGCCCCCGGATCGTCCACGCACACCAGCACGTGCGGCCGGTCGAGGTCGACCTGCAGCCGCCGCGCCCGGCTGCGCAGGCCCTCCTCGTCGCGCAACGGCTGGGCCAGCAGGTCGTCGAGCAGCTCGCCGCGCACGCGCCCCTCCGCATCGGCCACCGTGCGCTGAAACAGCAACAGCAGCGCGGTCACCAGCGCCGCCCGCTCCAGGATCTGCTGGTCGCCCTCGTCGGGCTCGTGGTCGGGTCGGTGCACGAGCGCGCCCATGTTTTCCGCGCCCGCGACCACGGCGGCGTACCACAGTGTGCCGCGCCGGACACAGCGTCCCTCCAAACGCGACGCCGACACCGCCTCCGCCAAGTCCGGCGCTTCGACGTCGCCCACCCGTGCCAGCGCGCGCCCGTCGGCGTCGAGCACGAGCAGCGCGCCGCCCAACACTTCCACGACCGCGGCTGCCACGTCCTCGACGCCACCACCCCGCAGCACGAGGGCGGTCATGCGGTCGTGCGCCGCGGCCGCCCGCTCGACCCCCGCGCTGTGCGCCGAAATCTTCGCGTGCGCGGCGGACAGCTCGGCGAGCGCGGCCTGGGTCTCGCCCAGCAGGCGGGCGGTGTCGATGGCCACGGCCGCGTGCGCGGCCAGCGAGAGGAGCAGGGCCACCTCCTCGCGGGCGAACGGCCGGGCCGAGCGGTTGGCGGCATACAGCACCCCGATGACACGCGATCCGAGGCGCAATGGCACACCCAGGATGGCCACGAGGCCTTCCTCTCGTACACCCAAATCGATGTCTTGGGTATGCAGGAACCGCCGGTCTTCGCCGTAGTTGGCGGTCGCGTAGGGAGTGCCGGTCTGCGTCACGAGACCGCCCAGGCCGGTGCCCAGCGACAGGCGCAGCTTCTGGAAGCGCGCCGAAATGGAGCCGTCCGTCACGCGCATGTAGGTGTCGCCGGCCGCCTCGTCGGTGAGCGTCATGTAGGCCACGTCGGTGTCGAGCAGATTGCGGGCCCGGTGCACGATCGCGTGCAGCACGGCGTCGAGGTCGCGCAGCCCGGCCAGGTCGCTCGCGGTGTCGAACAGCCCCGACAGCTCGGCCTCGCGCCGCCGGCGCCGCTCGAGCAGGCCGCGCACGCGCAGCGCGACCAGTTTGGCCTCTTCGAGCGCGGCGAGCTCGGCCGCGGCCGCGCCCCGGGCGCGCGCGTCCACCAGCGGCCCCTCGAACTCGACGGCGGCCGCCTCCCTCGCCAGCAGCTCGAGGAACTCGGTGCTCAAAACACCCGCCCTACCTATCGACGCGGCTATCACTGCGCGGTCCAGCCACCGTCCATCGCGATCGACGTGCCCGTGATGAAGGCGGCGGCAGGAGAGCAAAGATACGCGACCAGCTCCGCGACCTCATCCGGTTCGATCAGCCGTTTGATCGCCGCCTTCGCGAGCATGATCTTCTCGATCACCTCGGTCTCGGGGATGCCGTGCGTCCGTGCCTGGTCGGCGATCTGGCCCTCGACCAGGGGCGTGCGCACATACGCGGGGTTGATGCAGTTGGCCGTGACCCCATATGGTGCGCCCTCGACGGCGATCACTTTGGACAGGCCTTCCAACCCATGCTTCGCACTCACATAGGCGGATTTGTAGGCACTCGCGCGCAGGCCGTGCACCGACGAGATGTCCACGACCCGGCCCCAGCCCTGGGCATACATGTGCGGTAGCGCCGCACGGGTCAGCCGGAACGGCGCGGCCAGCATGACCTGCTGGATGTGGTCGAACCGCTCGGGCGGGAAGCTCTCCAGCGGCGCCACGTGCTGCAGGCCCGCGCTGTTGACGATCACGTCGGCGGTGGCCGCGGCCTCGACCACCTGCGGGCCGGCCAGGTCCACCGCGACCGCCTCGCCCCCGAGCCGCTTGGCCAGCTCGGTCGCGTCGTCGCGGTCCACGATGACGACCCTTGCCCCGGCCTCGGCGAGCCTGATCGCGCAGGCACGGCCTATCCCGCTGGCGCCGCCGGTGACAAGCGCGGTGCGTCCGGCCAGATCCAGTGCCACAACTCTCAATGGCGTCCCTCCGCTGCGCTCCGTGGCGCATGCCGGTTGATTCACTCGGGGCAAGCCCTCGCTCATGTATGGCGATCCTGGTGTCCGGCCCGCACAGTGCACATGGGTTCGCGGCACACACCTAAGGCCGCGGGGGTGTGTGCGGCCACTGACGATAGGGTGTCGTACGTGCGTTCGGTGCGTGTGCTGGGAGTCGACCCGGGTCTGACCCGCTGCGGGGTGGGTGTGGTCGAAGGGCTGCCCGGGCGCCCGTGCTCGCTTGTGGACGTTCACGTGATCACGTCCGAGCCCGTCGACGATCTGGCGCACCGGCTGCTCAACCTCGACGTCACGCTCACCGAGCTGATCGCCAAGCACCGGCCCGACAGCGTGGCCGTGGAGCGGGTGTTCAGCCAGCACAACGTGCGCTCCGTGATGGGCACCGCGCAGGCCTCGGCCGTGGCCATCCTGGCGGCCGCCCGCGCCGGGCTGCCCGTGCACACTTACACTCCGAGCGAGGTCAAGGCGGCCGTCACCGGTTCGGGCCAGGCCGACAAGCGCCAGATGACCACCATGGTGACCCGTCTGTTGCGTTTGGACGCACCGCCCCGGCCGGCCGACGCCGCCGACGCGCTCGCGCTGGCCATCTGCCACGTGTGGCGGGGCGGCACGAGGGCCAAGATGGAAGATGCTTTACAGCGATCAAGAGGTAGGACGGTTAGATGATCGCAAGTGTGGCCGGGACGGTGGCGTCGGTCGGCGCCGACGTGGCCGTGGTCGAGGTGGGCGGCGTGGGGCTGGCGCTGCATTGCGCGCCCGCGACCCTGTCCGCGCTGCGGATCGGCAAGCCCGCCCGGCTGGCCGTGACCCTGATCGTGCGCGAGGATTCGCTGACCCTGTTCGGCTTCTCCGACGACGACGAGAAGCAACTGTTCGAGCTGCTGCTCACGGCGAGCGGGGTGGGGCCCAAGATCGCGCAGGCGGCGCTGGCGGTCCACCCGCCCAACGTGCTGCGTGCGGCCATTTCGCAGGGCGACGTGTCCACGCTGACCGAGGTGCCGGGCATCGGCAAGAAGGGCGCCGAGCGCATCGTGCTGGAGTTGCGCGACAAGGTGGGCGCCCCCACGGCGCTGCCTGTCCAAGGTGGACGGTCGCAGGCCTGGACCGAGCAGGTGCGCCAGGGCCTGGTCGGGCTCGGCTGGACCAACGCGCAGGCCGACCAGGCGGTCGCCCAGGTGGCGCAGACCATCGACGGCGCCACGCCGCCGCCCGTGCCGCAGCTGCTCAAGCAGGCCATCCGGCTGCTCGGGAAGCACCGATGAGCGAGCGCTTGCGCGAGTGCGTCGACATGCCGCTTGACGTGCCGCAGCGATGTGAGGGGCCGGCATGAGCTCGCTCGTGAGCCCCGCCGCCGACCCGGCCGAGCACGACGCCGAGGCGTCGGTGCGGCCCAAGCGCCTGGCCGAGTTCGTCGCCCAGGAGCGGGTGCGCGAGCAGCTCGAGGTGCTCCTGCACAGCGCGATCAAGCGGGGCTCACCGCCCGACCACATCCTGTTCTCCGGCTCGCCGGGCCTGGGCAAGACCACGCTCGCGATGATCGTCGCCGCCGAGTTGGGCGGTGCCCTGCGCATGACCTCCGGCCCGGCCATCGAGCGCTCCGGTGATCTCGCGGCCATCCTGACCGGGCTGCAGCAGGGCGACGTGCTGTTCATCGACGAGATCCACCGGATCGCCAAGCCCGCCGAGGAGCTGCTCTACAGCGCGATGGAGGACTTCCGGGTCGATGTGGTGGTGGGCAAGGGGCCGGGCGCGACCGCGATCCCGCTGGACGTCGAGCCGTTCACGCTGGTCGGCGCGACCACCCGCTCGGGCCTGCTCACCGGGCCGATGCGTGACCGGTTCGGGTTCGTGGGGCATCTGGACTTCTACGTGGCCGGCGAGCTGGCCGTCCTATTGCGACGGTCGGCCCGGATCATGGGCGTGTCAGCGACCGACGAGGGGCTCGCGGAGATCGCGGGGCGCTCACGAGGTACCCCCCGAATAGCAAATAGGCTTTTAAGAAGGGTCCGTGACTATGCGGAGCTTCGCGCCGACGGCGTGGTCAACGTGGCCACCGCCCGTGCGGCGCTGAAGGTTTACGACGTGGATGACGCCGGGCTCGACCGGCTGGACAAGGCCGTGCTCCGGGCGCTGGTGGAAAACTTCGGCGGCGGGCCGGTCGGCCTGTCGACCATCGCGGTGGCGGTGGGAGAGCAGCCCGACACGGTCGAGGAGGTCGTCGAGCCGTTCCTGGTGCGGGCCGGATATCTGGCGCGGACGCCGCGTGGTCGCGTCGCTACGGCGGCCGCGTGGCAGCATCTCGGCAAAAATCCCCCAAATGGTACCTTTGGGGGCGGCGTCCAACCGGCGCCCGACCTGTTTTCGGGTTCGTAGGGAACCGTGGGTGTGCGAACGGCTGCATAGCGACTAGACTTCCGGCGATCCGAACGGTCGATAGCCGCCGTCGTCGGCGTGCCTGCGTTTAGTGTTGGCGCGTCGCGGGGGCCACTTGGAAAGGCACATTCGAGGTGCTATTCGCACAGCAAGCAGGGTCCGGAGGAAGCATCTGGCCCACCATAGGCATGTTCGCACTGCTCTTCGGTTTGATGTACCTGCTTTTCATCCGCCCGCAGTCCAAGCGGCGCCGGGAAGCCGAGCAAATGCAGCGCGCGCTGGGCGCCGGTAGCAAGGTCATCACCATCGGGGGTCTTTACGGCACGATCGTCGACTCCGACGACGAGAGCGTGATGCTGGAGATTCAGCCCGGGGTCACGGCCCGCTACGCCCGGCAGGCCATCGCTCGCGTGCAGTCCGCCGAGCCCGCTCCCGAAGCGGCGGCAACCGAAGCCACCGAGGACGAGCCCGCCGCCCCGAGCGCGGTAGAGGAAACCAAGAAGTCCAATTGATCGTGAACCACGGCGCCAAGGGGCGCCGTGGTCTTACCCGTCCATGTCCACAGGGGAGACTCGAAAGCCGTGGCACCACCTCAAAAACAGCCCCGCCCGTCGCGGTCACTCGGCGCGCTCGCGGCGCTTTTCGTCATTCTCGGAGCGATGGTCTGGCTCAGCGCTCCCGCCAACGCGGGATGGCAGGAACGATTCCATCCGAGACTCGGCCTCGATCTGGTGGGCGGCACACGAGTCACCCTCAAAGCGATCACCCAGGACGGCAAGGCGCCCAGCCCGACCGACCTGGAGCAGGCGCGCCTGATCATCGAGCAGCGGGTCAACGCCCGCGGCGTTTCCGAGGCCGAGGTCCTGACCGAGGGCGGTGTCAACATCGTGATCTCGGTGGCCGGCCAGGCCAATGACGCGGTCCGCGATGTCGGCCAGGCCTCGAAGCTGTTCTTCCGCAAGGTGATTAAGGAAGCCAGCGGCCAGGGCCCGGCAGCGCCGGCACCCACGCCGAGCGGCACACCGTCCCCGGGCGCCACACCATCACCCGGCGCGACGCCGTCGCCCGGTGCCACCACGACGCCCACGCCGCAGGCGTCGGGCCAGGGCGGTGGGGCCGTGATGCAGACGCCCACCCCGACCGCCTCCCCGGCACCGGCCGTGACCGGCTCGCCCAACCCCACCGCGGGCGTGGCCACCGAGGAGCAGGTCAAGGCCAAGGTGGGCGCGGCCGCATGGGACGCGGCCAAGGCCCTGACCGCCGTGCCGACCGACCAGGCGCAGATCGACCTGTTCAAGCCGTTCGCCGGCCTGGACCCCCGGACCGAACTGCCCGCGCTGACCCCCGAGATGCAGTTCTACATCCCGCAGATCACGTGCGAGAAGCTCGACGCCCGCATCCCCGGCTCCATCCAAGACCCGGCCAAGCGCGCGGTCGCATGCGAGCTGGGCACCAACAAGTACTACCTCGACGTCGCCAAGGTGGCGGGCACCGACGTGGAGAAGGCGTCGCCGGTCTTCGACCAGACCAGCAGCCAGCGCGTGGTGTCGCTGAACTTCACCAGCGGCGGCCAGGCGAAGTGGACGGGGCTGACCAAGGAGGCCTACGAAAACAGCGCCGACCCCAAGTGCGAAAAGGTCGGCGACGAAGGCAAATGCCTCGTGGCCGTGGTGCTCGACAACAAGGTGCTCTCGGCGCCGGAGATCAAGGGCGTCCTCACCGGACAGTCGCAGATCGAAGGCCAGTTCAACGCGGAGCAGGCGCAGGACCTCGCCGACGGCCTCAACTTCGGCGCTCTCAACATCAGCTTTGAGCAGCAGGAGCTGCTCAACGTCACGGCCACGCTCGGCGAGCAATACCTGCGGGCCGGTCTGCTGGCGGCGGGCATCGGCATGGCCCTGGTCGTCCTCTACTCGTTCTTCTACTACCGGCTGCTGGGCTCGGTCATCCTCCTGTCGCTGATCCTGTCGGCGATCCTGACCTTCGGCATGCTGGTGTTCCTCGGCCGCTCCGACCTGATGGGCTTCACGCTCACCCTCGCCGGCATAGCGGGCTTCATCGTGTCACTAGGCGTCGCGGCCGACTCGTTCGTCATCTACTTCGAACGGCTCAATGACGAGATCCGCGAGGGCCGCAGCCCGCGTAACGCGGTGCAGCGGGCATGGGTCCGGGCGCGCAAGACCATCATCACGGCCAACGCCATCACCCTCATGGCCGCGATAATTCTCTACATCATCTCGTCCGGACCGGTCGCCGGCTTCGCGTTCGCGCTGGGCCTGGCCACCACGCTGGATCTGGTGGTGGTGTTCCTTTTCCGGTACCCCATCATGGCGCTGTTCGCCCGCACGCCCGCGTTCCTTTCCCCGCGGGTCAGCGGCCTCGGCCGCGTGCTGCGTGAAGCAAAGGAGAGCCAGGCATGAGCGGCCTCGCGAGTCGCCTCTATCGCGGTGAGGCAAACTTCAACATCGTCGGGCGACGCCGGATATGGTTCATCGTCGCCGCGAGCATCGGGCTGATCTCGCTGGTCAGCCTGTTCGCGCTGGGCTTTCACCTCGGCATCGAGTTCAGGGGCGGCAACGAGTTCCAGGTGCCGGTCAAGTCCGGCTCGCTGGCGCAGGTCGAGGCCGTGGTCGACGAGGCCGTGCACCGGGTTTCCCCCGGCGCCGGGGAGATCTTGGCTGGGCAGCAGATCGGCGGGCAGTCCGGCGATGCGGTCTACTCGATCCGCACGCCCACCCTCGACGCGAACCAGACCGAGCAGGTCAAGACCGAGATCGCGCAGAAGCTCAGCCTTAGCCCCGAACAGGTGAGCGACAGCCGGGTCAGCAGCTCGTGGGGCGGCCAGATCACGCAAAACGCGCTGATCTCGCTCGTGGTGTTCCTCGCGGCGGTGACGACCTATCTGGCGTTCCGGTTCGAGTGGCGCATGGCCGTGGCGGCCGTGGCATCGCTGCTGTTCGACCTGCTCGCGACGGCCGCGGTCTACGCGCTGTCCGGGTTCGAGGTCACGCCCAACACGGTGATCGGCTTCCTCACCATCCTCGGTTTCGCGCTCTACGACGTCGTCGTGGTGTTCGACAAGGTGCAGGAAAACACGCGCGGCATCACCGGCAAGCCCAACGAGACCTACGCCGAGGCGACCAACCTCGCGCTCAACCAGACCTTCATGCGGTCGATCAACACCTCACTGGTCGCGCTGCTGCCGGTCGGTGGCCTGCTGTTCATCGGCGCGGGTCTGCTCGGCGCGGGCACGCTCAAGGACCTCGGCCTGGTGCTGTTCATCGGTATGGGCGTCGCGGTCTACTCGTCGCTGTTCTTCGCGAGCCCGCTGCTGGTGTGGCTCAAGGAGATGGACCCGGTCATCCAAAACCACACCAAGCGCGTACAGGCCCGGCGCGTCACGCTGGCCAACAAGGCGGCGGCCGCGGCGGCATCCGGCGAGCCCGTGGCGGAGAAGGAAAATGTGCCGGCCGCACCCAGCACGCCCAAGGCGGGCGCCAAGCCGGTCCGCTCGCAGCAGCAAAAGCCCGCACGTCCGGGCGGCGGCAAGCCGGCCCGCTCGGGTGGCGGAGGCAAGCGCCGGTGACGGACATCTCGAAGCTGATCCTCGACCGGGTGGTCGACGTCTCCGACTTCCCGAAGCCGGGGATCATCTTCAAGGACCTGACGCCGCTGTTCGCCGACGGCGACGCGTTCCGCAAGATCATCGATGCCATCGCGAGCGAACACGACGGCGGGTTCGACACCGTCGTCGGCATCGAGGCACGCGGGTTCGTGATCGCCGCGGCGGTCGCCTACGCGGCCGGGGTGGGCGTGGTGCCCATCCGCAAGGCCGGCAAGCTGCCCCGTGTGGCGCATTCCACGTCGTATGCGTTGGAATACGGCGTGGCCACCCTCGAGATCGGTGAGGGTGCGCTGCAGCCGGGCCAGCGAGTGCTGGTCGTCGACGACGTGCTGGCCACCGGCGGCACCGCTGAGGCGACACTCGAGCTGGTCGAGCGGGCGGGCGGCCGGATCGCCGGGTTCACCGTGCTGCTGGAGCTCGCGTTCCTTTCGGGACGCGAGCGCCTGGCAGGTCGTCCGGTTCATGCCCTCCTGACGGTATAACGGCAGGCCGGTAAACGCGCTGGCTCGTCTTCCCGACAGGTAGCATGGGCTATCCGACAAGCTTAGGAGCGGCCGGTGTCTCAGGAAGTCAGTCAGGTTGTGCCCCTCGCTGAGACCGACACTGCTACGGACACAGCCGGGGCGGCAGCACCGCAGGAGCAACCCGGGGAGGAGCTCGACGTCCGTGCTGCCCCAGGCACGGACCGGCTCGGCATGTCCATCATCGGGGCCATGCCCTCGGGCAAGCGGGTGCGGGCACGGCTTTCGCGCTTCAACGCGCCCTGGCAGTCGGCGACGCTGATCAGCGAGGAGCTGCAGCCGCTGATCGACGCGCACCGTGGCGCACATCCCAAGGCCGACATCAGGCTGCTCCAGCGGGCCTATGAGACCGCCAGCAGGTGGCACGCCGGGCAGTTCCGCAAGTCGGGCGACGAATACATCACGCACCCGCTGGCGGTCGCGAGCATCCTGGCCGACCTGGGCATGGACACCACGACCCTGGTGGCCGCGCTGCTGCACGACACCATCGAAGACACCGAATACACCCTGGAGCAGGTGCGCGCCGACTTCGGCGATGAGGTCGGGCTGCTGGTCGACGGCGTGACCAAGCTCGACAAGGTGAAGCTCGGCGACTCGGCCAAGGCCGAGACCATCCGCAAGATGGTGGTCTCGACCGCCAAGGACCCGCGGGTGCTCGTAGTCAAGCTCGCCGACCGGCTGCACAACATGCGCACGCTCAACTTCCTGCCGCCGCCCAAGCGTGAGCAAAAGGCGCGCGAGACACTGGAGATCCTGGCCCCACTGGCCCACCGGCTGGGTATGAATACGGTGAAGTGGGAGCTCGAGGACCTGTCGTTCGCGACCCTGTTCCCCAAGCGGTTCAAGGAGATCCAGCGCCTGGTCGGCGAGCACACGCCGCAGCGCGACGGCCTGCTGCGCCAGGTGACCGACCGGGTCGGGCAGGATCTGCGCGGCGCCAAAATCAACGCGAAGGTGAGCGGCCGGCCCAAGCACCTCTACTCGATCTACCAGAAGATGATCGTGCGCGGGCGCGACTTCAACGAGATCTACGACCTCGTGGGCGTGCGGATCCTGGTGGACACGGTGCGCGACTGCTATGCGGCCCTCGGCGTGATCCACGCGGCGTGGCAACCGGTGCCCGGCCGGTTCAAGGATTACATCGCCATGCCCAAGATGAACTTCTACCAGTCACTGCACACCACGGTCATCGGCCCCACCGGCAAGCCCGTGGAGATGCAGATCCGCACGCACGCCATGCACGGCACAGCGGAGTACGGCATCGCCGCACACTGGAAATACAAGGAGGGCAAGGCCTCCACGATGGCCGGCCCGTCCACGCACATCGACGGCATGACCTGGCTGCGCCAGCTGCTCGACTGGCAGCGGGAGACCAGCGACCCGGGCGAGTTCCTCGACGCGCTGCGCCACGACCTGTCCAGCCAAGAGGTCTTCGTCTTCACTCCAAAGGGTGAAGTCATCGCGCTGCCCAACGGGTCGACCCCGGTCGACTTCGCCTACGCCGTGCACACCGAGGTCGGCCACCGCTGCATCGGTGCCCGGGTCAACAGCAAGCTCGTCCCGCTGGAGTCGACCCTGTCCAACGGCGACGTGGTCGAGATCTTCACGTCCAAGTCGGAAACCGCGGGCCCCACCCAGGACTGGCTCGGTTTCGTCAAGTCGTCCCGGGCGCGTACCAAGATCCGGCAATACTTCAACAAGGAGCGCCGCGACGAGGCCATCGACGCGGGCAAGGACATGCTCGCCCGTGCCATGCGCCGCCAAGGCCTTCCCCTGCAACGGCTCCTGACCGCGGGCGGGCTGCTGGCCATCGCACGCGAGCTGCACCTGGGCGACATCACCGCGCTCTACGCGGCCGTGGGGGAGGGGCAGGTCTCCGCCCAGGCTGTCGTGCAGCGGCTCGTGGCCGGATACGGCGGCGAGGAAGGCACGCTCGAGGACATCTCCGAGATCACCGTCCCGTCGCGCCCCGGCCGCACCACCCGCCCCGGCCACGACCCAGGCGTCGAGGTCAAGGGCGTGTCCAACGTCTGGATCAAGCTGGCGCGCTGCTGCACGCCCGTGCCGGGCGACACCATCTTCGGCTTCATGACCCGCTCGGGCGGGATCAGCGTGCACCGCGAAGACTGCACCAACTCAGAGGAGCTCAAAGCCCAGGGCGAGCGGCTGGTCGAGGTTTCGTGGAAGCCCACCGCGGGCTCGATGTTCCTGGTGGCCATCCAGGTCGAGGCGCTCGATCGGCACAAGCTGCTGGCCGACATCACGCGCGCGTTGAGCGAGGAGCGCGTCAACATCCTGTCCGCCACGGTCACGACGACGCGCGACCGCATCGCCGTGAGCCGGTTCAGCTTCGAAATGGCCGACCCTAAACACCTGGGCCACCTCCTCAACGCGGTCCGCAACGTCGAGGGCGTCATGGACTGCTACCGAGTGACGTCGGGCGCTTAGGCGGCGGCTTGGGAAACGAAGCGTGGGAAACACGGCTTTTCAAAAGCGTGGCTTCCCCTGTTCCTCCCGTCGACCCTTCGGCACGCCCCCCAGGGAAGTGATTTTGCGGGCCGGGTCAAGGTGGAGTTCCGCTTGCGCAGAAAGACAGTGACCCGGCCCGTTGGTGGGAGGAACCCCACCTCCCGGAGACTCGGGGGTTCCCAGTGCCGCAGGCGCGCTCTTAGGCTCCTGAGAGCAACTCGGCCGCGGCCTGGCCGCAGACCGGGGCCGCTCCATGCGTGGCGATGTGGGCCGCGCCGATCGGTGGGCCCGCCGGGACGCCCATTTCGACGACGATCGTGTCCGGGCGGGCGGCGACCGTCTTCTCCAGCAGCGTCCACAGCCAGGGATGCCGGTGCGGGTCGCGGCAGACGAGGATCGGCGTGCGGTCTCGCGCTCCGGCCAGCACGTCGTCAACCGTCGCCCCCTCCGCGAGCCGTGCGACTGTCGTGTTTGGACGGAGCGCGCTGAGCGGCCCGGCCAGGCCCCACGGCGTACGCGTATCGATGGCGAGGTTTGTGCTCGTGTCGAATTCGACCACGTGCGCCGCCCCGTTCAGCTGGGCCGTTCCGGTGACCCGTAAAGCCCGTCGAGCGGCCGTCAGGCCGATCCCTGGCACTTGTGCGGACGCGAGCCGTACGCGCCTCAGCGACCCGCTCCAGGCCGAAAACTCGCCCACCCTGCCCGCCGCCTCGACAAGTCGCTCCTCCGCGAGCGCACCCGACGTCACGGCGTCGACGATCGCATCACGCAACCGCACCGCCACCTCCTCGGTGGACGTCTCCCCGCCCACGCAGATCGCATCGGCGCCCGCCGCGAGCGCGAGCACCGCCGCCCGCGCGAGGCCGTACCGCTGCGCCACAGACGCCATCTCGATCCCGTCGGTGACCACGAGCCCCTTGAACCCGAGCCGCCCGCGCAACAGGTCGACGAGCACGCCCCGGCTCATCGTGGCGGGCCATTCCCCATCGATCGCCGGCACCAAAATGTGTGCGGTCATGACGGCCCGCGCCCCGGCTTCGATCGCGGCCGCGAACGGCGGCAGCTCGACATCGTCCAAACGCGACAATCCAGCCTCGATGATGGGCAGCCCGTGGTGCGAATCAACGCCCGTATCGCCATGTCCGGGGAAGTGTTTCGCGCACGCGCCGACGCCCGACGACTGCAGCCCGCGCACCCATGCCGCCGCATGCCGCGACACCAACTTCGGGTCGGCGCCGAATGACCGCACGCCGATGACCGGGTTGGCCGGATTGTTGTTGACGTCCACCGTCGGCGCGTAGTTGAGCGTGACCCCCGCGGCCGCGAGCTGCGCGCCGATGTCGGCCGCGACGGCCTGCGTCAGCGCCGGGTCGTCCACGACCCCGAGCGCGTAGTTGCCGGGACGCCTGCTCCCGCTGGTCACTTCGAGCCGCGTCACGTCGCCCGACTCCTCGTCGATGGCGATGACGACGCCCGGGTTTTCCTCGGCCAGCGCCGAGGACAGGGCCGCGACCTGTTCGAGGTCGACGATGTTGCGCCCGAAGAGGACGACCCCGCCGAGTCCCTCCGACAGACGCCGCCGGATCCAGTCCGGCGGCGTCGTGCCCACGAAGCCCGGCTGTAAGACGGCATCGGCCAGCCGGATCAGGCCCCTGTCTCTGAGCACGTCGTGGCGCGCGTGATCGGTTGCTGTCATACCGCTGTGGCTCCCCCAGGTTCGAGTCGAGGTACGCCACAGACTATTACTAAACTTTCCTAATCAAAAGACCCACTGATCGTCGGGTAAAGGTCGCCATCCGGTGGAGTCCACGCCTCCGGCGTCGCGCTGATCTGCTCACCTGAGCGGATGTCCTTGACTTCCGACGAGTCGGGGAACCAGACAAACGGGATGCCGCGCCGCTCGGCATAGCGGATTTGCTTGCCGTATTTGGCCGCGGTCGGCGAAACCTCCGTCGCGATGCCCCGCGCGCGCAGGGTGCCGGCGATCCGGTTGGCCGCGCCGCGCGACGGCTCGTCGGCGAGCGCGACGAGCACACAAGTTGGCACAGACCGGCTCGCCGTGAGCACATCGCGTCCAAATAGGAGGCCCAGAAGCCGTGTGATACCAAGCGAAATGCCCACACCCGGGAAACGGTCGTTACCGGATGTCGCCAAATTGTCATAGCGCCCGCCGGAGCAGATCGACCCGGCCCGCTCATAGCCCAGCATCAGCGTCTCGTAGACCGTGCCCGTGTAGTAGTCGAGCCCGCGCGCGATCTTCAGCTCGGCGTAGCACAGGCCCGGCGCGTGCTCACGGGCCGCGTCGATGACCGTGGCCAGCTCGGCCAGGCCCTCGTCGAGCAGCGGGTCGGACACGCCGAGCTTGCGCACCTCGTCGACGAAAGACGAGTCGGGCGTCGAAATCTCGGCCAGCGCGAGGCACAGCTTGGCCTGGGCCTCGCTCACCCCGTATTGACCGAGCTCCGCCGCCACACCCGCCGGGCCGATCTTGTCGATCTTGTCGACCACACGGATCGCCGCCTCGGGATCGGCGACACCGATGCCCTGGTAAAAACCCTTGAGCACCTTGCGGTTGTTGACCTGCACGCGGATGGGCGGCAGCGGCAGCCCGCCCAGCACATCGGCGATGATCAACGGGAGCTCCGCCTCGTAGTGCCCGGCCAGCGTGTCGCGATCAACGATGTCGATATCGGCCTGGTAGAACTCCCGGTAGCGGCCCTCCTGCGGCCGCTCTCCACGCCAGCACTTCTGGATTTGGTATCGCCGGAAGGGAAACTGCAACTTCCCCGAGTTTTCAAGCACGTAGCGGGCGAACGGCACGGTGAGATCGAAGTGCAACCCGAGTGTGGAGTCGGACGTGTCCTGCTCGGCGTCGGCCTGCAGCCGGCGCAGCAGATAGACCTCCTTGGACGTCTCGCCCTTGGCGAGCAGCGTCTCGAGCGGCTCGACCGCGCGCGTCTCGAGCGAGGCGAAGCCGTAGAGCTCGAACACCCGGCGAGCCCTGTCGATCACCGCCTGCTCCACGATGCGCTGCGACGGCAGCCACTCTGGAAAACCAGAAAGAGCCATTATGTGGTACCCCTCAAAAGTCTGTTTTTAAAGGCCGCGAGCGGGAGCGGAGCCAAGAAGCTGGCGCAGGAACGGGTTATGCGCACGCTCGCGGGCGATGGTGGTCTGCGGTCCGTGGCCGGGCAGCACGACGGTCTCGTCGGCAAGCGGAAGCACCTTGTCGCGAAGGCTCGCCAACATCTGTGCCATGTTGCCGCCCGGCAGGTCGGTGCGCCCGATGCTGTCGCGGAAGAGCACGTCACCCGTGAAACACAGGGGCTCACGCTCGGCGGTGCCAGCCATCCGGAACATCACCGACCCGCCGGTATGGCCTGGGGCATGATCGACGAGCAGCTCCACGCCGGCGATCGAGATGGTCGCGCCATCGGTCAGCTCGGCGACATCGTCGGGCTCGCTCCACTCGAACCGCCCACCAAACAGCGCCGACGGGTCGATGCTCAGCGCCTTTGAGGGGTCCTTGAGCAGCTCACGGTCGCTAGCGTGGATGTAGGCGGTGATGCCGCGGGCGCCGCAGACAGGCGTGACGGAGAACGTGTGGTCCAGGTGTCCGTGGGTCAGCAGGACCGCGGCGGGGCGCAGCCGGTGCTCCGCGAGGACAGCGTCGAGCTGGTCGATGATGCCGATGCCCGGATCGATCACGATGCATTGCTCGCCCGGGGCGGTCGCCACCACGAAACAATTGGTGCCGAACGCCTGCGCCGGGAAGCCCACGACCAGCACAACAAGCTCCTTCCATACGTGTCGTGCAGAGCCTAATGCTCAATCCTCGGTCACAGTTGGTAGGCGGACATAACCATTTACCGGACTTTGCCCGTACACTCGCCCCGGCGTGTATCCCTTTTCCGAGTGGTGTGATGGAGGACACGGGTGGCTACCAGCAGTACCCGGCAGCGCAAGCTTGCGCGCGCGAAGCTCGACCGGCAAATGGCCAAACGAGCCGAGCGGGAGAGGAAGCAGCGACAGCTCAAGGCCGTGGCGGCCGGCGTTGTCACGCTCCTCGTCGCCACGTTGGGTGGGCTTTGGATCGGTGGAGTGTTCGACAAGGAGCCCGTCTCGCCACCAGTGGCCAGCGACTGCACGTGGAACGCGCAGAACGTCGAGGCCAACCAGGCATTCAAGAACGTCGGCGTACCCAAGACGACCGGCATCCTCAGCTCCGGCCAGTCGACGATGACCGTGCAGTTCAACTCCGGCACGGTGGCCATCGATCTTGATCGTACGCTCGCCAAGTGCGGCGCCGAGGCGCTGGCCTTCGTCGCGGGCCAGGGCTACTACACCGACACCAAGTGCCACGAGATCAAGGATGGCGCGCTGACCTGCGGCGACGCCTCCGGCTCGGGTGTCGGCGGCGCGGCCTTCACGTGGGTCGCGGAAAATGTGCCGGCGCAGGCGCCGGTCTCGAGCGCTGAGCCCACGCCCTCGGGCGCGCCATCGGGGTCGCCCACGGCCACCGCGACGGCATCGGCGGCGCCCAGCAACTACGTGCGCTACCCGGCCGGCACGGTCGCGATGAGGCCGGGTGTCTCCGGCAGTCAATTCCTGATTTTCTACCAGGACTCGACGAGCACGGACGACTACTCGATCGTCGGCACGGTCCGGCCCGGTGGGCTCGACGTGATCAAGAAAATCGCCGATGCCGGTACCGTAGACAATGGCAAGGGCGCCAACACCAAGCCGAAGAACGACGTGATCATCCAGTCGTTGACGGTTGTGGACCCGGCGGCCCAGGCCAGCGCCGACCCCAGCGCCAACCCAAGCACCGACCCGTCCACCCAGCCAACCGCATCTACCGCGCCGACCGCTTCGGCAACGCCCGGCAGCTGAGAGTTACCAGGAGGATTGACCGTGAGTTCCACCAATACCCGCGAGCGGGCGGCAGCGCGCGCCCGGCTCGAGCGACAGATGGCGGAGAAGCTGGAGGCGGCCCGCAAACGCAAGCAACGTCTGGCGATCATCGGGGCCGCAGCCTGCGTGCTCCTTGTCGCCGGTGGCGTGATCTGGCTGGTCACCTCGTCGGGAGGAGGCGACACCAACACAGCGACGACCAATCCGTCGGCCGAGCCCGGCAACTGCGTCTGGACGCCCGATGACGTGGCACAAAACCCCGACCTCAAGGACGTGGGCGCGCCGGCCACCGGCAAGGCGCCGGCCACCGGCACCCAGACCATGACGATGACGACGAGCGTCGGCGTGATCGAGATCGAGGTCAACACGGCGAAGGCGCCGTGCACCGCGCGGAGCATGACCTACCTGGCGGGCAAAAACTTCTTCGACAACACCAAGTGCCACCGCATCGTCACCGAGGGCCTGCACGTGCTGCAGTGCGGCGACCCGGCGGGCAAGGGCACCGGCGGCCCGACCTACAAGATGGCCGAGGAAAACCTGCCCAACTTCACCGACGACCTGAAGAACTATCCGATCGGCACGGTCGCGATGGCCAAGGCCCAGCCGCCGGGCACGACCGGCAGCCAGTTCTTCATCGTCTGGGGCGACACCCCGCTGCCGGGGCAATACACGGTGCTCGGCAAGGTCACCAAGGGCCTCGACCTGATCCAAAACGCGGCCAAGGCCGGAGCGAAGGACCCGGAGACGGGTGCCGACGCGACCGACGGCACGCCCAAGACCGAGGTCCTCATCCAGAAGCTGACAATCAGCCCGCCGCAGGGCGGCTGAACTTTCCACAGCGGAGGGGGTTGAACGCTT
>JBIOYB010000118.1:0-4514 GCA_044869915.1 Allorhizocola sp.
GGCAGGCGGATCTCGCCGCCGCTTCGATGCTGGTTCGGCACCTTGTTCTGGAAATAGGCGAAGACCCGTTGGTGGTCTTGGTAGGCAGCTTCGATCACGCTGGCAGCTATTTCAGGATCGGCGAGTCCGGCAACGGGTGTCAGCTGAATTCCGTCCACGGCTGGAACCGCGTACAAGTGCCTGACAATTGTTTCCAGTAGGTCATCGTCGAGGGCGCGGACGGGGCAGACGATCCAGTCTTGGCGGGGGCCGTTGCTCCTGGAACTGATCGTGCAGACGCCCTCAGAATTTCCAGTCTTGAGCGGGCCCTCTTCGTGGAGCTTGATGCAGTGCTGGTCTTTCCGGAACGCTTCAGTGAGGAACGGGCACCGTTTTGCCTTCTGATCGGCGAGCGCTGCGCCCGAGCCGGAGACCAGCGGAAACACTCGGTGGCCGAACCACTCCGCCACGTGCGGTAGTCTTAGCTCAGCGTAGTCAGATGGGATCTCGAACACAGGCTCGGTCACGGGCCGAAGGATACGCGACACTTGCGGTACCCAACGTTGCCGACCAACTCAGCATAAGACTGCCTGGTCAATGAGTTCACCGTGGGCACCGATCAACGGCACGGGTCGCCGCCGGAACGGGGTACGTATTCGGAAGTCCTGTGATGGGTGTGTCGGTGTCCACTCTGGAGTGTTGCGGGGTTTGAGGCTGGGTTGAGACACGCGGGTCGCGTGGGGTGCGTGATCTGTGGTGGTCGATGGTGTTTGCTGTGCCGCGTGACAGTGGTGGCGGGCGATGTCCTGGATTCGCAGGGTGCTCAGGCGTCTGTGGAGGAGCTGCTTGCTGCCGCGCTGGAGGCGAATCGGCAGTTGACGCTGCTGGTGGCCGAGTTGCGGGAGGTGAACGCGCGGCAGGCTGCCGAGTTGGAGTGCGTGCGGGCGGATCTCGCGGTTTTGCAGCGGATGTTGTTCGGGCGCTCGTCAGAGCGCTCGCGCCCGGAATCGTCCGGTGATGCAGACGGCGACGGGGAGGCTGTCGGCGACGGCGCTGAGCAGGGCTCGAACAGTGGTGGTTCGGGTAAGGCTCGGGGTCCCGGGGCGAGGGCGGGGCGGCGTGACTACTCGGACCTGCCGCGGGTGGAGATGTTCTGGGACTTCGCCGAGGGCGGGTACTGCTGCCCGCGGTGTGCACAGCCGTTCACCGTGCTGGGTGATCACGTGTCCGGGGAGCAGTTGGACTGGCAGGTGATCGTCCGGGTGGTGGTGCACCGCCGTCGCCGGTACAAGCGCGGCTGTTCGTGTCGGGTACCGGCCACGGTGATGGCGCCGGGCCCGCCGAAGGCGATCGGTAAAGGCTTGTTCGCCAACGGGTTCATCGCGATGCTGTTCACCGAACGCTATGTCGCGGGGCGCAGCATGAACTCCCTGGTGACCGGGTTGGGCCGGCAAGGCGCGGCCATCTCAGCTGCGACGCTGGCCGGCACATGCGCGCAGGCCGGGGCGTTGCTGGTGCCCCTCGAAGAGGCGATCGTCGCCCGGTCGCGGGATTCCTGGCATCTGCACGCTGATGAGACCACGTGGCGGGTGTTCGCCCCGAATGATGGTGACGGCCCGACCAAGTTTTGGCTGTGGGTGTTCATCGGCGCGGACACCGTGTGTTTCGTGATGGACCCCAGCAGGGCCGCGACGGTGCTGGCCCGCCATGCCGGTATCGACGAGAGCACCGGGCAACTGCTCGCCGACGATGACGGCGGGCCGCGGCGCCTCGTCATCTCCAGTGACTTCTACGCGGTGTACCAGTCCGCGGGCCGTAAAGCCGACGGGCTGGTCAACCTATACTGCTGGGCGCACATCCGCCGGCACTTCGTGCGGGCCGGTGACGCCAACAAGGTCCAGTTGCAGTACTGGGCGCAAGCGTGGCTGCAACTGATCCGGGACTTGTACCACGCGCACGATGAGCTGATGACGGCGTGGCAGCACGCCGCGGTGCCCGCCCCGGGCGACACCACCGCCGCCCTCCGGCTGGAACAGGCGTACACCGGCTGGGACACCGCGATCGACGCGATCGACGAAACCCGCCGCAAGCAGATGGCCATACCCGGGCTCAAGGAGCCGGCGACCAAGGCCCTGGCCACACTGGACCGGGAATGGACCGGGCTAATCGCGCACCGCGACTACCCGATGATCGAGCTGGACAACAACAGGGCCGAACGCGCCATCCGTGGCCCCGTCGTCACCCGCAAGAACGCCCGCGGCTCCCACAACGACGATACCGCCCGCCTCGCCGCCACCGTCTGGACCGTCACCGCGACCGCGCAGATGGCCGGGTTGAACGTCCTGACCTGGCTCACCGCCTACCTCGACGCCTGCGGCCGTAACAACGGCAAACCCCTCACAGGCCCCGACCTTGAGGGGTTCCTGCCCTGGAACGCCGACCCCGAAGACCTCCGCACCTGGACACAACCACCCTCACCACCACCACAGCCCAGCTGACCCCCGCACCAACACGCCACCCGGCGCGGCGACCCCGCCACGCCGGCCATCGGCATGCCCTTCACAGGACTTCCGAGTACTTAGTGCGCCGGGATAAACCGGCATGGAGAAGGAGATGAGAGAGCTCTACATCGAAGGGCTAGCGACCCACGGTGGCCCCGAGTCATGCGTCGGCGCCCGTGAGGGCGCAGGCGAAGCGTTGACAGGGGTACGTGCAGGCCAGGCTATTGAGCCGCGAAATCAGGGAGACCGGGGTGCCGACACCGTTAAGTAGGCTGGAAGGCAACATCGCTGACGGCGTTATGCGCGAGTCGTCAGAGGACCCCGCGCGGTCGGAGAACCAGGGCATGCACGGAATCTCCATGCGCGAGAACCGGGATAGCCCGCGTCCGCCCGCCCAGTTGATCGCTGGGTGGGCCGTTCAGGGAACGCTATGGCGGTACGCCTGAGATGAACGGACATGGGCAGTCGGACGGCCCCGTAGTACCTGCGAACCTGCCGAACAAGACCATGGGAGTGGTGGCGGAGGTGGGGGAGGAAAGGGGGCCGGCCAAGGGGAACACGGCCGGCAAAACGCACCCCGGACACAGCGCCGGATCAGGGGCGTCAAGTGCGCTGGAACGTGTGCGTGAAGTAGCACGAACGGACAAGGAAGCACGGTTCACGGCGCTGCTGCACCACGTCAGTCTCAGCCGACTCCGGCAGGCGTACTGGGCGATCCGCCCGCAGGCCGCGCCGGGGGTGGATGGGGTGACGTGGGCCGACTACGGGCAGAACCTGGAGGGCAACCTCCAGGGCCTGCACACACGGGTCCAGGCAGGGCGTTACCGGGCGAAACCCAGCAGGCGCGTGTACATCCCGAAGGCGGACGGGCGGCAACGGCCGCTCGGTATCGCCTCGCTGGAGGACAAGATCGTCCAGCGGGCCGTCGTCGAGGTGCTCAACGCCGTCTACGAGGTGGACTTCCGGGGCTTTTCCTACGGGTTTCGGCCGGGACGCGGCCCGCATCATGCGTTGGACGCGCTCGCGGCCGGGATCTTACGAAAGAGGGTGAGCTGGGTGCTCGATGCGGATATTCGCGACTTCTTCGGCCAACTTGATCATTGTTGGTTGCGGAAGTTTCTCGGGCACCGGATCGCGGACAAACGGGTCCTGCGGCTGATCGACAAGTGGTTGGCCGCGGGAGTCATCGAGGACGAGGAGTGGACAGCGAGCGAGGAAGGTGCACCCCAGGGGGCATCGGCATCACCGCTGCTCGCGAACGTTTATCTGCACTACGTCCTCGACCTGTGGGCCGACTGGTGGCGGCGTCGATACGCGCACGGAGACGTGATCATCGTGCGTTTCGCCGACGACTTCATCGTCGGGTTTGAAGATGAGCAGGATGCGCAGCGGTTCCTGGACGACCTCCACGAGCGGTTGGCGAGGTTCGGGCTGGAGCTGCATCCGGACAAGACACGGCTGATCGAGTTCGGGCGGCATGCCGCCCGGCGCAGGAGGGCGCGAGGTCTGGGCAAGCCGGAGACGTTCGACTTTCTGGGGTTCACGCATATCTGCGGGAAGTCCAAGTGGGGCGATTTCGTGCTGAGACGCATCACGATCACCAAACGGATGAGAGCGAAGCTACGCGAGGTCAACGACCAGCTCAAGCGTCGCCGACATCAACCCATCCCGGTGCAGGGGCAGTGGCTGCGAAGCGTGGTGCAAGGACATCTCGCCTACTACGCCGTGCCCGGCAACATCGACGCGGTGACGGAATTTCGGTCCCAGGTGACGAGGCACTGGTTCAAGGCGCTGCGGCGCCGCAGCCAGCGCACCCGGCTGAACTGGGAACGGATGAACCGTCTCGCGAAACGATGGCTACCACCCGCCCGCGTCAAGCATCCTTTTCCGGACGTGCGCTTCAACGCCAGAACCCGAGGCAGGAGCCCAGTGCGGTAATTCCGCTCGCTGGGATCTGTGCGGGGGGCCGCCCGCAAGGGTGGTCCCTACCGCGACCGAACAGGCTGCGCTGAGCCAACGATCACCTCGACGTTC
>JBIOYB010000119.1:0-6173 GCA_044869915.1 Allorhizocola sp.
GCGGCAAACGCAAGGCGGTCGCGACGGCTGCTCGGATGGATGACGGGTCTTGGAAGATCATTTCGTTTGCCCTGCTCGCAGTAGGGACGTGCTGATGTGAAACAGAGGTAGGTCATGCCCGCGCAGCTAGTTCGAAGGCTTCTCACGACAGGGGGTGTGGTGATCGCGCTGCTGCTGGGCGGCGCGGTCGCCGCCCAGGCGGACCTCGGTGGTCCGGTGAACTGCACGGCCGACCCGACCAATCCGGCATGCGTGATCGTGATCGGTACCCCGGGTGAGGGCGGCGGTGGCGGCAGCTCCACGAACGTGGGCTGTAAGGACGGGTTAGGCCGGGCGGTGCCGTGCTACATCGAGGGCCGGGGCTGGCTGGGAGATGCTTACTGCTACTACAAGCGGGCTGAGGGCGCCGAACTCGCTGCTGCGGAGGCTTTGGGCGGGAAGGTGAGCCCGCCGGCGTACTGGTATGTCGGCTCCTGTGGCGATCCGACCACCAATTTCTGGCCGCCCAGCATGACGACCTACCGGGTGTATGCCACCAATCCCGGCATCACGCTGCTGGCTCAACAGGCAGTCAAGCACCTCAACCTTCCGGCGCCGGAGATCCGGCTTAACCCGGGTTTGCCCGCGCCGCAGGTGGTGTATGTGCCGACGTGGCTGTGGATCAACCCAGTGTCCTACACCGCGCGTTCGGCGACGGCGAGCCTGGCTGGCCTGTCGGTGACCGCTGTGGGCACACCGACCAGTGTCACGTGGACGACGGGTGATGGGGGCCGGGTCAACTGTGGCGCGGGAACGGCGTGGACGCCGGGCACCGATCCCGCCGCGGCGTCACCGGACTGCGGACACACCTACACGAGGGCCTCGCGTGATGCATCGGGTGGCAAGTACACGGTGCGGGCCACGATCACCTGGCGGGTCACCTGGTCGGGCGGCGGGGCTTCTGGAGTGGAACCGGCTTTGACCTCGACGTCGAGCGTACAGGTCGGCGTGCTGGAGTCGGCTGCGGTCAACACCGGCGGCGGCCGGTAAATCGGGGGAGGCAACACGATGACGATCACTGCGACCCAGGCGCGTCCCGTGCAGGCTGCTGCGCCGGTCGCGCCGGGGATGCGCCGACGCCGTTCGGTGCCGCGAATGCTCGGTGGTGTGCTGATGGCGCTGGTCGGGATGTCCGTGTTCGGGGTGGTGGCCTTGCGCGCCAACCCGACTGTGGAGGTGCTGACGGTGGCGCGTGCGGTGCAGGCCGGCGCCCGCATCACCGACGCTGATCTGGCGACGGCGAGCATCGTGCCGGACCCTGCGATGCATGTGGTCCGGGCACGGGACCGGGCGCAGGTGGTCGGCCGCAGCGCCGCGCTCCCGCTGGCGGCCGGCACCTTGCTGACCCAGGCGCAGCTGGCCGATGCGGCAGCATGGCCGCCGGCGGGGCAGTCAGTGATCGCTGTCGGGGTGAAGACCGGCCGTGCCCCTTCCGGGTTGTCGCCTGGCGCGGCGGTGCTGGTCGTCGTGGTCCCGCCCAACAGCACGACAGCCGATCAGGGATCAGCGCCGCAGGCCGCCGGGACGGTGATCGCCGTGGAACAAGCCGACACCTCCGGGCTGACTGTCGTGACGGTCCAGCTGGGCGCTGAGGCCGCCGTCCGGATCGCCTCAGCGAGCGGCGATATCGCCATCGTCCTACAGGGACGGTGAACCGCGATGTTGATCTGTCTGGGGTCGGTCAAAGGCAGCCCCGGGGTGACCACCTTCGCGGTCGCGCTCGCACTGCGCTGGCCAACCGCAGATCCGCCACCGCTGGTCGTGGAGCTCGACCCGGCAGGCGGCGACCTGGGCACACGGTGGCAAACCCACGAGCAGCCAGGGCTTGCCGGAATGGTTGTGGCCGCGCGGCGCGGCCCGCTGGGCGACGGCGGCGAATGGACGCAACGGCTGGCCATCCGCGCCGAGGGCAAGGAATCCCGTTGGCCGCAGGTACATGCGATCGTCGCGCCACCAGCCGACGGCGCAGCCGCCGCGGTAAGCGAATTCGCCGCTGCTGGCTCGGCCGCGCTGGCCGGGCTCGCCGCAGCCCGCACCGTGCTGGCTGACCTCGGCCGGTTGGATCCCGACGCTCCGCAGCTTGCGCTGCTGGCCAAAGCCGACCAGCTGCTGCTGGTGGTGCGTCCGACACTGGATCAGGTGCGCCATCTGGCCACCAGACTGCCGGTACTACGGCAGCACAGCCGGTCGATCAAGCTGCTGCTGGCTGGAGCTGGCCCGTACGCGGCGGGTGAGATCGCCGAGCACCTTGGCGTGCCCGTGGTCGGGACCATTCCGGCCGATCCGTCGAGCGCGGCCGTGCTGTCGGGAGCGGCGAAGGCGCCAATGGGCTGGACCCGCCGGCCGCTGCTTTCCGCGGCCCGCACCGCAGCCCTCGAGTGCGCAAGCGGGCCGACCCAGCCGCAGACGAAGGAACGCGTGATCAAACGTGAGACAGCAGAGGTGATGTCGTGACCACCCCTGTGGTTGGTGCTGCGGTGCGCGACGACCTCTATGCGGAAGTCAACGCACGCGTGCAGGAAGCGGCCCGCCGCGGTGTCAATGCTGGCATCGATTCCATTGTCGACGAGGTGCTGCGCGGCCACGCGATGGCCGCCCTCCAATCCGGACGTTCACCGCTGCCGTCCGCAGCCGAGGACGACCTGCGACAAGCTTTGATCGACTCGTTCACCGGCCTGGGCGCGTTGCAACCGCTGATTGACGACCCCGAGATCGAAAACATTGACGTCAACGGGTTCGACCAGGTGTTTGTCACCTACGCCGGCGGCAAGCGCATCCGGGTCGGGCCCGTGGCCTCCTCGGATGAGGAGCTGGCCGACATGCTACGCAAGGTCGCCAGCTCGCTCGGTGCGCAGGAGCGCCGGTTCGACATGGGCATGCCGCAGCTGGATTTGCAGCTGCCCAGCGGGGCACGGCTGTTCGCCACGATGGTGGTCGCCAAGCGGCTGTGCGTGTCGATCCGCCGGCACCGGTTCATGGTCATCGGCCTGGACGAGCTGGTCCGCCTCGGGTCTATCACCGCGCAGATGCGGCACCTGTTCGAGACGATGGTCCGCGCCCGGCTCAACATCGTCGTCTCCGGTGCGATGGACACCGGCAAGACCACCTTCATCCGAGCGCTGGCCTCGGCGATCCCCGAGTCCGAACGCATCATCACCATCGAGGACCCCTACGAGCTCGGTCTGGACAACGACCCGGCACACCCCGATGTGGTGGCGATGCAGCCTCGGCACCCCAATGTGGAGGGTGAGGGCGGTATCGACATGACGCAACTGGTGCGGTTCGCCACCCGGATGAACCCGTCGCGGGTGATCGTGGGCGAGGTCCGGGGTGCTGAGATCATCCCGTTGCTCAACGCGCTGAACCAGGGCACCGACGGCAGCATGACCTCCATCCATGCCTCGTCGACGCGGGAGGCGTTCAAGAAGCTTGCCGGCTACGCCCGCCAGGCCAAGGAGCAGCTGCCGTTCGACGTGACCTATCAGCTGATCTCCGGCGGGGTCCACATTGTGGTGCAGCTGGGCAAAGACTCCGAGGGCAACCGATTCGTCACCGGTGTACGCGAAGTTGTCGGTGCGGACGCGCATCAGGTGCAGTCCAACGAGATCTACGTGCCTGGCCCGGGTAAGCGTGCGGTTGCCGCGGCCCGGCTGTCCGACGAGACGATCGACAAGCTGCTCGACGCGGGTTTCGACATGTCCGTGATGGGCGGGGGGTGGTAGCCATGACCGGCCTTGCTGTCCTATGCGGACTGCTGACGGGGGTGGGGTTGTGGCTCGCGATCGGCGGGTTGCGCCGCATCGAGCGGCCGGACCGGCCGCCGTTGGCTGACCGGGTGTCTGCCCGGCTTTCAGCACGCGGCGGGCACCGGCTGGCGATCGCGATTGGTGCCGGGTTCCTGGTCGCGGTCGTCACGCGCTGGCCGGTGGCGGCGGTGATTGTCGGCTTGTTCGTATGGGCGGCGCCGGGTCTGCTCGGCGGAGACAAAGCCGAGACGCAGGCACAAGACAAGCTCGAAGCGATCGCGGCGTGGACCGAATCGGTGCGTGGCAGTCTGCGGGCCTACGCCGGAATCGAGCAGGCCCTTAAGGATTCCGCCGAGCTGGCCCGCCCGCCGATCCACCCTCACACCACAGCCTTAGTGGCAGCACTGGGCGCCGGGGTGCGGTTGCCGTCGGCGCTGGAGGCGTTTCAGTCCGATGTGGACCATCATGCGGCGGATCTGGTGTCCGCTTCGCTGCGGCAAACCTCGGTACGCCAAAGCGGCAATCTGGCTGGGCAGCTGGGCTGGCTGGCGACCGCAGTGCGGGCGCAGGTGTCCGCGCGGCGGCGCATCGAAACCGCCCGTGCGGAAAGCAAACAGTCCGTCCGGCTGGTCGTGGTGATCGTCGCCGTGGTGGCGATCGGGTTGTGGCTGTTCAACCGGCCCATGCTGGCCGTCTACGACAGTGTGGGCGGGCAGCTGGTGCTCGGGCTGGTCGGGCTGCTGTGGACCGGCGCGACGATCTGGTTGCGGCGGTTGACCCGCATCGGCGAACCCGTGCGGGTGCTGCACCGCGGGCCGACCGTCCCAGATGGGGGCCCACGGTGAACACGATGACCCTCATGCTGCTGGCCGGCGCGGCTACCGGGCTGGGCGTGGCACTGTTGGTGTTCGGGCTGCACCCGCCCCGCCCGGCGCTGGCCGAAGCGTTGGACGCGCTGTCGCGCCCGGCGGCACCAGCGGTGTCGCGGCGGGCCAGGCTCGACATCGCGTTGGCCAGACCACTGGTGCGGTACGGCTTTCCACGGCAGAAAACGTTGCGGGACTTGGCCATCCTGGACCGCGACCCGGCCGAGTACCTGGCCCAGCAGATCACCGCCGCCGTGGCGGGCACCCTGATCCTGGGCATGCTGCCGGTGCTGTGGGGCGTCGGCGGGCAACTGCCGCTGTGGCTCGGACTGCTCGGCGGTGTGATCGCCACCCGGTTCGCCGCGGCCCGCGTGCACACGGCGGCCGAACAACGTCGCGAGCAGATGCGCGAAACACTCTCGGCGATCCTCGATCTGGTCGGCGGCAGCCTGGCCGGCGGGGCCGGCATCGACCAGGCTCTCGGCGACACCCTCGACGAGGTCTCCGGCTGGGCCGCGCTGCGGATCCGCCGCGAGCTGTTCGCCGCCGCGCAAACCCGCGGCCGGAACCGGGTACGCACACCCGCCGCGCTCAAACAGCTCGCCGACGAGATCGGCGTCGACGAGCTGGCCGAACTGGCCATCACCGTCGAGCAAGCCGCCACCGGCGCTCCGGTCGCCGAGACCATGAGCACCCTGGCCCACACCGTGCGCGAACGCATCACCGCTGACATGGAACGCCAAGCCAACGCCAAAAACGCCCAGCTCGCCGTCCCGATCATGCTGTACGGCCTCGGGTATCTGATCTTCCTGTTGTTTGCGGCTATCGGCAGCATCCGTTCCGGCCTGGCCGGCTAGGCCACCACCAACACGTTCAGAGGTTTCCTGAACTGCGGCAACACCTTTCAAGGAGGGGGAATGTTCACCATCAACAACCGCATCCGCACTGGCCTGGCCGCCTTGGCAAAGCACCCGGACCGCGGCGCCCAGACCGTCGACATCATGTTGTGGGTCGCGGTGTTCATCGTCGTGGTCGGCGGCGTCGGACTGATCTTCCGCAACGACCTGGTCACCTTCTTCAACGGCCTCGTCTACGACATCGGCTTCACTCGATGAGTGTGATCCAGTGGTGCACCCGGCGCAGGCGGGCCGATCGCGGCGCGGCCACCGTCGAAGTCGCCGGCTGGGTCACGCTGATGCTGCTGGCGCTGCTGGCCGGGGTGCAGGTGGTCATGTGGGGCTATGCCGCCTTGGGCGCCCGGTATGCAGCCAATCACGCCGCGCAAACCACCCGTGTCCACGGCGGCACCGCCGCTGCCGGGCAAGCCGACGCCGACGCCACCCTCGCCTCCGTGGTCGGCAACGGCCTGCAAAATCCCCAGGTCACCGTGGCCCGGCGCAACATGACTAGTTGATCCTCTCCACATCGGTGGTGATCGTGGTGGTTACCGGCACCGATAGCCCCGGCAGGATGGGGACAGCAGTGCCAGAAACGGTGACGGTCACGGTGGTAGCGGTGCGGG
>JBIOYB010000120.1:0-21960 GCA_044869915.1 Allorhizocola sp.
GCTGTTTGCCCCTGCGTCGCTTCATCAGCGGCTCCCATCGTCCGCCCGGCAGGGACGGTGCCGCCCCCGCCGAAGCTTGATCGGCTCGGGCAGGTCAAACCTGGGGTCACCGAGCATAAGCCTGCCCCTAGCCGCGTGCCGGCTGAAAATCGCGACGAGCCCGCCGAGCACCAGGCCGAGCGTCAGCGAGACGGTGACGACCGCGACGATTTCGAGCCTGGTCACGTCGCCGGCCATTGCGGCCAGCGGTGAAAAAGCGTGACCATTGCCTACCTCTCCTGTCCAGTGTGGAAATCCCTGACGCAGCTGGGTTGCCAGCACCGACACGGCGCGGGCGGTCAGATTCGCCGCGCACTGCAGGGCGTAGAAGGCCAACCCCGCAAGCACGCCGACGATGGCGGCGAAGACAAGGTTGGCGAGGACGAAGGTGGTCATGAACCACCTCGCCGACTCAGGGTCGGCGGCGGCGTGGCGATCACTGGCAACACCATTGCCCCTGACATCGATGAATGAATACGGTGTCCAAAATGAACCACGCGTGTGATCACACGATGAGCCGACGCTGAGCTGGCCCTGACTTAAGCCGCGGATCAGCCCCATGTCATGGCGATCTCACGGAGAACTCAGGCGGAGGAGTTTGGCCCAAGTTGTCAAGGGCAACGTGTCGGCGATGAACGACGGGAGGGTGCGCAATATGTTCTCCGGAAAAGGAACCACATTCCAGAGAAGATGGCTGGACGGCCGCGTGACCGGGTTTGCCTGGCTCCGCTGGAGCGACGCATGAGGTTCCGCTTGCTTGGGCCTCTTGAACTCGACCTCAGCGTGGGCCTGGCAGCGGTGCCGGGCCGCCAACAGCGAGCCCTGTTGGCGATGCTGCTTCTCAACCCCGGGCGCGTGGTCTCCTACTGGGACCTGACCGCCGAACTGTGGCCGCACGGAGCCGAATCGGTGCGGCCCAACACACTTCACGCCCAGGTCGCCAGGCTGCGGCACACACTCGTGCAACAGTTCCGCGGGATGATCCCCGTCGCCCTGTACAGCCGCTCGTCCGGCTATGTCGTCGAGATCAACCCCGACGATCTGGACGTGACCCACTTCAACCGGATGCGGCTGGCGGCCAACGCCTGGGTGACCAGGGAGCCCGCCCGCGCGATCGTCGAGTTGCGCCAGGCCCTGTCGCTGTGGCGCGGCAGCGCCCTGCAGGATTCCGCGCTGGGCAAGCGCTGCCGGGCGGCGGCGGCGAGCCTGGAGGAGTCGCGCCTGCAGACGCAGGAACAGCTGGCTCAGCTCCGGATACACCACGAAAGTCCGAGCACCATCGTCGACGACCTCAAGGAGCTCGCGCACCTGAACCCGATGCGCGAAACGCTGCTGGCGCTTCTCATGGCGGCGATGCGCGTGGCGGGACGCCGGGCCGAGGCCCTGCACATGTACCTCGACGCGCGCCGCCGGTTCGCCGACGAGCTCGGCATGGAGCCCGGCGAGGCCATGCGGCAGGAGTACCTACGCATCCTTAAGGAGGACTGACCCCGGCCGGGCGAAGGGTCGCGGGCCGCCCACCGGCGACCTGCTGATCCTCACGCCCTGTGACGTGCTTTGGCGAGGGCAAGAGCCCCGGCGACGAGCGCCACGGTGACGCCGGTCAATTGGATGGCCGTGCCGACGGACGGCCCGAGGCCCGCCTCGCCGCTCAGGTTGCCGATGCCCTCGCCACTGACGATGCTGCTCAGGACGAAGCCGCCGATGACGAACAGCCCCAGAAAAGCGCCGACGCCCGGCGCCCACCGCCACTTGGACAGCGCGACATAGACTGCGCCGGCCGCGAGGATCACCAGACCGGGCGGCGGATAGAACGGGAACACGACCCCGGTCGCCCAAAGCACCCCGATGCCCGCGGCACCGGTGATCAGTCCCGCCACCGTCGCGCCCTTCGCCCCTGATGCCGCGCTTGATACCGCGCTCATTTCGCTCTCCTTCTCCGCGTGTTTTCTCCACGTCGTTGTTTGCACGATTGAGCCTGGCGGTTCGACCGGGCCGCGTCGTCCGCTCGTCATCGGCCTGTGCATACGAAGATTGACGTACGGGCGGTTACGACCCGCCGCCGATGCCGCGGGGCACCGCGCCGGGCAACGATGTCCCCATGCGCCAGATACGGAAAGTCGAGCGCGTCGCATATGTCGTCGGCGCCGCACTATTGATCAGTGGGCTGGTCCACGTCGGCGTGCTGATGCTTTCCGGCGGGTCGTGGACGGGCCCGCTTTCCCTGCGCAAGCCCGCGACGTTCGGCTTGTCGTTCGGGCTCACGCTCATCACCGTCGCCTGGGTGACCTCGTTGCTCGCGATGCCCGCGCGGGCAAGGACGATCCTGCTGGGCGCGTTCACCGCCGCCAGCGTCCTGGAGGTCTTCCTGGTCAGCATGCAGGCCTGGCGCGGGGTACCGTCGCACTTCAACTTCGAGACCGCATTCGACAGCGCGATCTCGATGACCCTGGCCGCGGGCGGCGGCGTCATCATCCTCACCGCGCTCGGCTTCGCCGCGGCCGCACTGTCCTATGCGGACGGTATGCCCCCCACGATGCGGCTGGCGGTACGCTTCGGCTTCCTCACGCTGCTCGTGGCGCTCGCGACGGGCGCACTGATGATCGCCGACGGGGTGGGGGCGGTCAGGGCGGGCGATCCGCAGCTCGCCTACACCACGGCCGGGGCGCTCAAGCCGCTGCACGGCGTGGCGATGCACGGCATCCTCGTGGTGCCGGGGTTTGCTTGGCTGCTCGGCTTCACCCGCCTGCCATCGCGGCGGCAGGCCCGGCTGGTATGGGCCGCCATCGCCGCCTACACCGCGCTGATCGTGGTGACCGCGGTCGCGATAGCGCGATGATGCCTTCACCATGGGCGCCTTCACCACGAGCGCCTTCACCACGAGCGCCTTCACCACAGGCGACAATTGTTCGCATGGCGACGGGAAAACGCGGCTTCTGGCGGAGGCTGGCCGAGGTGGGGCTGGGTGTCCAATACTCGCTGGCCGAGCAGCAACTGCGGGCTGCCGCGGCATCCGGCGATCCGTTGGACCTGCGCCTGGCCGTGCGCATGTTCCGGGAGCTGGCCGACCGATACGATCCGGCAGACCCGGATCGCCTCGGGCCGTTGCGCGGTCTCAGCGTTGCCCTGCGCATGACGGCCGAGCAGGACGCCTCGGCCGATCCCGGGGAGTGCGTCGACGTGGGCCGGGCCGTGCTGGCGATGCTGTCCCCGGAGCATGCCGTCGCCTACGGCATCGGCCTGACCGATCTGGCTTCGGCGCTGCGCCTGCGCCATCTGCGGCAGGGGCGGCGGGCAGATCTCGACGAGGCCATCGAGCTGGGACGGGCGGCGGTGGCGGCATCCGCGCCGGCAAGCCTGACCCAGATCGCCGCGATGGTCAACCTGTCCACCGCCGTGCTGGCCCGCTGCGAACAGGACGGCGACCTGCCCCACCTGCTGGAGGCAATCGATCTGGCGCGGCGGGCGGTCGGAATCTCCACTTCGGACCATCCCGAGCGCGCCAACCACCTCACCGCGCTGGCCAACGCTTTGCAGGTCGGGTTCCAGCAGCACGCCGACGACGGCTACATCTCGGAGGCGATCGCCTTGCGGCTGGCGGCGGTCGACGCGTCGCCCGCAGGCGATCCACATCGGATCCTGCTGCTGGACAACCTCAGCAACTCGTTGCTGGTGCGATATCACGGACTCGGGCATTCCGAGGACCTCGACGCCAGCCTGGCCGCGTCGCGTGCCGCGGTGTCCGCGTGCCCGCCCGAGCATCCGGCACGGCCGCTGGTGCTGACCAACCATCTGGACAAGCTGCTCGCGGCCTCCGACCGGTTCGGCGCGCCCGACTTGGTCACCGAGGCGGTCGAGATCGCGCGGACCGCCCGGGACGCCGTCCCGCCCGGCCATTCCCAGCGCGCGCAGATGCTGTCCAACATCGGCATCGCCTTGCTGGGACGCTCCCGCGACACCGGGTCCGCGGCCCTGCTCGACGAATCGATCGTGGCCTTGCGCGAGGCGACCGGCGACTTCCCGCCGGGACAGGCCGACGGGTTCATTGCACTGTCCAATTTGGGCAATGCGCTCAGCACGCGACACTCGGTGACCGGCGAGCGGGCCGACCTCGACGCGGCCGTCGACGCCGGCCGCCGGGCCGTCGCCAGTGTCCCGCCCGGGCATGTCGGCGCCGCCACGGCCCTGGGCAATCTCGCGGACACGCTCAGCGAACGCTTCCACCGCTACCGGGATCCGGCCGACCTCACCGAGGGATTGGCGGTGCTGCGGCAGGCGGTACTCATCGAACGCGCGCCGGCGCTTTGGCGGGTGAAGGTGCAACGGGGCCGCGCCCGGCTCGCGGCGGCGGGCGGACTGTGGCCCGAGGCCGCGCAGGCGCTTACCGCCGCGGTCGAGTCGCTCGGCGACGTCGCGCCGCGCAGCCTGCTGCGCGCCGACCAGGAGTTCGCGCTCGAACGTCTGGAAGCACTCGGTTGCGACGTTGCCGCCGCGTGGCTGCAGACGGGCGATCCGGGGCGTGCGGCGCAGCTGGGTGAGCGGGGTCGGGGTGTGCTGCTCGGCCAACTGCTGGACACGCGGGCAGACCTGCGCGCGGTGGCGGCCGTGGCCCCGGCGCTGGCCGCGCGGCTCGAGCAGCTGTCGGCGCTCATCGCCGCCACGCACAACACCGCGGATGCCGGCTCGCGTCTCACGGGCGGCCTCGCTTGATCCCCCGCCGGGTGTACCCTGCCTACGCCCCTGGGGGGAGGCGAGAAGTCCACTGTGGAGGGGACGGCAACGGCCCCGCCGGTCCCGCACCATCGAGGCCATGACTGCCCGACCCGGCGCATCGTTCGCCGCAAGACATCGTCGCCACACCACGCCCATTTTCGCCGCCGTCATCGCGATCGCTCTCATAGCGGCCTGCGACGAGCCCGTCAAACCCCTCACGACATCGGTCGGGCTGTCGGTCGCGACGCTCGTCAAGACAACGGGATTCGTCGACACCGGCGGCAACACGTGCACCCCCGCCGCTCCCCCGGCCCCTGACGTGCAAGCGTTCTGGGATTCGCTGTCGCCGGAGCGGAGGCGCAATCCGTTTGTGGGGTTCGAGTTGTGGCGCAATACCACCGATGGCTGCCTGACGTCGCGGGTCGACGTCTACCGGGCGCTGGTCACGTTCAACACCGCGTCCGCCGGCCACCTCAAAGGGCTGGTCACCAAGGCGGAGCTGCAGGTCGAGACGTTCGCGGTGCCGTCCGGGGTCACCGGATCCAATCCCGCCTGTGTGGCCAAGACCGGCGGCGCGGGAGCGCTCGAGCGCTTCGGCCCCTCGGCATCGCTGCCGCCGGTGAGTGGAGCCGGCACGCTGCACCGGCTCCAGCCCTCCGAGGCGTTCCCGGCCGGCAGCAACGTGTTCGCCTTCCCGCGCCCGTGGGTTTCCGGCCCGCTCACCGGGGCCGCCGACCCCACCGCCACCGTCGCCTCCGGCACGGGCGGCGCGGTGTTCTCGGTCGATGTCACCGGTCAGGTCAACGCGGCGCTCAACGGGTCCGCCGCCGGGATGAGCTGGATGCTCACGAGCGCCTTCGAGGGCCCGCTGGCCGGCCCGGTTGGCGCCGCCCTGGATTGCAAGACGCCGTATAGCTTCCGGCTCGTCCTCACGCACTTATGACCGCGCGGCGGCAGTTTGATCCGCACTTTGATCCGCACGGTGCGCTATCCGGCCGGCGAGGGCGGGCATCGAGCAATCCCCCCGGGTCGACGCCAGCGGCTAGCATGCCGTCATGAGCGATCAGGTGTTCATCAGCTTCAGCCACGAGCACGACGCCGGCTATGCGACCTGGCTGGCCGGATACCTTGCCGCCCAAGGATTGTCGGCCCGATACGACCCTCAGCCGCTTTCGGAGGACTGGTGGAGCACCTACACCCGGGCACAGATCGACGCGTCTTCCGCCGTCGTCGTGATAGTCACACCGCACACGCAGCAGTCCGGCTGGGTGAGCCGCGAGCTCGATTACGCCAGTCAGCAAACAAAACCCATTTTTCCTTTGTTGGTACGAGGTGAGCCTCTCACTTCGCTGGCCGACCACCGGCACGAGGATGTCACCGCGGGCAACCCACCCGGCCCGGACTTCGCCGCACGCCTGCGCACGGCCATCGGCACCGCGGCATCACCATCCTCGCCGGCATCGGGACACAAAGCGCAGGTGCCGATCCACGGACAGCACATGGCCCTGGCCGTCGGCATCGAGACCCGTGGCGGCGTCTTCACCCCGCTCATCCCGCGCGGCACCGCCGTGCCGTGCGCGGTCACCGAGGTGTTCACCACCGGCAGCGACAACCAGGAGTCCATCAAACTGAAGGTGTTCCAAGGCGACGGCGGCGTGGTCGCAGACGGTCGGCGGCTGGGCTCCTACGAGATCCTGCTCGAGCCCGCGCCCCGCGGCGTTCCCCAGATCGGCATCACGTTCCGGGTCGACGCTGACGGCTCGTTTGAGCTACTGGCCACGGACGGTCGCGGCCGCGCCCTGCCCGTCACGATGCCGCCGCCCGACAATCAGTAACGCCGCCGTCGGGCCGTGGGGCCGTGACGCCGTCGGGCCGTGACGCCGTCGGGCCGTGACGCCGTCGGGCCGTGACGCCGTGACGCCGTCGGGCCGTGACGCCGTGACGCCGTGACGCCGTCGGGCCGTGACGCCGTGACGCCGTGGGGCCGTGGGGCCGTGGGGCCGTGGGGCCGCGGCGCGTGCGAGGTCAAGGCTGGCGTCAGTCCAGGAACAGGCACAGCGGGTGCCCCGCGGGATCGAGCACGACCCGCAGGTCGGTCCGCTGCTGCGGCTCGGCGAGCCGGCCACCGAGCGACAGGGCGAGCTTGAGCACCTTTTCCAACTCGGCCTGCCCGAACTCCTCGGAGTATCCGGCCTCGCTGTCCACGCCGAGCGGACTGACGCGAATGTCGAGGTGGATCATCTTTTGCTGCCGGCCGGCCTCCTCGGGCCAGGTGGGAGGCTCATACCCCGCCGTCTGCTGGAACGACAGCCCCGTGCCGCCGCGCTGCGGGTTGCGCATCAAAACCCAGTCCGGTTCGACCACGGTCGGCTCCCAGCCGAGCAGCCCGCCGTAGAAGCGGGCCATCGCCGCCGGGTCGGAGCAGTCCAGGTTGACCGTGCGGAAGGTGATCGAAGGCATCTCAGACATCCTCCGGATTCTAAATCGGATTCGCGCGGTTCCTCCAATTCGGTCACAGCATGCCATTGCGCCCGCTAGCGTGCCGGTTATGTCCTGGTTTGCGAAAACTGGAAGCGGGCTCTTCGCCTGTCTTGCCCTGGCCATGCCCGCTGCGCCATCGGCGGCGACGTCCGCTCTGGCCGCGCAGCTCGATCCGTTACCCTGTCCGAGGGCCGCCACGCCGGTGATAGAAACGCCGCCGCGCCCCGAACCGCCACCGGACAATCCCGTTGACCGTGCCGTCGGCGGAGAGCAGCTCGCCACCTCGGGCCTGGTCATCCCGGCCAATGCGCCGATGCCACCGGAGCTGACCGCCACCACCTGGCTGGTCGCCGACCTCGACACCGGCGCGGTGCTCGGCGCGTGCGGCCCGCACGACTACGCCGCACCGGCCAGCGTGCAAAAGCTCCTGCTCGCCGCCGCCTTGCTCGGCAAACTGGACCCACAAGAGGTCGTCGCCGTCACCGACGCCGATCTCCAATTCGAGCCATATAGCTCAGCCGTCGGCCTGGTGCCAGACGGGCTCTACACCGTGGAAACGCTGTGGCTTGGGCTACTGCTCGTGTCCGGCAACGACGCCGCCAACGTGCTCGCCCGCCTCGGCGGCGGCGCAGCGGGCGCCGAGGGCGGCGTGCAGGAGATGAACTCGGAGGCCGCACGGTTGGGCGCGTGGCAGACGCACGCCGTGACACCGTCCGGTCTCGACGCACCCGGCCAGTTCACCAGCGCCTACGACCTTGCCCTGATCGCGAGGACCTGCTTCGCCGATCCGGCCTTCCGCCGCTACACCTTGACCAAGCAGGCGGAGGTGCCCGCGCAGCCACACCAGCAACGCGAAGGCTTCCAGATCCAGAACCAGAATCAGCTCATCGATCAGTATCCCGGGGGGTTGGGCGGCAAGACCGGCTTCACCGACCTGGCCCGCCACACCTACGTCGGCGCCGCCGCACGCGATGGCCGGCAACTGGTGGTCACCGTGCTCGGGGCCGAAAACGTGCCGCTGAGCGGTTGGCAGCAAGGCGCGGCGCTGCTCGACTGGGGCTTCAGTCTGCCCGCCGATGCCTCGGTGGGCCGGCTGGTCGAACCGGGGCTCACCATCGTGAGCCCACCGGCGCCCTCACCCGCCCCTCCGGTCGACACCGCGCTCACCAGGACGGGCGGCGGGGTAAGGGCGCCGCTCATCGCCATCGGGACGGCGATCGCGGCCGCGGGCACCGTGCTGTCGGCAGCGATCAACCGGCGTCGGCGCAATAATCGCCGCCGGAACGGGGCGTGACAGAGCCAGCCTCTGTCCACTCAGGACACCGGCGTGATTTCCTCAATCACCGCGGCCGAGTTGACCTGGATAGGCGCCGGAAATCGGGATCAGATCATCCTCCTGCTCATGAGGCGCCACTCATAGTCGGCGGCCTGGATCGCTTCGGGGCCAAGGCTTTCCGATCTGTCGAGCCATTCGGCCAGGGGCTCGGCGAGCCTATGCCTGATCTGCTGGTAGAGCAGGGCCGCCCGCCGCCAGTGCTCGCGCGCCCGCGCCGGGTGCAGGCCGCACTCGGCCGAGGCCAGCATGTCCCATGCGGCTGCCTGCCGGAGCGGGTCTTCGATCTGTTGGGCGTGGCGCAGCTCCTCTTCCGCATGGCGCCGCGCCGCCGCGGGGTCGCCGCGCCGCAGGGCCACTTCGGCGAGGTTGTGGTGCGCCAGGCAGGTGTTGAGCAGGTCGCCGGCCTGCCCGGCGGCCGACAGCGCGGCGGTGAACGAGTCCTCGGCGGCCGCGATTTCGCCGAGGTCCAGCAGTGCGCAGCCGTGGTTGATGTGCACGGTCACGCGGTATTTGGGCACGCTGCAATACTCGGTGTCGGCCAGCGCCATGCGCAGGTGCTCGACCCCGCCGGCCGGGTCGCCCTCCACCACGCACAGGCCGCCGAGGTTGACGTGGCAAGCGGCGACGAGCTGGCGCTCGCCTGCTCTGCCCGCGGTGTCCAGGGCCTCCGTCCAGCCGGCCCGGGCCGCCGCGAGGTCGCCGGTCTGTTTGTGGATGATGCCCAGGCAGATCAAGACGCGGCAGATGGCTTGGGGGTCGCCGGTGGCCCGGGCGGCGGTGAGCCCGGCGGTGGTGGCCGCGAGCCATTGCGGTCGTTGGCGAGAGAGGCGGAAGTAGGGCGTCAGGGTTTCGGCAAGCTGCCATGCGGCCCGGTGCCAGCCATGCCGCGACGCGAGCTCGACGACGTCGGGCAGGGCGTCGCGTTCCGCGTCGTGCCAGTGCATTGCGGCCTCCCTGCCGGGGAACCGCAACGGCGCCGCTGGCGGATGCTGGATGTCGCGGGCGGCCGCGTTGCGGCTCGGCGTGAACAGCAGGGCCGCCTCGTAGGTCGTGTCGCTGTAGAAGTCGACGAGCCGGCGGCTGGCCCGGGCGATGTCGGACGGTGACTCCTCGGCCTCGGCCCGCTGTCCCGCATAGGCGCGCAAGAGGTCGTGCGACCTGTATCGCCCGCGTGCGTCCTGCTCCCAAAGGTGCGCCGCGCAAAGCTCGTCTATGGCGTAGGCCGTGTCGCCGGGCGGCATCCCGGCGACCGCCGCGATGGTGTGCGCATCGATGTCGTGGCCCGGGCACAGGCCCGACCACCGGAAGATCTGCTGCGCGGGCGGTGACAGCTGGGCGTAGGAAACGCCGAACGCCTCGGCGACCGCGTAACGCTCATCGGAAAAGGCGTGCATGAGTTTTGGCGGCATCGCGGTCTGCTCCAGCAGGCCCAGGTATTGCGCGATCGTGTGGCCGGGCCGGCAGGCCAGACCGGCGGCCGCGATCCGAAGCGCGAGCGGCAGATAGGCGCAGCGGCGGGCGAGTTGCTCAGCGTCCGGATCCGTGGCCACGCGCTCCCCGCCCAGCATCGACACTAGCAGGCTTTCCGCGTCGACCGGGCTGAGCGGGTGGAGGGTCACCAACCGTGCGCCTTCCCGAGCCAGTAGGCCGCTCACGCGGACCCGGCTGGAAATCAAAGTCATGCAGGACGGTGAGCCGGGCAGCAGCGGCCGCACCTGGTCCACATCTCTGGCATTGTCCAGCACAACCAGGATGCGCCGCCCCGCGATGGTGGAGCGGTAGAGCGTGGCGGCCTCGTCGAGGTCGTACGGGATGGCGCCGGACTCGACCCCGAGCGCGCGCAGCATGCGCCGCAACGCCTCCAGCGGTGGCATCGGGACGCCGGACGGCGCGAACCCGCGGAGGTCGAGGAACAGCTGGCCGTCGGCGAACACCTCCGCGTTGGCGTGCGCCCACCTGACCACGAAGGCGGTCTTGCCGACCCCCGCCGTGCCGGTGATCAGCACGACCGCTCCGCCGCCACGGTCGCGGATTTCGTCGAGCCGCTTGAGCTCGGCGTCGCGCCCGGCGAATCCGTAGACGTCCAGCGGCAGCTCCGCGGGGACCGAAAAACCTTGCCGCGGGTGGTCCGCCGGCGCCCACCCCTCGCCACGCAACACGGCCTGGTGCACCTTTTGCAGCTCGGGCGATGGATCCGCGCCGAGCTCGTCGGCGAGCCGCTCGCGTAGTTTGGCGAACCGGTCGAGGGCCTCCGCGCTGCGCCCGGCCGCGGCGAGGGCCCACATCAGCATCCCCGTCAGCGACTCGGCGAACGGTTGCGTGTCAAGCGCTTGCGTGATCGGTTCGACCACGGTGTCGGCGTTGCCCAGCCGCAGCTCGGCCTGGGCCCACTGCTCCAAGGCGGCTATTCGCTTGCCGCGCAACATCTCTCGGACCTGGTCCACCGATGGGCCGGACAGGTCGGCCAGCGGGTCGGCCTGCCATAGCGCCAGCGATCGCCGTAACAGGGCGGCTCTTTCCTTTACCGGGCACCTCGGGTCCCGCGCCCGCTTGACGAGGTCGGTGAACTCGTGAACATCGACGCGCAGGGGATCGATGTCGAGCAGGTATCCGCCGGATCGGCGCTCCACCCGCGGCGATGGCTGCACCGCGCCATCGCGAAGCACCGCGCCATCGCGAAGCACCGCACCATCGCGAAGCACCGCACCATCGCGAAGCACCGCCCGCAAGCGGGCAATGTAGACATAGAGCGTCTCTCGGGCACGCTGCGGCGGGTAGTCGCCCCACAGCCGATCTATCAGCGTTTCCGGTGGGACGGGCCTGCCGGCCTCCAGGGCGAGCATCGCGAAGGCGAGCCGTTGCCGCGGCGGGCCCAGATCCACCGGCGCACCGGAGACCAAGGCCTGCACCGGCCCGAGAAGGCGGATTTTCATGGCTCTGAGCGACCGTCCCCCGTATGTCGTCCATAGTCCCAGCTCGAAGTTTAAGACCCGTGCAAGGTTTCGGCTAGGCCGGTCGCTGATCCTCGGCGGAGGCAACGAACGGAGGTGAAAAGACATATGAAGCTCGTGAACGATCTCGCCGATCGCATGCTGGGACTGCTCGTGCCCCGGACCGCCGCGGCAGCCGCGTGCCCCGACTGCGGCAACGCCGGGGCGAGCTGCACCGAGGTCCAATACCAGACCTGCTCCGTCGTCGGTGGCGGAACGGGTCTGCGCTCCCGCCGGCGCACCTGCTACTGGGGCGCCAACTGCTACAAGAGCTGCACCGCTTGGGGCCCATGGAGCCTGTGCTCCGTGCCGTAACGATGCCGTTGATTCCGTTGATCCTGCTGCCCGCCCCGGCCGTGCGCCGGGGCGGGCGCCCATGAACGCTTTTCAGAGGTGATCCCATGCTCTACCCGATGACGATCGCGATCCTCGCCGCCGTCCTGTCCGCCGTGAACCTGCTGTTGACGATCGGGGTCATCCGGCGGCTCAAGGAGCACTCCAGCCTGCTCGCCGACGGGACCGCGGCCACGCCGGAGATGCCGCGACCCGGCACGCCGATCGCCGAATTCGAGGCGCAGACCGTTGACGGCCGCGCCGTCACGCTTGGCTCGCTGCGCGACGGCTGCATGGTCGCCTTCTTCAGCCCGGGCTGCGAGGCGTGCGAGGACGTGCTGCCGGCCCTGTCGGGCCATCTTCGGGCGACCGGCGCGTCGCCCGAATCCGCCGTCGTGGTCATCGCGGCCGAACTCCAGGAGGCGCTGCCGATGGTCCACGCGTTTGAGGGAACGGCTTGCGTGATCGTGGAGCCGCCGCCGCGGCGCGAGCTCAGAAAGGCGTTCGGGATCACGGCCTTCCCGACGGTGGTGACCATTTCGGGCGGGGCTATCGGCTCCCTGGTCGATCCGTTCCGCCTGGACTCCCGCCATGTCGCGGCTGTGGGCTAGCCGATGAACGCGGCAGCGGCCGTGGCCAGATCGGCCACCCTGGCGTGGAGGTCGGGGCCGTGGCTGGTGCTGCTCTATGCGGCGAGCACGCTTTTGACCTCGGCGCTGCCGGTCGCGGCCGCTTGGCAAACCAAGTCCGTGGTGGACGCCTTGACCGGACCGGCCACCGTCCAAACAGGAGCGCTGATCCGGCTCACCGGCGCGCTGGCCGTCCTCGGCGTGGCCGCCAGCGTGCTGCCCAACGCGGCAAACTTCGTCAGCGGCGAGCTCTCCCGGCGCATCGGCCTGGCCGCGCACGGCCGGCTGTTCGACGCGATCAACGCGGTGCCCGGGCTGGCCCGGTTCGAGAATCCGTCCCATTTGGACCGTCTCGAGCTCGCCAGGCAGGCCGGGGAGACCGGCCCGAGCCAGCTGTTCCAGGTCTGCCTCGGCATGGTCCAAAACTTGCTGACCTCCATCGGCTTCCTGATCGCGCTAGCCGTGCTCAGCCCGCCGCTGGCGGGACTCGCTCTGGCGGCCGCCGTCCCCAGCGTGCTGGCTCACCTGGCGATCAGCCGGCGGCGCGCGCGGCTCGAGGAGCGCAGCGCGACCATCGGCCGGCGGCAGGGCTGGCTCGCCGGCCTGCTCACCGAGGCGCGAGCGGCCAAGGAACTGCGGCTCTACGGGCTCGGTGGGCACATCGGGGGGCGTGTGCTGACCGAGCAGCGCAAGCTCAACGCGGCACACCGCGGTGTAGAGGCGTATGAGTTCCGCGTCGACAGCATGCTCCTGGTGCTCGCCGCGGTCGTGTCGGGGACCGGGCTGATCTGGGCCGTGGTGCAGGCCGGGCAGGGCCGGCTCACGGTCGGCGACATCTTCGTCATGCTCGCCGCGCTGGCGGGCCTTCAGGCCGGCCTCGGCTCCATGACGGCCCTGATCGGCGACGGCCGCCATGCGGTCGTCCTGTTTGGACATTATTTGGCGGTACTCGACGCGCCTCCGGATTTGCCCATCCCCGCAGCGCCCACGCCCACGCCCGCTCTGCGGCACGGCATCGTCCTGCGGGACGTCTGGTTCCGGTACGCAGACGACCTGCCGTGGACGTTGCGCGGGGTCAACCTGACCATCCCCGCCGCCGGGACCTGTGCGCTGGTCGGCGTGAACGGTTCGGGCAAGAGCACCATCGTGAAACTGCTGTGCCGCTTCTACGACCCGCAGCGTGGAAGCATCACGTGGGACGGCATCGACCTGCGCGACATGCGGCCGGAACGGTTGCGTGCCCGGGTGGCCGCGCTGGGGCAGGACTTCATGCATTACGAGCTGTCGGCGCACGAGAACATCGCCTTCGGCGATCTGGCCGAGGGCGCCGACCGGGCGAACGTGGAGCGGGCCGCCGAGCTGGCGGACGCGGCCGGTTTCCTTTCCCGGCTTCCCAGGGGGTACGAGACACCGCTGACGCGATTCTTCGCCGCGGAGGATGACGCGCCCCAATCGGGGGTGCAGCTGTCCGGCGGCCAATGGCAGCGGCTGGCGCTGGCCCGCACGCTCCTGCGCGGGCGTGCCGATCTGCTCATCCTCGACGAACCGAGCTCCAATCTCGACGCCGAGACCGAGTACGAGATCCACCAACGGCTGCGGGCGTTCCGTGGCGGCAAGACCAGCGTGCTCATCTCGCACAGGCTCAACTGCGTGCGGGACGCGGACCTCATCGTGGTCCTCAACGGCGGGACGGTCACCGAGCGGGGAAGCCACGACGAGCTCATGGCGCGAGACAGCGAATACTCACGCCTCTTCCGGCGCCAGGCCAGCGGCTACACCCTGGGCGAGGTCCTCAGTTGACCCCGCTGTTGCTTGGCGTCGCATGTCTGGCCGGCCTGATCACGGCGGCCCGGTGGGCCCGGCGGCACCTCGTCGTCGTCGATGTCGCCGGGGAGAGCATGGAACCCACCCTGCGCTCGGGTGACGTATTGCTGGCCCGGCGCGTCTCACCCGAGCGCATCACCCCCGGCCAGATCGTGGTGGCGCGCCGGCACTACGCGGGCGCCCTCGGGTTCGACGTCAAACGCGTCGCCGGCGTGACCGCGCACGGGCTCTATCTGCTCGGCGACAATCACCACTCAAGCAAGGACTCGCGAAGCGTCGGGCTCTACAACCGCGACACCGTCCTGGGCGTGGTCATCACCCGGCTCCGCAGGGCCAGGGCCACTCCCGTCAGGTGATGCTGACCGATCCCGCCGTGCCGTCCACGACGATCTCGTCGCCTGTGACGATGATGCCGGTGGCGTTGGCGACGCCGACCACGGCGGGGATGCCGTATTCGCGTGCCACTACCGCACCGTGGGAGTTGGCCCCGCCCATCTCCATCACCAGGCCGCCGGCGGTGAGGAAAAGCGGTGTCCATCCCGGATCCGTCGACGGGGCGACGAGGATCTCGCTCGGCTCGAGGTGGGCGCCGACCGGGTCGAGGATCACCCGTGCCGTGCCGGTCGCGACGCCGGCCGACGCGGGCGTGCCGGCCAGCCCGCCGCCGGAAACGGCCGCCGACTGCAGCTCCACCTCCGGCTCGGTGCCGTCGGAGAGCAGGACCCGCGGGAGGTGCCGGCGGCGCAGCTCCTCCTCGTAGGCACGGCGCCTTTGGGCCACAAGGGTTTGCATGTCTTCCCCGCCCAGCGCGGCACGGGCCTGCGCTAAGTCGAGGAAGAAGATGTCGGCGGGATCGGCGATGTGCCCCCGCTCCGCGAGCTCCTCGCCGACCCGCGACAGCTGTGCGCGGCACGCGGCGACGACCCGGACCATGTACGCCTTGGGGAGCTCCCTGATCCCGGCGAGGCCGCGTGCCCGGCGCAGCAGGCCGCGTACCAGCCGTCCACGCCAGGCGCCGCGCCGGGAAGCCCGCTGCGCCAAGGTTTCGATCATTGCCTCGGCCTCGGCGGCGCCCTGGGCGAACAGCCGGTCGGGGGTCGGATCGGCGTCGAAGCGAAGGTAGTTGGCGAGCACGCCGAGGATGTGGCGCGGGTCGTCGGACCACCGGGGCATCCCGATGTCGATCTCGGCGACGGCGCGATGACCATAGCGCTCAAGGAAATCGGCAAGCCCATCCTGTGCCGCCGGCGGCAGTGTCCCCTCGTGATAGCGGACGGCGAGTTGATCCACCGTCTCGGCCTCGAACATCGAGGCGGAGGCGCGCAGTGAGGTGGCCAGCCGCCACAGGTCCAGGTCCATCTCGGTGGTCACGTTGTGCGGGATGCCGCGCAGCACCGCCTGCACGTCACCGACCTGCGCATCGGCGCCCAGCAGTCGGTCGGCCAGGCCGAGCGCCACGAATCCCGCCCCCGCGGCCGGGACCACCCGTGGCAGAAGCGGCGCCACCTCCGTGTAGAGCGTCCGCTCGACCCAGTCCAGGCGCTGTCCGGCCGAGTCGAGATGATCCACCTTCAGCGAAACGTCAAGCCCGGCGCCGATGCCGTCCACCCTGCGCCGTGCCGCATCGGGCCGCAGCAACGCCTGCACCATCCTCGCCGGCACGTGATACTTGAGCGCCACACGCCCGACCCGCCGCAGGAACGGCAGCTTGGACGGGATCGTCACCGACAGGCGCTCATCGGCGAACAGATGCCGCATGGTGGCGGCCGATCGGGCCTCCATCACCCCGAGCACCTTCGGCATCAGGAAGCGGCCCACGCTGCTGCGCACCGCGGTGGTGGCGTCGATGAACAGCCGCTGCCCGGCCGGGGCGAACACCGCGGGCCCCTCCAACGGGTCCGCCATCTTGAAGCCCCACAATCCGGCGGCGGCCGAGGCGATGACGCGGAAGGCCGCGATCCCCATCGGGGTGATCGGCCGGTAGAGCCCCTGGGCCACGCTGAACGAAAAATATACTCTTGTACCTTCAAAAGCCTTGGCGGGCAACGGAAACAGTGTGGTGATCGGGCGCGCCTGGGCGAGCCACACCGCGCCGGAGGCGTCGATGGCCCACTCGGTGTCCTGCGGCGCGCCGTAGTAGGCCTCCACCTGGCCGCCGAGCGCCGCCAGCTCCAGCACCTGCTCGTCGGTGAGGCACGCGGTCTGGTCTCCCGGTGGCAGCTCGACCCGCTCGGTGCCACCGCCCGGCAGGGACCGCACCGCCAGCCGCTTGTCGCCCAGACGCCGTTCGAGGATCCGTTTGCCTTGCGTGTCAACGACAAAGCGGTCCGGGTTGACGGCTCCCGACACGACTGCCTCGCCCAGGCCGGGGCTGGCGTCGATGACCGCTCGGTGACGCCGGCCGGTGATCGGGTCGGCGGTGAACAGGACGCCCGCCACCGTGGAGTCGACCATGCGCTGCACCACGACGGCCAAGCGCACGGTGTGGCTGTCGATATCGTTGGTGGCGCGGTAAACCACCGCGCGGTCGGTCCACAGCGAGGCCCAGCAGCGGCGCACGGCGTCGATGACGGCGGCCTCGCCCACGACGTTGAGGAAGGTGTCCTGCTGACCGGCGAAGCTGGCAAACGGCAGGTCTTCGGCGGTCGCCGACGACCGGACTGCCACTGGGGGCTGGGCGACGCCGGCGCCGAGCGCCTCGTACCAAATGGAAATCTCTTCGGTGATATCGCCGGGGATCGTCGCGGCGAGCAGGATCTCGCGCGCACGGCCGGCCAGCGCGGTGAGCGCGGCGACGTCGGTGGGCTCTGCCCGCGAGACGGCGTCGATGATCTCCTCGAGCCCGGCGGCACCGGCCACCACCCCGTAGGCCTCCGTGGTCACGCAGAAGCCTTGCGGCACAGGCATCCCCGCGCGCGTCAGCTCGCCGAGGTTGCCTGCCTTGCCACCGACCACGGGCAGCAGGCTCCGGTCGATCTCGTCGAACGGCAGGACCAGGACCGTCATGACGCCAGGTTAACGGCAGTCATAGCGTGCGCAGGTGGAAGCCACCATCCACATCGAGCACCTGGCCGGTGCTGAACGGCAGCAGATCCGTGGCCACCGCGACCACAGCCTTGCCCACGTCCTCCGGCTGGCCCCATCGGCGGATCGGCGTGAGCCCCTGGTCGAGGATCAGGTCGTCGTAGCGCTGCTTGACCGCTGCGGTCATATCGGTGTCGATGACGCCGGGGCGTACCTCATAGACGTTGATGCCATGCTCGGCCAGGCGGGCCGCGAAAAGCTTGACCAGCATGGCGAGCCCGGCCTTGGAGACGCAGTAGTCGCCGCGATTGACGCTTGCCGTGTATGCGCTTATCGAAGAGATGATGATTATTTTTGGTACCGCGATGGCGCCGGCCGCGATCTGATCGATCATGCAGCGGGCGACCAGCTGGGTCAGGAAATACGGTCCCTTGAGGTTGATCCCGATGAGCCGGTCAAAGGACTCCTCCCCGGCGTCGAGGATGTCGGCCCGCACATTTGGCGCGACACCGGCGTTGTTGACGAGCAGATCGATCCGGCCGAACGACGCCATCGTCTCGTCGACCAGGCGCTGCCGGTCTGCAGTGAGCGCGATGTCGGCCTGGATGGCGTGGCCGCGGCCGCCAAGCTCCTTGACCTTGTCGCATACCTCTTCCGCGGCGGTGGCGTTGCTCGCGTAGTTCACCACGACGTCATAGCCCGCACCGGCGAGCGCGACAGCGATCCCACGGCCGATGCCGCGTGACCCTCCGGTGACGATCGCGACCCTGCGGGTCATGCCGCACCTCCGAAGAAGGTGTAGTGGGTCTCCTCGCGGGCGATCCGCTGTACGTAGAGGGCCAGCTCGCGGGCGTGGTAGTCGCCCCACATGCTGGACTCGCCGTTGGGCACCCGCTGCCCGGCCGGGATGTGATCCCAGCCGTTGGGGCGGTGGTAGACACTGTGCAGGATCAGGCCCTGGTGCTGCGGATCGGTGCTCACGTATGGATCGGCCAGCAGCGTGCCGGTCACGGTCAGCCCGGCCAGCCAGTAGCGCTGCCCCTGCTCGGAGCTTCCGTTGGCGCTCAAGTATCGGCCGAGCCGCAGCAGCCCCTGCGCGCCGATCGCGGCGGCCGACGAGTCGACCGGCTCGTGGGCGTTGTATGGATCGGCCGGGCGGTCCAGATAGTCGCCGCCGAGCCGGGCCAGGCCGGGCGCTCCCGTGTCCCAATACGGGATGCCGTCGACCGGTGTGTTCTCGATATAGAAGTCGCAGGTGGCGGTGGCCGCGCGCAGGAGCATCTCGGTGATCTCCGCGCGCCCGCCGTGGGGCGCCAGCGCCTCATCGGGCAGCGTGGCGACGAACTCCAGCTGTTCGGCGTATCCGAGCATGGCCCAGGCCAGGCCGCGCGTCCATGTGCTGAACGGAGAGTAGCCCTGCTGGGTGCTCGGGCAGCGGTACGCTCCATCGTTGACATTGAAGATTGACTCGTGTGCGGTCCGGCCGCGCACGTCATACGTGTCGCGGCCCTCGCCGTAGAAGACATTCCAGCGGGCGGTGTTGCGCGTGTGCTCGACCAGCCGCCCAAGCAGGCTGATCCGCTCGTCGTGCTCCCCCATCAGCACATGCCCGAGCAGATGCGCCACGGCCAGCGCGCGGCAGGAGCGGATGGTGTCGACAAACAACGACTGCGGGCCGTTGAACGAGTAGATGTAGCCTGTGCCGTCCGCCGTGTTGCGCCAGCGGGCTGCCTGGACCGCACCGGACAGCTTCAACGCCAGCTCGTAGAACGCAAGCTGGCCATCGTCTATCCGGCCCTCGCGGGTCAGCCGCCACAGGTTTCCATATGTCGACACGTTGTTGAACCCGTGGTCGTGTACGCCGATGTGGCTGACATGGCTGGCCATCACCGCCACGGTCAACTGCCGGCCGAGGTCGAGGAAGCGCCGGTCGCCGGTCGCGTCGAACTGCAGCAGCGCGGACCCGTATTGGAAGCCTTGCGTCCACTCCGTCCAGCCGCGCGCCGTGTAGAGGCCGCCGACCGTGAACACCGGGGAAGCGACACCCGGCGGGCAGGTCTTCTCGATCGCGTCGATTTTCTGCGCGGACAACTCCCACAGCCGGTCGATACCTGGAAGCAGCGCGGCGGGCGTGAGCGCCGGGTCGATCTCTATCACCGGCTCAGCATAGCTTTACGTATCCGCAGCGCTGTCCACAGTGGACTTCTTCGCCTTACGCGACGGCGGCGGCCGGCCGTATGACGATGTCGATCCGGTCCGCGTCGGGCCAGGAGATGTCAACCTCGCCGCTGATGCCGGCATGACTGCCGGTCCCCCCGAGAATCGCCCCGACGGCGGTCCTGGGATAGGCGCCGAACCGGTTCATCAGCCGCTGATAGTGGATCTCTCCGCCGGAGAGTTTGAGGACCACGTGGGCCAGCACGACCGGCCCGTCCAGGGTCAGATCCACCACGGTGGCGCCGGCGGCTGCCGTGCCGACGCGCGCCCCGCTGCCGTCGAACACGTCGAGTGTCGCGATGTACGACAAGCCGAGCGTCGGCACCACGGGCAGCGTGATTTGGCTGCGCCGCGCCGACAGGACGATCGACGCCTCCGTCCGCCGGGGGCCGCCGGCTCTGGCGGGCGCGGCACCGGCCGTGGCCGCCAACCCGGCCGCGGCCGCGAACCCGAGGCGGGTCAGGTGCGCGCGTCTTGTGGTCATGGTGAACTCTCCATTCTTAGGCATTCCTACGGCGTTCCTACGGCGTTCCTACGGCGGGAACTCCCGGAACCGTTGCAGGATCTGGGTGAAGGCGTCTGAGCCGATGGCGTTCAGGCCGGAGAACGGCAGGCTCATGTCGTGCACGATCCACAGCGTGAAGGCGATCAGTGCGGCCATCGAACCCACCATCAGCAGGTGCAAGACGTATCGAGAGTGGTCGAAGATGAAGGTGAAGGCCACGGTGATCACACTGCCCGCGATGAGGCCCACCCACATGATGGGTGCCACGGGAGACACCAGGGCACCGGTCCGCGCCCGGCGCGCGTCGACCAGCGCGTTGATCGCGTCGAGTGAGTTGCTCATGAGGATCTCGTCTCGCGCGGTCGCCGGTTGCATCGCTTGGATGAAGACTCGCATGCGTGCCACCGCGGCGCGGGCTTTCGCACTGCTTTGGCCCAGAGCCATCAGTGGCCATTCCTCGTCGGCGACGATGGCGGCGTATTCGCGCGCGAGCTCCATCACCTCCGTGCGCTGGGGCTCCGGCAGGGCGCGGGCCGTGAAATACAGGCGGGACACCTCGTTTGCCTCGACGTTCACCTCGGCGGTGGAGGCGCTGTGGTTCTCCCAGACCACGATCACCACGAAGGCCAGGATCAAGGCGTACAGGACGCCGACCATCGAGAAGACCGCGGCGGCGACATCGTGATGCGGCTGCTTGACCTCGCCGGGGATGATCCGGCGGGCGAAGGTCAGGCAGATCCCGACAAGGATCACGGTGCCGATCACGATGAGCAGTGGGGTCACTGGAGCGCCGTTCTTGTCGCCATGCCGCCATGCTAGATCCAATTTGCGCAAAAGGAACATAACTCTGCGTCACCGGAGTGTCGCAGATGTGGCATATATTCCATTGTGGATAGCGTGGAGCACGAGGGTCACCTCGGCAGTTGTCCGGAGTTGACATTGGACAGTGCCCAGCTGGTCAGGAGTTCTCCATGCCGTCAGCAGCGGGACTACGGCTGGTTCGCGAGCCCGGCGGCCGGCCGTTGGCGATAGTGCCGGTGCAGCCGGTCTCCGGCCGCCCGCCCGCAGTGGAATATCCGTTGCCGGCCGGGAGTGTCTGGTTCGCCGCCGACCTGCTCGCCGCGGCCGACGGGTATGCCGGGCTGAGGATCAGCGGCGGCACACTGCGATTCGGCGAACCGCTCGCGCTCACGTCGAGCGAGGTGGTGGTGGCGCCGCAGATCACCGTCGAGCTCGACCTCGCCCTCGACCCGCCGCCGGTGCCGTCCGGCGAGGGCCCGGGCGCGGACGCGCGCGCCGCCACGGTGCTCCTGCCGGCGCGGGCACGGCTGGCCATAGAGGCCGACAGTGCCGTGCTGTCCACGACCGGCCCGATCCGGCTGACGGCCTACGGCGCCAAGGTCACCCTGGCTCCGGCGGCCGGGCCGGTGACCCACCTGCCCGACCTCGGGCTGCTGGTGCTGCCGCTCGCTCCCGCGACACCACGGTTCGCGGTGAGCGAGGTGCGCGCGGACATCTTCCGTCCGGCCGGGGTCGCCACGATCGGCTCGGCGGGCTGGGCGCTGCCCGTCGACCAGTCCCACCCGGCAGGGCTGGACGAGGCATCCGGCGCCGGTGCGCTGCTGCTGCGGCTGGACACCGGGCTGCGGGCCACCTGGCACGGGCTGCCCGGATCGCTGCCGCTGGGCCCGGCCACGCTCATCGCGGATCCGGCCGTGCCGACGGTCGACGCCCGCACCGTGCCGGGAGAGCGGTACGCCTCCACGCTCGTGCTGGGCGCCGACCGTCCGGCCAGCACGGTGACGCTGAGCGCCGCAGCCACCTTCCCGCTGTCGTTTCTGGCCCGGGCGGAGGGCTCGGACAGGCTGC
>JBIOYB010000121.1:0-8391 GCA_044869915.1 Allorhizocola sp.
CCGCGATGCCGGAGTAGGTCCCGGCCGGGTCGCAACTCCAGATGTCCACGACGGCGCCCGGCAGCGGTTTGCGCACGCAGTCGACGATCTGCGTCACCTTAAGCGTGAGCGTGAGCTTGGTGCCCACCACCACGGACCCGTCGGCGCTGTCGACGCGGATGTCGCGCCGGTTGAGCCTCTCGTCGACGTAATATGGTCCCTCGGTCATCTCCGGCTTGGCGACGACACAGTCCGCGGCTTCTTCCTCCGCCGTGGACGAGGCGGCCGCCGCCACGGCGGTCTTGCCCGCCGCCGTAAAAGCGAAACCCGTCACCGCGAGCACCGCCAACGCGCGCCGCCGGCTGAACAACTGGCCGACTAGCTTGTCATCCGATTCCACATGCCCTCCTTGCTTTTTGCCTTCAATGGCAAGAGCAAGTTAGGCACGCACGTTAGGCATCACCTATGAACCGGCCCTGAGTTCCCCGAGTCATACCAAATTTGGCCGGCCGGCCGGCCCGGTAGGGGACGCCCGCCGGCTACCACGCCGGCCCGGTAGGGGACGCCCACCGGCTACCACGCCGGCCCGGTCGGGGGCACCCGCCGGCCGGGAGGCGGTGATGGCTATCGTCGCCGGCTGCCCCTGCACCACGGTGACGGCCGTCACTGCGATGGCCGGAACGGGGTGGGCATCTGGCCGGTCGCGTGCAGGTGCTGGAACGCTTTGCCCATCCAGTCGGAATCGTTGAGGTGGGGGAACGGTTCTTCGGGCACGGGTACGCCCAGGAACGCGCACAACGGGTCCCAGCCCTGGCGCACGTCGAAAACGAGCAGGCGGTCCGCGGGCAGGCTTTCACGCAGGGTTGTGGTGTGGCGCTCGAACGCTGCCACGGCGACGTCTTCGTCGTCTAGTTCCTGGCCGACTGCGAAATCGGGGCCGAAGTAATGTTGGCCGATCTTGGTGAGCAGTGGGCGCATGCGGTCGATGGCCGGTGGCATGCCGCCGGTCGGGGAATCGGGAGTGCTCGCGCCATGCTCGGCCATCGCGGCACCGCGTTGCAGGAGCGTGCGCAGGCTCGGGTACCACCGGTGCGGGTCGCGCACGGTGAGCACCACCTTGGCCTCGGGATAGGCGTCGGCCAGCTCGCACCAGAAGTGGGAGGCGGGCCAGTCCTGTGTGGACTGGTAGCCGTCGAACAGCTGGTCCCAGTCGACCTGCGGCTGTGTGGCCAGCGGCAGCCAGCGATCGGCGAACTCGGGATGCGTGAAGACTTCGAACATGTGGTAGCACGGCCCGAACCCGAGCCGCTCCAGTGCCGCCTTCATCGAGGTTGTTCCGGTGCGCGGCAGGCCCGCACCGATGACCTTGAGCATGACAGATCTCCAATCGATACCTGTACATGAATCTACTCGCCCGGCGGGCGGGGCACCTGAGCCGGCGCGGCACGCGGTGGCATTCCCGACGTTTGGTGACGGAACGGGTGCCGGTGTGGTCAATGGCCGCTCGGACCGGTGGTCACGATTTCCGGCCCATCGCTGCGTCCCAAGACGGACGGGGTAGCGTCCGGCGCGCTCGCCTGACGTGTAGTTCTAGGTTACGGACGGATGGATGTTGGTGCCGCTTCGGCCGTTTCCTGTCCGCGTGGGGTGTTGTCATGATGGCGCCGTGTCCATTCCGGAGCCCGAGCTCGAGCCGATGCAGCCGACCCCCGAACCGTCCGTGCTGCACGGCGGGGTCACGCACGAGGTGCACACCCAGCCGCCGCCCGAGGCCCAGCCCGCCGCACCAACGCAACCCGCCGCGCCACAACCCGCCGCCCCCTCGCCACAACCCGCCGCGCCACAGCCGAGCGGCGCGGACGCGGCGGTGCATCAGGCCGCCGACGTCACCGGCAACGTGGGCACGGTGGTCGACGCGGGCAAAACGCTGCACGAGGGGCTGACCACGGCCGGGCACATCAAGGCCGGCCCGGTGGCCAAAGCCATTGCGGCGACTGCCAAGGCGGCCGCGCCCGCGGCAGGCGCCGGGCAGGCGATAGCGGGGATCGCTCCGGTCCTCGGGCGGGTCCTGACGATCGGCGGCATCGCGCTCTCATCGGCGGCAGCGTTCCTGGACCAGTGGCGGCGCGACGAGAAGACCAAGATGCCCACCGGGCAACGGATCGCGCGCGGCGCGGTCGCCGTCGGCACCGACGCGATCATCCCCGGCATCCTGGCGACGCTGGCCACGGGCGCGCTCGCGGGCCTGCTCATCACGGCGTCGACGCCGTTGCTGCTCGTGCTCGCCTACACCGCCCTGATCGTCGCGGCGGGCATAGGCGTGGGCATGGCGTGGGACTGGTTCAACAAGACGTTCCGCATCCGCGAAAACCTCATGAAGCTGCTCCGGCTGGACGCTCCAATGCAGACGGTGCCCCGGCCCGGGCTCGGCGCGGCGGCCGGCTCCGGTGTCGCCATGATGGCGCTCGCGATGGGCGCCAACGGTCTGCTGTATCAGGGCACCGGGCAGCCCGACGCCCGCCCGGTCGCCGTGGTGCCGGTCGCCGCCGCGGGCGTCGTGCCCGTGAACGGTGCCACCGGCTACTCCAGCGGCGACCCGCACCTGACGACGTTCGACGGGTTCAACTACGACTTCCAGGCCGCGGGCGAGTTCACCCTCGTGCGCGCGACCGACGGGATGGAGATCCAGGTCCGGTACGAGCCGATCAGCGAGACCGTCTCGGTCACCACCGCGGTCGCGATCCGCGTGGGCGAGCACCGCATCGGCATCTACCGCGACGGCAAGCGCTTGCTGGTCGACGGGGCGCCCGTGGCAGGCCAGGCCGACCTGCCCGGGGCCAAGGTCGCCAACGACGAGCGCCGGGCACTGATCACCCTGGAAGACCAGAGCAAGGTGTCGGTGATGTGGGCGGGCCGCATGCTCAACGCGAGCGTGACCCTGATGCCCGCCCGCGCCGGCAAGGTCGAGGGCCTGCTGGGCAACTACGACACCGACGACAAGAACGATCTGCGCCCGCGCGGCGTTAGCGAGCCGATCGACCGGGGCAAGCTGACCCGCGAGTTACTGTACGAGCGCTTCGGCGACTCGTGGCGCATCGAGCAGCGTCACACGCTGTTCGACTATCAGGCCGGGCAGAGCACGGCCACGTTCACCGACCGTGCCATGCCCAAGGTATTGGACGGCAACGGGATGCTGACCGCGCGGCAGCGCACCGAGGCGACCGCGGCCTGCCGTGCGGCGGGCGTCATCCACGCCCGCGTCCTGGCAGAGTGCATCGTCGACGTGGGCCTGACCGGCGACCGGTCGTTTGCCGCCGAGGCGGCCCGGGTGCAACCGGTCACGTTCGCCGACCTGACCCTCGGCACCCGCACCACCGGGAAGATCGAGCATCCCGGCGACTGGACCGTGTACAAGATAAATGTCCCTAGAAAAATGGACCTCGCGCTCGATCTCGGTGAGCTGGTGCCCGACGGCGGGCCGGACTCGCTGTGCCGCTTCGATGTCAACGCGATCCTATTAGGACCCGACGGGCGCCAGGTGTGGCAGTCGTGGATCGGCAACGGCGGATGCCTGCACGGGCACGGCCCGATCAGCGTACCGGCGCCCGGCGCATACCAACTCGCGTTCACCGGCGGCAACGGCGAGATCATCAAGGCGCGCACCGGCACCTACACGTTCGCGCTCGTGGAGGTCCCGGCGACGCAGGCCAACCCGGTCGGCTTCGGCGCCACCGTCACCGGCCGCATCGAGCGCCTGTTCCAGTCCCAGGACTGGACGTTCACCGGCGCCGCCGGCCAGCGCATCGGTGTCCAAATCGGACGGTTCGCGCCGACCGGCGGCACCAACACCTGCCGGATGGACATCAACGCCAGCATCATCGGGCCGGACGGCAAGACCGTCTGGGGACGGGCGTGGATCGGCAACGGCGGCTGCGACCAAGCGCACGGCCCGATCACCCTGCCCACCAACGGGACCTACCGGCTGCGCTTCGACGGCGGCAACGGCGGGATCATCCGCGAGCGCACCGGCGGATACCAGTTCAGCCTGTTCACGGTCGCGCCGACCGACACCCGGCCGCTGACCCTCGGCGCGACGGCGACGGGCCAGATCGAGACGCTCTACGCGGCCGACCGCTGGACCTTCGCCGGCGCGGCCGGGCAGACCCTCACGGTCACGCTCGACTCGGCCGGGGCGGGCTGCGCGATGGAGCTGCACTTCGAGGTACGCGGGCCCGATGATGCCGTGGTCAGCGGGCCACACCGGGTCGGCGACGGGCTGTGCGGGCGCGCCAACACCGTCAACCTCAAGGCCGACGGGCAGCACACGCTGGTGTTCTTCGGCCAGCGACCGAACAACAGTGTCGCCGGCACCGGCCCATACACCTTCCTGGTTCAATAGGCGCATGACGATCGTCGATTTGGCCCATGACGTCCTCGGGGACGACGGCCCGCTGCTGGTCCTGATCCACGGCATCACCGAGGACCGCCACAGCTGGGATCCGGTGCCGCTGAGCGACCACTACCGCGTCGTGCGGGTCGACATGCGCGGGCACGGCGCGTCGCCGGGCGCCGAACCGTACGACCCGTCCACGCTCGCCCGCGACGTGCACGCGGTCGTGGAACGCGAGGCGGCCGGCCAGACTCCGGTCGTGATCGGACACTCGATGGGCGGCGTCGTGGCGACCGCCTACGCCGGACTCTTCCCGGTGCGCGCGGTGGTCAACATCGATCAGCCGCTCGCCCTGGTCGAGATGCAGGACCAGGTGCAGCAGGCCGCCCCGATGCTGCGCGGCGACGGGTTCGACGCCTTCATCGGCGGGATGTTCGCCCAGATGTGCGGGGCGCTCGACCCGGCCGAGGCCGCCCGGCTCACGGCCCGCCGGCAGCCGGATCGGCAGGCGGTGCTGGGCATGTGGTCGCCGCTGCTCGACCTGTCCCCCGCCGAGCTCGACGCGCTCGTGAAGCAGATCGCGACGCTTCCGCCGGGCACGCCCTATCTTTCGCTGCACGGCCTGGATCCCGGCCCCGAGTATGGCCCCTGGCTCGGCTCCCTCATCCCGGGCGCGACGGTCGAGATCTGGGCCGAGGTCCCCACGCACTATCCGCACCTGGCCGACCCGGCGCGCTTCGTCCGCCGCGTACAAGAAATCACGGGTTAGGGTCTAGATCATGTCTGCCATCGCGAGCTTCTTCACGCTGGAGCGCGAGCACCTGCCCCAGCTGCTTGAAGATCCCTACCAGACACTGATCGACCATGGTCGCCGGCCCGATGAGGAGTATGGCTGGTCCGGTTACTGCGTCGCGCACGTCCTGACGTATCTGTCCGATCGCGACGTCGATCTGTTCGGGACCCCGCTGCGGGCGGAGGCCGACCGGCTCAACGGCGAGACGTTCACCCTGCTGCTCACCGCCAACCACAAACGGTTTCTGCCGCGGCTCGACCCGGACGGCTACGACGACGAGTCGCTGGCCGAGCACTTCGAGGACATGGATTACGGTTTCGAGGAGGCGCCGATGGCCGCGCGCGACGCCATCGCCCTACTGCGCGACCAGATCGCCGCGCTCGACGCCGGCGAAATCCTCATCGTGACGGTCAGTTAACCCCCTTTCCAGGGTCGGCCAAGCGACCGGGACCGTTCTCTATCGGCCGGTACCGTGAGGGCCCCGCGCGGGGACCTCACGGCCGCACGGGGCCCCACCGGACCTCACGGCCGCGCGGGACCTCACGGCCGCCAGGAGGCACGGCATGGGCAGAGGTCTCCGGCCGGGGGCCGGCTATCGGCGAGGGCGCCTACGGCTGGCAGGCCCAGATCGTGGCCGCGTGCTTCTCGCCGCCCACCGACACGTCACCACCGACCGTGCGGCCGTCGTCGCTGATGCTCACGGCGCGCAGCTCCGGCCCGACCTTGCCGCCACTGGGCATCGGCAGCAGGAGCTGCTTGCCGTCCCCGGCGATGGCCGGGACCGACCGCGACTGGGCCTCCCGGTGGAAGCCGGCCACCCAGCCGTGCCGGTTGACCCCGCTGGCCAGTGTGACCCCGGCCGGCGCAAACCGCCCCTTGCCCAGGTTGCCCACCAGCGACACCGGCTGATGGTCGGGCTTGTCCGGCGCCTTGAACGAGCCGATCACCCAGCCGTTGCGAATCTCCCGCAGCGCCCCCGCCGGGCCGTAACCCCCGGGCGCCTCGGTCTCCACGACCCTGCCGTCGGGCGTCCACAGCAGACCCCGTTCGCCCGCGAAGCTCTCCTCCAGCAGGTGCCTGCCGATCACCGTGCCGTCGTCGTCGATCGCGGACGCCGTCACCTCCTTGCGCCCGGCCGGCTCGGTCAGCTCGCGCAGCCTGCCCCCGCTCCACACCGCCGGCCCCTCGTGCGGCGCCGGCACGGGCGCGACCCTCGTCCGGCTGTCCAGCAGGATGTCGCCGCGGCCGTTGATGTCGATCACCTGACGGAACTCGACCGCGCCGTGCCCCGCCTCGCCGATCAGGTCGAAGCGCCCGTTACGGTAGACCCAGTTGTAGTGGTCCACTTTGCCCTCGGCCACCGTGCTGCTGCTGCCCGCCACGACACCGTTCTCGTTCACCACGATGGAATCGTTTTCCTGCCCCGGGGGCTCGAGCGCCACGAGCGTGCCACCGTCCCACAGCAGCGGGTGCCGGTTGCCCCGCGCGTCGTGATAGCCGCCCACCAGATATCGGCCCGTCGGATCGCCGCCGTCGACGAAGCTGTCCGTGGCGCCCGCGGGCACCGGCAGCATGCGTGCCGTACAGCTGACCGGGAAGTCCGGTGGCCGGGGCTCAGGCGCTGCTGCCGTTGACGTCTCTATAGAGGCCGCCACCTGCGCGGCTTCGCGGTCCACCGGCCTGTTCGCCATCACGAGGCCCGCCGACACGAGCGCGATCGCCGTGGCGGCGCCGATCCCACTCGTGCCCACCCACCGGCGTACGCGCAGCCGGCGCTGCCCGGCATCTCTCAGACCGGTAGCGTCCAAAGTGGACGCCGGGGCCGCCTGATCCTTCAGCGGTCCCAGCAACATCCGCGCCTCCTGGTCAGCGTCGTCCATAACCGTCTCCCGTTTCATTTTGTGAATGCGGCGTCGCCCAGCAGCCGGCGCAACGCCGCAAGGCCATGGAATGCCTGGCTTTTCACGGTGCCCTCGGAGCAGCCGACGAGCTCGGCGACCTCCGCCACGGGCATGTCGTACAGGTAGCGCAGCACAAGGACCGCCCGCTGTTTGGGCGGCACCCGCAACAGTGCCGCGTGCAGCAGCGTGCGTTCCTCGCCACCCGTTTCCGCCACCGGCCTATCCGGCACGGCGTCGGTCAGACGCACCAGCCTGGCCCAGCCGCGCCGCCGCTCGTTGAGGAAGGCGCGCACCAGCATGGCCCGCACGTATCTGTCCGGGTCGCTCGCGCCCATCGCCCGCCGCCAGTAGACGAATAAGTTGACACATGTCTGCTGGACGAGGTCATCGGCGCGATGCGCGTCGCCGGTGAGCATGTAGGCCTGCCTGTGCAGCTGCGCCAACCGAGCCGTGACGAACTCGACGTAGGCCTGCTCCCAGTCCTGTCCCACCTGGTCGATCCTCCCGTTTGAACGGCATTCCGACTAGGAGAGGTCGCCGGGCCGGGCGGGGGTTGTACGCCCATTGTGCAAACCGTCGACGGTCGATTAGTTTGGTTAGCCAGGAGCCGTTCGGCGCGTGTTCGCGCGCACACCACCCCAAGCCATTCCGAGGCGGGACAACTACACATACCAATGTTAACGCTCACAGTGTGGTTCTGCCGCGCGGCGATTTCGCATGTCCAAAACAGACACTCATTGACAGGCCAGGAGGGTCTCGATGTCGTCCTCATCCATGAGCCGCCGCCGTCTGCTGCAGTCCAGCGGCGCCGCCGCCGTGGCCTCCGCCGTTGGCATCGCCGCCGATGGTCCGGCGGCCGCTGCCATCATCCCGCCGGTGCGGCCCGACATCGGCGTTTCGGCTTACGCGTTCGATCTCGGCCAGGTGCGGCTCACGGCGAGCCGCTGGCTGGACAACCAAAACCGCACCCTGTCCTACCTGCGGTTCGTTGACGCCGACCGGTTGCTGTACAACTTCCGCGCCAACCATCGCCTGTCCACCCTGGGCGCGGCGGCCACCGGCGGCTGGGAAGCCCCGACGTTTCCCTTCCGCACCCACTCGCAGGGGCACTTCCTGACGGCCTGGGCACAGGCCTTTGCCGTGCTCGGCGACACCACGTGCCGCGACAGGGCCAACTACATGGTGGCCGAGCTGGCCAAGTGCCAGGCCAACAACGCCGCCGCCGGATTCAACACCGGCTACCTTTGCGGTTTCCCCGAGTCCGACTTCAGCAGCCTCGAAGCCGGCACGCTGACCAACGGCAACGTGCCGTATTACGCCATCCACAA
>JBIOYB010000122.1:0-8467 GCA_044869915.1 Allorhizocola sp.
CGGCTCGTCGCATCCTGGGGCTGGAGTAGGTCCCAAGGGTTGGGCTGTTCGCCCATTAAAGCGGTACGCGAGCTGGGTTTAGAACGTCGTGAGACAGTTCGGTCCCTATCCGCCGCGCGCGTAGGAGTCTTGAGAAGGGCTGTCCCTAGTACGAGAGGACCGGGACGGACGAACCTCTAGTGTGCCAGTTGTTCCGCCAGGGGCATGGCTGGTTGGCCACGTTCGGAAGGGATAACCGCTGAAAGCATCTAAGCGGGAAGCCTGCTTCAAGACCAGGACTCCCATCCACCGGCTTTGCTGGTGGGGTAAGGCCCCCGGTAGATGACCGGGTTGACAGGCCAGAGATGTAAGCCCTGTGAGGGGTTCAGTTGACTGGTGCTGATAGGCCGAGGACTTCAACACCACACATCAGCGGACACACGCGAAAACACACGTGGAAACATGTGTAAACGTTGTGTTGCATGAACACTGCTGCTGCGTAGACTTTCAAGAACCTTTTTTGCTCGCGTTCACCATGCACATCACAACCTGCAAACACCACCACCGTCAACCCCCGGGCAAGGCAAAAGGGGGGGTTGAAACCGGTCGGGATGGGTTGTTTGATAGTTGGTTGATAGTGTTACGGCGGTTATGGCGGAGGGGAAACGCCCGGTAACATTCCGAACCCGGAAGCTAAGCCCTCCAGCGCCGATGGTACTGCACCCGACAGAGTGTGGGAGAGTAGGACACCGCCGGACAAACCTTCGTTTCAGGCCCTCACCAGAAGAACCCTTTTCTGGTGAGGGCCTAAACGCATATGAGGACCTAAACAACGCATACCCCAACCCCACGCATACCCCACCCACCCGCCTCAACCCGCACACACACCAGGCCCGACCCCAAACCCCGGCCAGCCCGGCCCGAAACCGCCGCCGGCCCGAACCGCGAAAGCCGGGCTACGGAGGCCGGACCGCGAAGGGTCGGGCTACGGAGGCTGGGCTGCGCGTCACCGCCCCGCACGATGCCACAAACACGATGCCCTGCCACGCCTGCCATGCACCATGTGCGGTCCACGCCGGCGGCTGGCGCCGGGGCTGATCCGCAGGACTGATCCGTCGGAGTTGGGTTGCGGGACTGATTTTTGCATTCGCGGGGCTGGGGATGCGCGGCCACGGCGATACGGGCCCGCAAGATGCCCACGCTGGCGCCCATTTGGGAATGCGGGCCGCTGGGTGAGGCGCCGGATTAGCGGGACAGGGTGGCCGAACGCAGGGTGCGCATCAGGAACGCCGCGTCGGCGGGCGAACGCTCAGGAAACAAGGCCAACGCGATGCTGCCGTGGTCGGCCCAGCCGCAGACGGCCATGGGCGAGGTTTCGATGCCGGTGGCGCCGCACTTCATGATGCCGCCCAGCGGGCCCGGGTCGACGGACTGCAGGTCACGGATTTTGTCGCCCGCGTCCTCGGTGAGCCTGAGGACGGCGTCCAGTTCGCGTTCGGGGCTCAGGAGCAGGGTGGTGCCGCCGAACAGCAGGATGCTCTTGCCAGGGTCGTTGGTGGGATCCGAATAGACGGCTCCCGCGCTGTCGTCGAGAGCGATCTCCGCACGTAGCGCCGTGACCAGGTCGGTGGCAGCCTCCTTGGCGCCGTCGCTGTCGTCGCGTTTGAACTCGGCGACGGACTCCGGCATGGCCAGCGTGGCATTGCGCTGCTGGGCTACACGGAGGATGGTCGGGCCGATGGCGATGCCCGCGGCAATAGCGGCCGCGAGGAGCACGACGGTGACGATCGTGAGTGGACGGGTGCGCTTGGCGGTGTGGGTTGAGGAATGGGGCTCGTCGAGTTCGGACGGCTGGTTAAGGATGTCGATGGGGCTGGCGGGACTGACTTCGACGTCCACGGGGGTGGGAGCGAACGTGTCGTCAGAGGTGGGGGCGCTGGCGGGCCGGTGGTCTGGGGGTGCGGGGGTGCCGGCCTCGGCGTGGTTGGTGGTGTCAGCGGGGGTGGTGGCTGGGCTGTGGTCTGTGGTGCTCAGGGATGTGGCCGCCCCGACGCTGGCGGCTGTGGCCGGTGTGGGCGCGTCGGCCTCAGCGTGGTCTGTGGTGCTGACGGGTGTGGCGGCTGAGGGCGGACGGGGATTGGACGGTGGGGTATGCGCCGAGGTGGTGGGCGCCGGAGTGGAGTGCGGAGCTGGGGCATCGGCGGCATCGGGCGCGGCTGTCACCAGCGGAGCGTAACAAGAGTTGCGGGCTTAGTAGACTTGCGCGGTGACCGACACACCACAGCAGCTCGCGGCGGCCTACCAGCCGGGAGAAGTCGAGCACCGGCGATATGAGCACTGGCTCGCGTCCGGCTACTTCGACGCGGATGCGAAGAGCGACCGCCCGGCGTTCTCGATCGTCATCCCGCCACCAAACGTTACCGGCTCACTGCATGTGGGGCACGCACTCGACCACACGATCCAGGATGCGCTGATCCGCCGCAGGCGCATGCAGGGCTACGAGGCGCTGTGGCTGCCGGGCATGGACCACGCCGGGATCGCGACCCAAAACGTGGTCGAGCGGCGGCTGGCCGCCGAGGGGCTTTCGCGCCACGATCTGGGGCGGGAGAAGTTCGTCGAGCGGGTGTGGCAGTGGAAGGCCGAGTCGGGCGGCACGATCCTGGGGCAGATGAAGCGGCTGGGCGACTCGGTTGATTGGTCGCGCGAGCGGTTCACGATGGACGAAGGGCTCTCGCGCGCCGTACTAAATATATTTAAGCGGCTTTTTGAAGATGGGCTTATCTACCGGGCCGAGCGGATTATCAACTGGTGTCCGCGGTGTCTGACGGCGCTTTCCGACATCGAAGTCGAGCACTCCGACGATGAGGGGGAGCTCGTTTCGATTCGATACAGCGATGAAATTGTGGTCGCCACGACGCGGGCGGAGACGATGCTGGGGGATACCGCGGTCGCGGTGCATCCGGACGATCCGCGATATAAGCGCCTGGTGGGGACAGAGGTGGAGCTGCCGCTGACGGGGCGGCGGATCCCGATCGTGGCGGACGAGCATGTGGATCCGGCATTCGGGACCGGGTGCGTGAAGGTCACCCCGGCGCACGACCCGAACGACTTCGAGATCGGGCAAAGGCACGGGCTGCCGGCGATCACGATGATGGACGAGCGCGCCATTATTACCGTGCACGGGCCGTTCCAGGGGCTCGATCGGTATGAGGCTCGGCCGGCGGTGGTCGCGGCGCTGCGCGAAATGGGGCTGATCGTCGCGGAGAAGCGGCCATATGCGCACGCGGTCGGGCACTGTTCGCGGTGCAAGACGACGGTGGAGCCGCGGCTGTCGCTGCAATGGTTTGTCAAGACGGAGCCGCTGGCACGTGCGGCCGGCGACGCGGTGCGCGACGGGCGGGTGCGCATAGAACCCGAATCGCTTGCGCCACGATACTTCGCGTGGGTCGACAACATGCACGACTGGTGCATTTCGCGGCAGCTGTGGTGGGGCACCGCATCCCCGTGTGGTATGGCCCAGACGGCGAGCTCGTGTGCGTGGGGCCGGACGAGCAGCCGCCGAGCGGGGAAGGCTGGCGGCAGGACGAAGACGTGCTGGACACGTGGTTTTCGTCGGCGCTGTGGCCGTTCAGCACGCTGGGGTGGCCCGACGAGACCGCGGATCTGAAGAAGTTTTATCCGACGAACGTGCTTGTCACCGGCTACGACATCCTGTTCTTCTGGGTGGCTCGGATGATGATGTTCGGCCTGTACGCGATGGAGGGCAAGCAGCCCTTCGACGTCGTTGCGCTGCACGGGATGGTGCGCGACCAATACGGCAAGAAGATGAGCAAGTCGTTCGGCAACGTGGTGGATCCGCTGGACTGGATCGATCGGTTCGGGGCGGACGCGACCCGGTTCACGCTGGCCAAGGGCGCCAATCCCGGAGCCGATGTGCCGGTGAGCGAGGAGTGGTGCCAGGGCTCACGCAACTTCTGCAACAAACTGTGGAACGCCACCCGGTTCGCGTTGATGAACGGGGCCACGGTCGAAGGCGGGTTGCCGGAGGAACTGTCCACTGTGGACAGATGGATCCTGTCGCGGCTGCAGCACACGATCGCGGCGGTGGACGAGCAGTTCGAGGCGTTCGAGTTCGCGAAGGTGTGCGACACGCTGTTCCACTTCGCGTGGGATGACGTGTGCGACTGGTATGTCGAGCTGTCCAAGGCGGCGCCGAGCCCGCGCGTGCTGGGGCATGTGCTGGATCAGTTGTTGCGGCTGCTGCACCCGATCATCCCGTTCGTGACCGACGAGCTTTGGTGCGCACTGACGCGCAGCGACGGGTCAGTAGTGGTAGCGGAATGGCCGACCGTGGATCCGTCGCTTGTGGACGATGCGGCCGAGGCTTCGATCGAGGCGCTGCAGCGGGTCGTGACGGAGGTACGGCGATTCCGATCGGATCAGGGGCTCAAACCCGGCCAGCGGGTCACGGCGACCGTGACCGGGATCGACGATCATGAGGTGCTGGTGCGCTCGCTGGCACGGCTCGACGAGGCGGGCGACGGGTTCGCGGCCACCGCGACCGTGACCATCGCGGGCGGGATCGTGGTCGCGCTCGACACGCGCGGCACGATCGACGTGAGCGCGGAGCGGGCCCGGCTGACCAAGGACCGGGCCGCCGCCGAGAAGGAGATCACGCAGGCGCGGGCCAAACTCGGCAACGACGGCTTCCTGGGCAAGGCACCAGCCGACGTCGTGGCGCGGCTGCGCGAGCGGCTCGCGACGGCGGAGGCCGATATCGCCCGGATCGACGACGCGCTGGATAGGCTTTCATCGTGAGTGTGCTGGTGGGGGGCTTTTGTTGTGAGTGAACCGGTGGAGCTGGCCGAGGCCGAAGCGGAGCTGGAAACGCGCGGCTTCACCCGCTACGTGTTCGACCTCGGGCGCGTGCGGGAGCTGCTCGACGTGCTGGGCAGCCCGCAGCTGGCCTACCCGTCGATCCACATCACGGGCACCAACGGCAAGACGTCGACGGCCCGGATGATCGACGCGCTGCTGCGCGCGCACGGCCTGCACACCGGGCGATACACCAGCCCCCATCTCGAAACGGTCCTCGAACGGATCAGCCTGGACGGCGTACCAGTAGATGAAGAAAGGTTTTTGAATGTCTATCGAGAGGTGTCTCCGGTAGCGGAGTTGCTCGATGCACGGCACGACGAATCGCTCACGTATTTTGACATGACGACGGCGCTGGCGTTTGCCGCGTTCGCCGACGCGCCGGTGGACGTCGGGATCATCGAGGTCGGGCTGGGCGGTGCCGAGGACTCGACCAACGTGATCGGTGCGGGCGTCGCGGTCATCACGCCGATCGGGATCGACCACACCGAATGGCTCGGGGATCGGCTCGAGGACATCGCGCTCGCCAAATCGGGCATCGTGCACGAGGGGGCCACCCTGATCTGCGCGGCCCAGCCGGACGAGGCGATGAGCCCGATCCTGGACCGATGCGCGGAGGTCGGCGCGACCATCGCGCGCGAAGGCGTCGAGTTCGCAGTGTTGCGGCGATCCCTGGCCGTGGGCGGACAAGTGCTTACGCTGCAAGGGCTTGGCGGGATCTTCGACGAGGTGTTCCTGCCGCTGCACGGCGCGCATCAGGCGCAAAACGCGTCCATCGCGCTCGCGGCGGTCGAGGCGTTCCTGGGCGCGGGCGAACACAAGCAGCTGGACGTGGAGCTGGTGCGGGAAGGGTTCGCCTCGGCCAGCTCGCCGGGGCGGCTCGAGCGGGTCCGCTCGGCCCCGACGATCCTCATCGACGCCGCGCACAACCCGCACGGGATGGCCGCGACCGTGACCGCGCTCGGCGAGGAGTTCTCGTTCGAAAACCTGGTGGCCGTCGTGGCCGTGCTGGGCGACAAGGACGTGGAGGGCATCCTCGAACTGCTCGAGCCGGTCGCGTCGCACATCGTGTGCACGCGCAATTCGTCTCCGCGCGCGATGCCCGCGGACACGCTCGGTGCGGTGGCGGTGGAGATATTCGGTGAAGACCGGGTGACCATCGAGCCGTCCCTGCCCGACGCGATCGCCGTCGCGGTGGGAGAGGCCGAGGCCGGGTCGTCGATCGGCGCCGGAGTGCTGATCACCGGGTCGGTGGTGACCGTGGCCGACGCACGGAGGTTGTTTCGGAAATGAAACGCCGGGACGATGTGCGGCTCATGCGCGGGGGCAAGCCCAGCGGGCTGCGCAACCCGAGCCGGGCGATGCGCTCGCTCGGATCGCTGGCGCTGATCGTGGAGGCGCTGGTGCTTCTGCTCGCGATCCAGCCGATCCGGGTCTCGCAAGACGGCATCAGCATGCCGCAGCTGGCCGTGCTGCTGGGCGGGGTGTGCGCGACGATCCTGCTGACCGGCGCGCTGCGACGATCGTGGGGTTGGTGGGTCGTCGGCGGGCTGCAGCTCGTGTTCGTGGGCGCCGGGTTCCTGCACTGGACGTTCGCCGTGATCGGGGTCGCGTTTGGGATGGTGTGGCTTTACGTCCTCTACGTGCGGCGCCGGGTGCTCATGTGAGCGCGGTTCTACGGGGCGCCTAGTCGATGCGCGCCTTCCACTGCGTGATGGCGATCCCGTGGCCGTCCGGATCTTTGAACGACGCGGCGACCAGCTCAAGGCGCTCACCCCGGTTGACCACGCGCGGACCGTAAGTGAAGCGGACACCGCGCACCTTGAGCTCGTGATAGACGGCGTCGACGTCGCCCACCTCGAGATTGAGGTGCACGAGCCGGCGATTGACCGGCGTCGAATCGTGCGCGGTCATCAGCACGATCCGGGTGTCGCCCGACGCCAGGATCACGCTGTCGGGGCCACTGTCGATCTCGTAGAAGCCCAGCATCTCGTGGTAGAACCGCTGCGAACGCTGGAGATCGGTCACCAGGACGGTGATGCCCACGCCGTGGATCGAGCCCGCGGAGGCGGGGCGCGCGGCCGGCTGGGTGGGCATAACTTGATCTTCTTCTTCGGCGACGACCGGTGGCGCAGGCGTCGGCTTCTCCGGCTCCTGGGCCTCGGAGAAATCGAGCACGTCAACGGACGGGCTGCGCGGCGCGGGCACCTCGGCCGGGATCAGCTCACCCTCGAGCACAGCGACCGAATGGGTCTCGGCGAGCGGGCCGGGCGAGGGCTTGCGGCGCGGCAGAGGATCGACCGCGGCCGGAACCCCCCAATCGTCGACATCGAGGTCATCAGGCGCATAAGGCCGCCCGCCGCCATCGTAGACCCGGCGATCATCATATGGACCGTCGTCGAAGCCATCGTCGTCGCCGAGGTAGAGCTCTTCAGGATCATCGATGTAAGGGGTCTCATAGGGCTCGTTGAACCCCACCCGATCCCATTGGATCTTTATCCGGCGGATGTCGGAGACGGCGATCAAGGCGGGAAGCGGCTCGTTTTCCTGAGGCCACTTGGCGACCGGCACCCGAGGGTCGCGCACCACCACGGTCTGGCCCGGATGACCGGGCGCGTCGACCAGCACCGTCATCTCGCACCGGCCATATTCGACCTGGCTCAACGGCGCACTGGAAACCTTCATCACATGAACCGTGCCCAGCACAAACGCCTTATCGCCGCCGCGCATCGACGCCGTGGTGAGCAACGCCACGGCGATGATGACAAGGGCGGCACCGACCGCACCAAACGGCCAGCCACCGGCATCAGTGCCGAGACCGGCCGCCATCGATATGACAAACAAACCGATCGTGCCGAGAGCCACGGCTATCGTGGCTCGGCCCGGCCGAACGGGTTTGCGTCCCAAGCGCGCCACTGTGGACCCTCCCCGACCGTTCCCGTGTCGTTGCTCAGCGTAGGCGGGTATGTCGATCGTGGAAAGTGCTTACCGGTAGGCTGATGAAGTCTGCTCGTGTTGACGCAGGTCAGGAGAGTTCAGTGGAACGCACGTTGGTGCTCATCAAGCCCGATGCGGTGAATCGTGGTCTGATCGGGGAGATCGTTTCCCGGCTGGAGCGCAAAGGACTGACGTTTGACGCGCTCACGCTGCGCGCGATGGACGCCGACCTGGCGGATGCGCACTATGCCGAGCATGTCGAGAAGGCGTTCTATCCGCCGCTGAAGGACTTCATGACCTCGGGGCCGCTAGTGGCCGCGATCGTGCGCGGCGACCAGGCCGTGGCGGTCGTACGGCTGCTCGTGGGCGTGACCGACGGGCGGGTGGCGGCGGCCGGCACGATCCGGGGCGACCTGTCGCTGTCCAACCGGGAAAACCTCGTGCACGCGTCCGACTCGGTGGACTCGGCGGAGCGCGAAATCAAACTCTGGTTCCCGGAGCTGGTTTAGCCCTTTGCCGGGCGGGCCGTTCAGTCCAGTTGTTGGGCGGCCGTTCGGTCCGGCCGGTGTTTGAGGGGGCGGGCTCGGCTTTCTTGCGTGGCGTGTTGCCGTTGTGGGCGGGTCGTCAGTCCGGCCCGTTTTCGCGGGCGGGCTCGCCTTTTTGCGTGGCGTGTTGC
>JBIOYB010000123.1:0-10822 GCA_044869915.1 Allorhizocola sp.
CGCCCGCTCACCCATAGCTGCCCGCTCACCCATAGCCGGCCGCTCACCCATGGCCGGCCGCTCACCCATGGCTGCCTCGCGAAAGCGCGGCCATCGCGCGTGCGTGCTGGCGCTCGGTCAGATTCACGAAGTGGCTCTGCACCCGCCCTGCCGCGAACGGCACACCGAAACCCTTGGTGGTGCTGGCGATCAGCACGCTCGGGCGGCCCGGCTCCCAGGGCGCCGACGCGAGCAGGTCGGCCAGCGTGCCCGAGTCGTGCCCGGGCGACTCGCGCACCGCCCAGCCGAACGAGCGCCATCGATCGGCCAGCGGCTCCAGCGCGCAGATGCGTTCGGTCTCGCCGGTCAGCTGCAGCCCGTTGCGGTCGATCACGGCCACGAGGTTGTCCAGCCCGAGCGCTGCCGCGCCCATCGCGGCCTCCCACACCGACCCCTCCTGCAGCTCGCCGTCGCCCAGCACGACGAAGACGCGGCGCGCCTTGGCATCGAGCCGTGCGCCGAGCGCGAAGCCGTTGCCCAGGGCCAGCCCGTGGCCCAGCGAACCGGTCGCCATCTCGACGCCGGGCACGGCCGGCACCGGATGGCCCATCAGGTCGCCAGTGCCGAAGCCCACCAGATCCGCCGTCGGGAAGAAACCGCGCTCGGCGAGCGTCGCGTAGAGACCGATTGCACCGTGTCCCTTGCTCAGCAGAAAGATGTCGCGCTCGGGGTCGTCCGGCCGGTCCGGGTCGATCTTCATCACCGAGAAGTAGAGCGCGACCAGGATGTCCACCATGGACAGTGACCCGCCCAGGTGGCCGCCCTCCTCCCCGGCGCACATCGCCACGATGTTGGCCCGGATGTTGTCTGAAACCGGTCTCATGACGCCCCCGCCACCATCGAACGCACCACGTCGCGGTGCTCCCACACCTTCTCGAAGGCGTCGGCGTAGCGCAGCAGCAGCGGCCCGGCGTCCGGGTGCAGGTGCCGTTTCTGGATGGTCAAAGAATCCTCGATGACCGCCGTAGTGACCGGATACTCCCCGTCGTCGGCGGGCGTCTGCGAAGCCGCCCAGGGATATCCGCGCCCGAACCCGATCCGGTCGGAGAAGACCTTCTGCTGCGGCAGCGGAAGCAGCTGATATTTCGATACCGGCACGCCTTCGGCCCGCAGCAGCCGGCGCAGCGCCGCGCACAGCGCGGCCTTGTCCGGCACACCGAAGGTCGGCACACCGAAGGCCGGCATGCCAAAAGCGGCCGGGTCGAAGCGGAAGCGAAGGATGTGCCACGCGTGCGTGCGGTCCGGCGGCACGATCGGCACCTGGATCCCGGGCAGCGCAGCCAGCCGGTCCAGCAGGAGCGGGATATTGGCCTGGCGCATCTTGTCGTATTCGTCAAACCGGTCCAGCTGAGACCCGGCAAACGCCGCCTGGATCGGGCTGATTTTCGAGTTCCACCCGAGCCGGTAGGAAACGTAATCACGCGCCTTGCCCGACTCGATGACCTCGCCGAACTGGCGCGCCTGCCGGATCCGGTCGGCGAGCTCCGCGTCGTCCGTAGTGATCAGCCCGCCCTCGCCGCACGTGGGCAGGTTCTTCGTGATCTGCAGGCTGAACGTGCCCACCTCGCCCCATCCACCGACGGGGCGGCCGTGCAGGGTCGCGCCGTGTGCCTGGGCCGCGTCCTCCACGATGGACAGTCCGTGCTCACGCGCCAGGATGCCCAGCGCGTCCATGTCGGCGGGCAGGCCGTGCAGGTGTACGGCGACGATGGCCCTCGTGCGCGGCGTGATCTTCTCCGCGACGCGCTTCGGATCAATGTTGAACGTGATCGGGTCGATGTCGGCGAACACCGGCGTGGCCATCTGGTGCAGCGGGCCGAGCGCGGACGCGATGAAACTGAGCGCGGGCACGATCACCTCGTCGCCCGGCCCGATCCCCAGCCCGGCCAGGGCAAGGGTCAGCGCGGTGGTGCCGTTGGACACCGCGATGCAGTGCCCGACCTGCACCCGTTCGGCCCAGCGGCGCTCCAGTTCCGGCACGGTGGTCTCGCCCTCCGCATTGGACACGAGGCGCCCCGAGTCCAGCACGCCCATGACCGCCGCCCGATCGGCGTCGGTGATGATCGGCCAGTCCACGTGACGCATCTCGCGCGGCACGGCGGGCGCGCCACCGAACACGGCAAGTTGACCCATGACAATCCTTCCCCAGCTGCCTGCGGCTCAGAGGCGGTCCGCGGCCCGGTCGGCCGCGGCCAGCGCGATTTCGTACCGGCCGCGCAAGCGGCGGCCGTGCCTGGTGATGTCGGCGGCGGCGGCACGGGGGTCCGGCCAGCCGTGGGCGGCGGTGACCCGCAGCCCGGTCCACGCGTGCGCGACCGCCTCGATCTGACGGCCGGCCTCGCTGAGCTCGGGTGCCGGCCAGCGCGCGCCCTGCCTGCGCAGCAGCTCCCCGTGCAGGCTGGCCTGGGCCTGCATGCCCCAGCCGAACGTGTATGCCGCACGCAGCGGGTCGGGCTCGCCCGCCTCGGCCGCTGCCGCGAGCCCGTCCACGAAGCCCACGACACCCGCCCGATCAAATCCGTCCACATTGGATCGCAGCGCGGTCCTGAGCCACTCGCGGTCCAGCGCGGGGAACGACTCTCCGAACTCGACGGTCAGGTAGCGGTGGGCGATGTGCGCGTCGCTGAAGAACGCGTCCTGCTCGTCGGCCGGGTTGGCCGAGCCCGACGCGGCAAGGAAATCCTCAAACCGGATAGGCCCGCTGAACGCCGGCGGCATCGCGTCGGACACGTGCACCAGGCCGCGCACCCGGTCGACGCCATACACCACCACGAGATGCGCGGCGTGCACGTCATGAAACGCTGGCCGGAACGGCAGGTGGAAGTTGTCCACCGCGGCGATCGGCAGCCCGCCCGCGGCCAGCACGCCGGCCAGCGCCGACAACGGGTCGTCGGCCGGGGCGTGATGCCAACGCGCGCGCACCGGGTGGTGTGGTGCGAGGGCGCGGCCGAGGTCGCCCGGCTCGCGGCACGGGTAGTAGAACTCCTCGCCGCGCACATCGCCCGGCAGGTAAAGGAATTCCCAGCCCGCACCGAGCACCGTCAGCGGGTCGTGCCCGGCGTGCTGCAGCAGTGTGGCAAACGTGGCCTGCAGGCAGCTGATGGTGTCGCGATACCAGAATGCGGGCCGCCGCACGGCCACCACGGACCGCTGTTGCTGCGGGATCAGTGTCACGGTCATTGCGGCTCCACCAAGGTCGCGGCGAAGATGTGCATCGCGATGTTGTGCGGCAGGCGGATCCGCGCGAGCCTGGCCCGCCGCACGATCGCCACCCGCTGGCACCACATCGTGGCGGGCACGTCGAACTGGACGTGGTGCGGGTAGTGCATCGCGGCCGATTCAAAAGCTTTGGTTTCACCGAACGCCGGCGGCGCGGCCCAGAAGTCGGACAGGCGCAGCGGTTCGAAGTCCACGCTGCCGTCCACGAAGTGCAGCGCGATCTCGTCCTCGGCGCGCCGCTCGGCGGACGCCAGCAGATACAGCCAGTCATAGCGTCCCGCCGGCACATCGAGCAGTTGGCCCTCGCAGCGCACGTTGTCGGGGCCGCCGCTGCCAAGCGCCGGCAACAGAAACAGCACATCGTCCACCATGACCGCGGAACCGGGCGCCGGCAGGTGCTCGGCGCTGAACGAGTTTCCCCAGACGTTGAACCGGCCCACCTCCGTCGCCGTGGCCGGGGAGGCCCCGATGTTGTTGCACAGCGCGGACAGGTCCAGCGGGTGTGCGGTCATGCTCCCTGCGCTTGTCACATCGCACAAGCTAGACCGGCGGCAACCGTAACGGCGTCAGCCGCATGACGACGCCTGGGGTAAACGTGCCGATGAATCGATGGCATTGGTCTATCGCACCGGCGCCCCGCACCGTTAGCGTGACGCCTCATGAGACTGTTGGTGCTTTGGAGCGCGCCGCGCTGCCGGTCGACCGCGTTTGAGCGGATGATGCGCGAGCGGGGCGATTTCACCGTCCTACACGAACCGTTCTCGCACCTGACCGACTACGGGTCCACCACAGTGGACGGTCAGCTCATCACGACCGAGCCGGAGCTGCGGGCCGCGCTGTGCCGCACGCCCGGGCCCGCGTTTCTGAAGGACACCACGGATTTCCACTATGAGAACGTGCTCACCGATCGCGAGTTTCTCAGCGGCGCGACGCACACGTTCATCATCCGGCATCCACGCGAGGCGATCGCGTCGCATTACGCGCTGAACCCGAAGCTCGGCCGCGATGAGATCGGTTTCTCCTGGCTGTACGAGATTTTCGCCGCCGCGCTCGACGCCACCGGGGTCACGCCGGTCGTGGTGGACTCCGACGACCTCGTGCGCAACCCGGTCGGGACCATCGAGCGCTACTGCGACGCCGTCGGCATCCCGTTTCTGCCCGACGCGCTGAGCTGGCGGCCCGGCATGGCCACCGGCTGGGAGCGCAGCGAGCGGTGGCACAAGGACACCAGCGGCAGCAACACATTTGAGCCGCGGCCGCAGCGCTACGACACGTCGGTGGACAACTCGCCCCTGCTCGCGGACTTTCTGGCGCATCACCTGCCCTACTACGAGCGGCTGCGGGAGCACCGGCTCAAGGTCGACTGACGTGGTTTCACCCCCGATGGCTCACCCGAGTGGGCGCCGTGCCACGGCACCGCCGTAAGCAGTCGGCTGAGATGACTCCACCCCTGACGGATCACGCCGGTGGGCGCCGTGCCACGGCACCGCCGTAAGCAGTCGACTGAGATGACTCCACCCCTGACGGATCACGCCGGTGGGCGCGGTGCCACGGCATCGCCGTAAGCAATGGTGTGCAGCGCGGCGAGGTGGCGGTCGAAGGTCTGCCTGCCCTGGCTGGTCAGCGACAGCCACGTGCGTCCTCGCTTGCCCACGAATGCCTTGCGCACCTTCACGTAGCCGGCCTCCTCGAGGGCGCTCATCTGTTTGGACAGCATCGAGTCGCTGATCTCGATCTGGTCGCGGACGAAGCCGAAATCGGCCCGGTCGGCGGTAGCCAGCATTGCCACGATCGAGAACCGGACGGGATGGGTCAACAAATCGTCAAGCTGGTGGCGGGGGTGGGTCACGAGTGGCTCCGACCGACTAGGGCCGCGATCGCGAGCAGCGGCAGCACCGCGACAACAGAGGTGACGGTGAAGTGCCACATCGGGCTTCCCTTGGCCCACCAACCGAACAGCACGCTGGCGCCCACCACAGCACCATTCCAGACGAAGAAGCCGGCGAATGCCGCCAGGAGCGTGCGCATGCCGATCCGGCTGTAGGCCCGGACGCTGATGGAAAGGCCAATAGCGGCAGCGAGCCCGGCCCCGAGGATCAGCAGCGCGGCAATCCCCCCGTGAGCCCAGGGCAGCACCATGACCCCGCCGATCGCCAGATATGTGGCCGCGACGACCAGCAGGATCAGCCGCAAAGGCCGGTCGGCCCTGCGGACCAGCGCCGACCTCGCCGCAGCCTCGGCGAGGGCCGCCCGTGCCTCCTGCGGGGTGGGAGAGACATCGCTTATACAAGCCATCATGGCATGCGCTTTCCAATTTGGAAAGCCCTTTCGATTCAGCGAGAGCCGATCTCGTAGCGATACACGCTATCCGTGTCGTGGAACCCGGCGTTGGCAAACATGGAGACCGTTCCCATATAGGCGGCCTCCGAGGCGACCGGCGACGGATACGCCTCCACGACCCGGGCACCACCGGCGCACGCGTGCTCCACCGCACCGCGCACGAGTGCCGCGGCCACACCCATGTGCCGGGCCGACCGCGGGATGTAGAAACACGTGATCGACCAGATATCGGTCCCATCGACAGCGTTTCTGTCGTCTCTGTCGTTTCTATCCGGCCCCGACAACCCGCCGCGAGACGCTTCACCCGCCGCGTCCTCGCACAGCACGGACGCCACCCCGCCAGACGGCTCACGCGGCACGATGTCACCGGACGGCTCGCGCGGCACAGCTTCGCGGAACGTGTCGCCAGCCGCGATGTCACGGGACGCCTCACACGGCTCACGCGGCGCGATGCCACCGGACGGCTCACGCGGCACAACTTCGCGGAACGTGTCACGCGGCGCGACCGAGCACCAGCCCACGGGCACGCCGTCCACGTACGCCAGCACGCCCGGCACCTCGCCACGCCGGATCCGGTCGAGCAGGGCAGCCCGGTTTCCGTCGTTGCCGTTGCTCGCGAAGGCATCCCCCGAAATCCGCCAATACATGCACCAGCACCCGCACGAAGCCCCCTGCTCGCCGAACACGACAAGCAGATCGTCCAGATTGGACCGGGTCACCGGGCGGCACGAGATGGTCGCCATCACGACAGACACTCTCGCACGGCCCCCGCGACCAACGGCAGCACCGGCGGGCGCAGCATCGTGTAGTGGGTCCCCGGCACGGTGCGGCACCGCACCCGCGGAAGCAAACCCCGCCACCGATCCTGGTTCACCGCAGGCGACGTCTCCGCGGAGATGAGTGTCGCGTTTCCCTCAAACCGACGCGCCCGATACCGGTGAAACGCCCGCGTATTGGCCACGAACACGCGCAACCGGTGCATGGTCTGCTCCCGCAGCTCGGCCGGCGTCAGCTCGGCCGCCTCGAGACACGCGGTCGCGTCGCGATAAGGGTCCGCATCGGACAGTCGGATGGCCGGCGGCGTGCGGTCCTGCAGCAGCGCGACGTCCACAATGTACATGGACAGGATCTCCCGTTCACCCGGCGCAGGCTCGAAGCCGCCGGCCTTGGTGTCCAGCAGGATCAGCGAAGCCGCCTCCCCGCCCAGGCGGCACGCCATCTCCAGCGCGATGGTGCCGCCGACCGACCAACCCCCAACGTGGTACGGCCCGGACGGCTGCACCCGGCGGATCGCGTCCAGATAGTGCTCCGCGAGATCCTCGACGCGCTCAAGCGGTTGCCCGCCATGGATCCCCGGCGCCTCGAGCGCGTGGAACTCGTGGCCTAGCTCCTGCGCCAGTGCGAGATAGGGCACGGCCGACCCGCCCGACGCGTGGACGCAGAAGAACGCGGGCGTGTTCCCGCCCGCGTTCAGCGTCACGAGCGGAGACACAGGGCCGGCGACCCGCCCGCGCATCATGCGCTCGAGCAGAAGTTGCCGTTTCGCGTCGGCGTCCATCCCGGCACTCACCGCGTTTCTGCCCGCATCATGCGCTCGAGCAGAAGTTGCCCTTTCGCGTCGGCGTCCATCCCGGCACTCACCGCGGTTCGGCCTGCAGCAGGCGGTCGAGCTCCTCCTCGGAGAGCCCGGCGAGCTCGCTTTCGATGCGTGCCCGCTCGGCCTCCTCCTCGGCCACGAGCTCGTCGATGAGCTGGGCCAGCTGGCCGAGTGCAGGGGTGGTGAAAAACTGCCGCAGGCCCAGCACGACGCCGAAGGCCGCGCGGATGCGCGAGGTGACCTGCAACGCCTGCAGCGAGTTGCCGCCGATGGTGAAGAAGCTCTGTTCCACGTCGACCTCGACGGCCCGGTCGCCGAGCAGCTCCCGCCAGATCTCGGCCAGACCCAGCTCGGTCTCGGTCGTGGGCGGCCGCCCCCGCGCGGGCGCGGTGTCGACGGCCGGCAGCCGGCCGCGATCCAGCTTGCCGTTGGCGTTGATGGGCAGCCGCTCGAGGCGAGTGAACGTGGCCGGCATCAGCGACAGCGGCAGCAGCTCGGCCAGGTGCTCGCGCAACCGTTGCGCCAAACCCTCCTCAGCGTCCGGCGTCACCACAAACGCCGCGAGGAAGCGGCCGCCACCACCCGGCGGCGTGCGCACGGCGACCGCCGCGTCGTCGATGGCGGGATGCTGGCGCAGCGCCTGCTCGATCTCGCCGAGCTCGATGCGCACACCGTTGATTTTGACCTGATCGTCGTTGCGCCCGAGGAAGTCCAGCGTCCCGTCCGGCCGCCAGCGCACGAGGTCGCCGGTGCGATACATCGTGGCGCCCGGCCGATCGCTGAACGGGTCGGGGACGAACCGCTGCTCGGTCAGGTCGGGCCGGTTGAGGTAACCGCGTGCGACACCCACTCCCCCTAGATACAGCTCGCCGGTCACCTGGATCGGCACGGGCGCGCCGAACCGGTCCAGCACGTGGCAGGTCATGTTGGAGATGGGCGCGCCGATTGGCACCGCGGACTCCGTCTGACCAGGCTCGCACAGCCAGTTGGTCGCGTCCACCGCCGCCTCGGTCGGCCCGTAAAGGTTGATGAGGTCGCCCTGACACACGTTGAAGTACAGGTCGCGCAGGTCGCCGGAGAGCGCCTCGCCCGAGCAGATCACCCGGCGCAGCGCCGGCAGCCCATTGGCGCCCTCGGTGTGCAGAAACGGCCGCAGCATCGACGGGACAAAGTGGACCCACGACACCCGCTCGGCCCGGATCAGCTCGACCAGATAGGCGTTGTCCCGGTGCCCCTCGGGCCGTGCGAGCACCATCCGCGCGCCGGTGAACAGCGGCAGGAAGAACTCCTGCACCGAAACGTCGAACGTGTACGGCGTTTTCTGCAACAAGACATCGCTTTCATCGATCGGGTACTCGGCCTGCATCCATAGCAACCGGTTGCAGATAGCCCGGTGCGATACCATGACGCCCTTGGGCGCGCCAGTCGATCCGGAAGTGTAGATGACGTAGGCGATGTCGTCCGGCGTGACGGTCGTGTCCGGTGCACTGTCCGGATAGGACTCGAGCAGCGGCCAATCCGCGTCCAGCCGGAACACCCGCGAGGGCGAAGCCGGCAGCCGATCGTCGAGCGAAGCCTGGGTCAGCACGACCGTCGCGGCGGTGTCGGTGAGCAACTGCTCGAGCCGCTGCCGCGGATAATCGACGTCCAGCGGCACATACGCGCCGCCCGCCTTCACGGTCGCGAGCAACGCGACCACCAGCTCGACCGAACGCTGGGCGAACACGGCCACTAGCACGCCCGGCCCGACCCCGCGCTCGACCAGATATCGGGCCAGCCGGTTGGCGCGCCGGTCGAGTTCGGCGAACGTGAGCTCCCGGCCCTCGCAGCGCACGGCGATCGCCTCCGGCGTCCGCGCGACCTGCGGCGCGATCAGGTCCTGCAGGCACCGGTCATAGCCCAGATCCACCACCGTGTCGTTGAAGCGGGCCAGCTCGGCACGCTCCTGTTGGGACAGTATGTCGATCGAGCTCATGCGCCGGTCCGGATCCTCGACCGCCCGGGTCAGCACGCGGCACACGTGGTCGAGGAAGCGCGACATCCGGTCCTCGTCGAACAGCTCCATCGCGTACTCCAGCAGAAACCGGAATCCCCCGTCCGGCTGCTGGATCGCGGTCGTCGTGATGTCAAACCGCGACCGGTATGACGTGAGCGGCATCGGCAGCGTTTCCGCCCCCGGAAACTGGAACGCGTTTTCCGCGCCGTCGTTGGGCTGCAAAGTCAGGCTCACCTGAAACAGCGGATTGCGGCCGGGATCGCGCTCCGGCGCGACGGTGCTGACGACCGTGCTGAACGGGATGTCCTGGTTGTCGGCGGCGGCGACCACGCGCTCGTGCCCGCGCGCCATCAGCTCCCGAAACGTCGGGTCGCCCGACGTGTCGGCACGCAGCACGATGGTGTTGGCGAAGTAGCCGACCAGCGGCTCCATCTCGGGCTGGGTGCGCCCGCCGAGGATCGAGCCGACCGCGATGTCGTCCTGGCCGGTGTATTTGGACAGCACGATCGCGAAGCCCGCCAGCAGCGTGCCCAGCAGCGAGCACCGCTCCCGCTGCGCCAGCCCCACCAACGCCCGGCCGACCTCTGGCGAAATGCGTTGCACCACACTGGATCCGGCGTAGGTCCGCTCGGCGGGGCGCGGCCGGTCGGCCGGGAAGTCCAGCACCGGCAGCCCTTCGAGCGCCTCACGCCAGTAGTCGATCTGCCGCTGCAGCCCGCCGCCGGACAGGCGCCGGCGCTGCCACGCCGCCACATCGGCGGGCTGGATCGTGAGCGGCGCGAGCTCCAGCTTCGTACCGTCCAATTCAGACTCGTAGCATTGCATCAGCTCGCGGACGATGATGCCCAGCGACCACCCATCGGTGGCGATGTGGTGCATGGTCACCAGCAGCACGTGGTCGTCCGGGCCGAGCCGCAGCGCGCTCGCGCGAAACGGCGGCCGGGTCAGGTCGAAGGGCTTGCGCACCTCCGCATTGGACAGTTCGACGGCGCGTCCAAAAGGATCCGCCTCGCCGGACAGGTCTGTGACCGGGATGGGCACGGTCTCCGGCGGCGGCTCGATCGCGAGCATCGGCACGCCGTCGCGCTCGGCAAACCTGGTGCGCAGCCCCTCGTGCCGCTCCAGCAGCCGGCGTAGCGCACGGGCAAACGCGGTCAGGTCCAGCCGCCCCCGCACGCGCAGCGCGAACGGCACGTTGTACACCGCGGCCACGTCCGGGTTCAGCTGGCACACAAACCACAGGCCCTCCTGTTGGTAGGAGGGCGGCATCAGTTCGGCCCGCTGCGCCGGCGTGATCGTGTCCCCCGCCCGCGCCCGCCGGGCCAGCAGCTCGGCCAGCGCGCGCCGCTTGATGTCCGACAGCGAGCGGGATGAGTCAGTGGCAGTCGAGCCGGCAGTCGAGCCGGTGGTCGAGTCGGTAGCAGTCATCGTCCCTCACTCCGCAAGGCGCCCATCGCAAACACGCTATTGAGCTCCGCAAGGCGCTCATCGTGAACACGCTTTTGAGCACCGCAAGGCGCTCACCGTGAACACGCATTCGAGCACCGCAAGGCGCCCATCGTGAACACGCATTCGAGCACCGCAAGGCGCCCATCGTGAACACGCATTCGAGCACCGCAAGGCGCCCATCG
>JBIOYB010000124.1:0-2838 GCA_044869915.1 Allorhizocola sp.
CGGCGACGTCGACGGTGCCGGTGGCGATCGTGCACACCTACATCGGCGATCTGATTGTGACGCTGGTGGCGCCGGACGGTAGCACCTATGTGCTGCACAACCGTACGGGTGGCAGCGCGGACAACATTAACCAGACCTACACGGTCAACCTGTCGAGCGAGCCGAAGAACGGCACCTGGACCCTGCGGGTGCAGGACGCGGCCTCGGCCGACACCGGTCTCATCAACTCGTGGACGATCAACCTGTAGTCACGTGAGATAAGGGACCTGGGCTTCCGGCTGGAAGCCCGGGTCCGTCTTGCCGGACTGTGTGTTCACACGTGCGAACACATCCGAATATGTGACGGCACGACATGGCCCCTCTCCCGCGCCGGTCGTAGCTTTCTGCCTCATGACTCTGGCGCTCGCCGCGCACGGCCTCACCCGGGACTTCCGCGGCTTCCGCGCGGTCGACGGCGTGGACCTCGCCATCGCCGAGGGGAGCGTGCACGCGCTCGTCGGCCCCAACGGCGCGGGCAAGACGACCCTGTTCAACCTGTTGACCGGCTTCCTCGCGCCCACCCACGGGCGCATCGAGGTGTGCGGGCGCGACGTGACCGGCCTGCCGCCCGAGCGCGTGGCCCGGCTGGGCGTGGCCCGGTCGTTCCAGATCACGAGCCTGTTCGGCGGGCTGACCGCGCTCGAACACGTGGAGCTGGCGTTGCAGGGCCGCACCGGCCTCGGCTGGCGCTTCTGGCGCTCCGATCGGCTCATGGGCCGGTTCAGCGAACGGGCGCGCGAACTGCTCGACCGGGTGGGCCTGGGTGCGCTGGAGAAGGCCAGGGCGAGTGCGCTCGCCTACGGCCAGAAGCGCGCGCTGGAGCTCGCGTTGGCGCTCGCGCTCGAGCCCAGCGTGTTGCTGCTCGACGAGCCGACCGCGGGTATGGGCCTGGAGGACGTGGACCGCACGGTCGAGTTGATCGGGCAGATCAGGGCCGGCCGCACGGTTGTCATGGTGGAGCACAACATGAGCGTGGTCGGTGCGCTGGCCGACCGGGTCACCGTGCTGCAGGCGGGCCGGGTGCTTGTGGAGGGCGCCTACGACGAGGTGCGCGCCGACGAGCGCGTGATAACGGCCTATCTCGGGAGCGCCTCTTCCGAAAGCGGGAGTGCCGATGCTGCGCATTGAGGGCCTGTCGGCGTGGTATGGCGAGGCGCGCGTGCTGCGCGACGTCGGCCTGACTGTCCACAGTGGAGAGGTCGTGACGCTGTGCGGGCGCAACGGCGCGGGCAAGACCACGCTGCTGCGCTGTGTGATGGGCCTGCACCCGGCGAGCGGCCGGATCGAGCTCGACCGGAAACCCATCCCGAAGCGCCCGCACGAGCGCGCCCGCGCGGGGCTGGGCTGGGTGCCCGACGACCGGGGCAGCTACGCGACGCTGAGCGTGACCGAAAGCCTGAACCTGCCACGTGCCAAGGACGGCGGCTGGTCGCTCGAGCGGGTGTTCGAGGCGTTCCCCAACCTGTACGAGCGGCGCAACTCGCCCACCACCAAGCTTTCCGGCGGCGAGCAGCAGATGCTGGCGCTGGCGCGCGTGCTGCGGATGGGCGCGCGTCTGCTGCTGTGCGACGAGCCGACCGAGGGCCTGTCGCCCGTGCTGGTGCAGCGCGTCGGCGACATCCTGCGCCAGGCCAAGGCCGACGGCGTGACCGTGCTGCTCGTCGAGCAGAACCTGCGCTTCGCCACGACCGTCGCCGACCGGCACTACCTGCTGGCGTCCGGTTCGGTCGTGGAGGAGCTCGACAACGCGCAGGTGCGGGCGCGTGAAGCGGAATTGCTCACCTATCTAGGGATGTGAACGATGAAGCGATATCTGGCACTCACGGCCGCCTTGCTGATAGCGGGCTGCGGCGGCGGGGGACCGTCCACTTCGAACAGTGGAAGTATCTCGGACAACCGCGTCGTGCTCGGCGTACTAAATGATCAATCTGGGGTTTATGCCGACCTGTCCGGCAAGAATTCCGTCAAGGCCGTGGAAATGGCCATCGCTGATTTTCAAGCGAAGCACAAGCCCTCCTTCGAGGTGGCGGTCGAGTCGGTGGACCATCAGAACAAGCCCGACATCGCCAACGCCAAGGCGGCCGAACTGTATGACCGCAAACAGGTCGACGCCATCCTCGACGTGCCGACGTCGTCGGCCGCGCTGAAGGTCGCCGATGTCGCGAAGGAGAAGCGCAAGCTCTACTTCAACATCACCGCGGCGACGACCGACCTGACCGGCAAGGCGTGCAACAAATACACCTTCCACTACGCCTACGACACCTACATGCTCGCCAACGGGACGGGCAAGACGGCCACCGAGGGCGGCGCGAAGAACTGGTATCTGGTCTACCCCGACTACCAGTTCGGCCAGGACATGACCAAGTCGTTCGAGGCGGCCGTGACCGGCGCGGGCGGCACGGTGGTGGCCAAGGACGCGGCTCCCTTCCCCAACAGCTCCGGCGACTTCTCGACGTACCTGCTCAAGGCGCCGGGCCTGAACCCCAAGCCCGACGTGCTCGGCACGATGCAGGCGGGCGCCGAGTTGGTCGCGCTTGTCAAGCAGTACAACGAGTTCAAGCTGCGGGACAAGGGTGTGGGCCTGGCGGTCGGGCTGATGTTCCTCACCGACATCCATTCGCTCACACCGGATGCGCTGGCCGGCACGACCTACACCGACGCCTGGTATTGGAACCACGACGCGCGCAACCGAGAGTTCGCCGACCGGTTCTTCCAGGCCACCGGGACGCGCCCGACGTTTGCCCACGCGGCCAACTATTCGGCGGCCCTGCAGTATCTCGAGGCCGTGCAGGCGGCCGG
>JBIOYB010000125.1:0-39402 GCA_044869915.1 Allorhizocola sp.
GCGCAGCGGCTCCCGGGCACCCGCTGCTGGGTAGGCCATGAGTGAACGTACGTCAATCTGCCATATAGCAGATTGACGTATAGCGATCACGATGACGCGCGCCCATACTGCCGGAATACGGCAAACGGCACCCGGCTGCCACCGGATGCCGTGAGAGGCCGGACCCCTCGGCGAGGAGGGCGGACCCCATGCTCGTGTCATCGTTGCGCAACCACCTCCCTCCTCGCAATGGCCGAGAGCTAGGGAGGAGAAGATGTTGGAGTTCTATCGCGGGCCAAACGCCTACATCACCCACGAGGTGTTCCTCGCGCGTGGTCCGGAGAGTCGCACGTTCGCCATCCGCGAGCTGCGGCGGATACACATCGTTCAGGCCCGCGAGCAGGGCGGTGTCAACTCGTCGAGCCTGATCAAGGGCGGGGCCATCGTCCTGGCGGCAATCGGCCTGTTTGCCGTGCTGGCCGCGGGCAGGATGGACACCGCGGCGCTGTGGACGATCATCGCCCTGCTTGTGATCGGGGTGTCGGCGACCGTCACGGCCGGATGCTGGCGCGCCCCCGCGACGCCCTACGAGCTGCGTGCCACTTATCGCGGGCGGATCGTGTGTCTGCTTCGGACGCCGGATGAGCGGACACTCGGGCAGGTCAGTAGGGCTTTGCTGCGCGCGCTGGAGCGTGCCGACGGGCAACAATCTGATGCGGGAGCCGACGGGCGGGTGTAGTGTTCGCTGCAATACGTCGGATGGCGATGTATCGCTTTGCTGTATTGCTAGCGGGATCGCTTTGCGGTATGGCCAGCGGTGGTCGCCTGACAGTGAGGTCGATTGAAGTATATATGGCCCGGGGTGAATCTCCAGCGGTGGCCCGTCGCCGCCTTCGGCTCGCGCTGCGACATGCGCGCGAGGAGAGAGGATTCACCCAGGGGCAGGTCGCGGCGGCGCTGGAGTGGTCGCTGTCCAAGGTCCAGCGCATCGAGTCCGGCGACGTCACCGTCTCGCGCACCGATCTGACCGCGCTGCTCGACCATCTCGGGGTCACCGACCCCCAATCGGTGGGGACGCTGATCGAGATCGCGCGCACCTCGCGCCGCAAGGGCTGGTGGGACGATCCGCACTACCGGCAGCACCTGACGCCGGCGACCATGCGCGTCCTGCAGTTTGAGAGCGAAGCCACCGCGATCCGTGTCTTCCATCCGACACTTTTCCCCGGGCTCACCCAGACTCCCGCCTACGCCATGCGCATCTTCCAATACTGGGACGAGCTGTCCGAAGAGGACAGGGCTGTGCGGTTCGAGGTTCGCATGCGCCGGCGGGAGTTTGTGTTCGACCGCGCCGATCCGCCCGTATATCTGTTGATCCTGGACGAGTCGGTGCTGTCCCGCGATGTGGGAGGGCCCGATGCCATGGCCGAGCAGTTGCGGCACCTGCTCGACCTGATCCGCGAGGGCCGGCTCAAGTGCAGGATCGTTCCGCTGCACCGCTCGGCGCCAGTCGCGCCGCTCAACCATTTCATCGTCTTCGATCTCGGCGAGGACGAAAACGCGATCCTCTATCGCGAAGCCTGGCTCACCGACACGATCGACGAGGCGCCCGACACGGTGCAGCGCTATCGCAAGCGCTTCGAGCGGATGTGGGACGAGGCTCTGAGCGAGCAGGAGACGATCCGCCTCATGGAGGATCGCGTCGACATCATCATGTCTTCTTTAGACAGACAACCCCGCCCCTACGGGGAATCGTGATCGGCCAGGCTTACATTGTGTCATGGGGACCCACCCCACATTGATCAAAGGAGCTTGCCGTGGAAATTGATTCCTGGCGGAGGAGCAGCCGTTGTGAGTCCAACGGCTGCGTTGAGGTGAAGCTTGCGGACACCGAGGTGCTGATCCGCGACTCAAAAGATTCGAAGAGTCCCATCCTGAGCTTCCCTCGAGCTTCATGGCAGGAATTCGTGGCGGGCATCCGCGCGGGAGACTTCGATAGCTAGTGCCCTGCGAGCCTCGACACCAAATGCCCCGATGCCGTTGAGTATCGGGGCATTTGACGATCCGGGGGCCCGCCGCGGCGTCTCATATAGCGAGACGCGGGTCGAAGGGGGAGCGCGGCGGATGTGCCATAAAGCCGCCCGCCCTTTGTCGACGAATGCCAATCTTTCGTAGGCTGAAAGCCAAGCGGCGTAGGAGGTGAAGCGTTGAAGGCAGACGACAAGCGGCTCACGTGGCTGAAGGCGAATGGGTGCGAGTCCTCCGGTTGTGTCGAGGTGGCCGCGGCAGGCGGTGAGGTATTCGTCCGCAACTCCAGGGATCCGGATGGCACGCGCATCGGCTTCACCCGGCAGGAGTGGCTCGATTTCGTGCGGGGCGTCCGGGCCGGGCTGTTCGTGGTGGACTGACGCCTGGCCGGGGGGTGCCCCGGCCAGGATGGTTTGTGGTGGACTGGCACCCGTGCTTGAGCTTTGGGATTTCGACGACCCGGCGGGCTCGCGCGAGCGGTTCGTCGCCGCGCTCGCCGGGGAGCGTGATGTGGTGCGCCGGCAGGCGCTGCTGACCCAGGTGGCGCGCGCCGACGGGCTGGCCTGCGAGTTCGAGCGGGGCCATCGCGTGCTTGACGAGCTGGGCGAGCCGGGCGACCTGGCCGATGAGCCGCGCGTGCGGGTGGCGCTGGAGCGCGGCCGCCTGCTGCGCTCGGGCGGCGACCCCGACGGGTCGGTCCCGCACTTCCGTGAGGCATACGATCGTGCGCTGGGCGCCGAGCTGGCCGGGCTCGCGGCCGACGCGGCGCACATGCTGGCGCTGGTGCTGCCCAAGGAGCATGAGGCGTGGGCCCAGCGCGGCCTGGAGGCGGCGGCGGGCAGCGACGATCCGCTGGCGCTCGGCATGACCGGAGCACTGCTGAACAATCTGGGTTGGACTCTCGCCGACGCGCAGCGGTGGGACGAGGCCTATCCGCTGTTTGACCGGGCCGTGGGGGCACGCGCCCGGGTGCGCCAGGGGCGGGCCGCGGCCTATTCGCTGCATGTCGCGCGCTGGACCAGGGCTCGAGCGGCCCGTGCGCTGGGCCGCCACGAGGAGGCGCTCGCCGAGCTGCGCGAGCTGGCCGCGACCGAGATCGGCGCGGCCGATCACTATGTGGCCGAGGAGATCGAGGCCAACGAGTCGATGCTGCGCGGCGACGCTTAGCCGGCTAGGGGTTGGGGCGCAAAGCGGCCGCGAGCGTCGCATACTCCGATTTGGACCGGGCCTCCTGGAGCGCGTCGCGCAGGATGTCGCCGTGGTCGAAGGCGAGCGTGCGCACCCGCGACACCGCCTTCCACTTGGCCCTGCGCGCGTCCGTGCCGGCCGTCGGCTCGGGCAGGTCGGGCGCGACCGCGAGATAGGCGACGGTCAGCACCCGCCCGCGCGGGTCGCGGCCCGGTGCGGCATAGGTGCGCAGCTGCGCCAGCTGAAACCGGCGCCCGTCGAGCGCGGTCTCCTCGTGCAGCTCGCGCCGGGCGGCGTCCTCCAGGTCCTCGTCGGGCTGGAGGAACCCTCCCGGCAGCGCCCACTTGCCCTTGTAGGGCTCGTTGCCCCGCTGCACGAGCAGCACCTTCAATCGTGAGTTGCGGACGGTCAGGATGACCAGGTCTACCGTGATCGCGGCCTTCGTGTGGTCTCGGTCCATGGCCAGAGCTTAGCTTCTCGTCAGCTTGACATTAAATACCTCGAACGGCTAGGGTTTGGTTCTCGTCAATCCGAAGAAGACTAGTGATTGCGGGGGCACGCATGCCGATCGCCTTTTCCGTCACCGAGCCATTTAGTGGCAGCGGGGAGATGACCGGCCGCGCCTCCGGCTTCCCGGTCGTCTACAAGCGACCGTCCGCAGTGGATCCGCCCGAGCGCGCCGACATTGGCGTGCTCACCGCGTCGGCCCGGGAGATGCGAGCCGTGGCCGAGATGCTGGGCCGCTGTGCGGGCTTCGCCACGCACGACCTGCCCGACGGGGGAGTGCTCTACGCGGCCGCCATCGCGCGGGCCCGCGTGGTGGCCCTGCAGGCGATCGAGCCCGGCGAGCGTTCCGCCGCGGTTGCCTACGTGACACTGCGCAGGCGGTGCTCGCCCGCGGTGATCGCGCTGGTGGGCACGGCGGGTGGCGTGCACGACGACGTCGGCCTCGGCGATGTGGTGATCGGAGACCGGATCTGCGGCCAGGCCGCGCCCATGAGTGAATTTGTTTTACGGCGCATCGACAGGTTCTTCGCCGCCCACGACAGCCCGCTGTTCATGATGAGCCGGAGCACAGGGCGCACGTTTAAGGTGATGCGCGGGCCGGTCGGATCGGGTGAGGCGCACGTCGGCGACCGGACGCTCGCGGTGGAGACGGCCACGGCCGGCGCGGCGCGAGCGTTTTATGAGCGGGCGTGCTCGGATCGCGGCGTGCTCGGGTGGCTGGGCATCCGGGGGATCGCCGACCTGGTCGGCCTCGAGGGGGACGAGCTGTTTCACGATGCGCGGCCGAGACCTTCGAGCGGCTCGTGCCCTATCTCATGCCGGATCCAGCGACTCTCCCACCGGATCACGAGGCCCGGTGAGGTCGGCCGGGGCGCCACCCTCCCAGATCCGTTCGAACTCCTGGGCGAAGTGCCGGTACCAACGAGGATCCTTGTTGATCCCCAGCAGCAGCACCGGATCCGACCCCAGAAACCGGTGCGAGTAAAGATCGACCTGAATGATCCCCGTGTTGGTGTCGGGGTCGACCATGGCCAGACCAAAGGCCGGCACAAACCGCAGCAGCCGGACCTCCAGCCGCCCCTTGGCCTCAGGCGTCACGGCCAGCTCGCGCAGCAGGTCGATGGCGGAGGTCAGGCGGTGGCGGAAGATGTGCGAGTCGTCGGGGATCGTGCTGCGGCGGGCCGCCTCCTCCGGTGCCTGCGAGTCGGGATCGATGAGCGCGATCCGGATGTGCGCCCCCTCGCCCAGACGCCGCTGCATCTCGGCGGCCAGGTTGCGGATGGTGCGGTTGAGCGTGACCCCGACCAGGCGCAGATCGGTCGCGCCCGAGATGTCCAGGCCGGTGCCCGAGCTGGACGCGGTCAGCAGCAGGTCGGCCGACGGCACGCCATCGGCCCCGTCGTAGAGGGCGCCGACGAGACCGGCGAGACGGTCCACATCGGACTGGAGGTCGGCGACCTGGTGACGGCTCTTGAGCGCGCTCAGCGCGACCAGCGCCAGCGTGCCCAGCGTGGCGGCCGCGACAAGATCGGTGCGCACGACATTGAGCAGGCCCAGGACGCTGATCGCGAGCGCTAGGCCCGCGGTGAGATATAGCTCGAGATTGCGGCCGAACCCGGGAATCTGCATCCCGCCAAGTTCTCACACGGCCGGGCCGTTGGCTACGCCCTTTCGGCCCGGCCGGTGGTGGCGCTGGTGGCTATGCCGCGCAACGTGTCCGGCATTTGACATGCTCTGCGGGTGCGGCGGTGGGTCATGGCTTGCCGGCCTGGCCGGTGGTGGCACTGGCGGCTATGCCGCGCAAGGTGTCCCGCAGCCGAGCGAGCTCGGCGGCGGGTAGGCCGGTGGCCTTGGCGATGGCGCGCGGGATGCTCTCGGCCCGGGCGCGCAGGGCGTCGCCCTCGGGGGTGAGGCTGATGACCACCGACCGCTCGTCGCGGGGGTCGCGCGAGCGGTGCACGAGCCGGGCCGCCTCGAGCCGCTTGAGCAGGGGCGAGAGCGTGCCCGAGTCGAGCAGCAGGGCCTCGCCGAGCGCCTTGACGGTGGTGTCGCCCCGCTCCCAAAGCACAAGCAGCACCAGGTATTGCGGGTAGGTCAGGCCCAGCCCGTCGAGCAACGGCCGGTAGAGCGCGGTCAGCGAGCGGCTCGCCGCGTAAAGGGCGAAGCACACCTGCTTCTGCAGCTCCAGATCGCTCATGTCTCTAGCTGACCACAAGCTTGACGTCGATGTTGCCGCGGGTGGCGTTGGAGTAGGGGCACACCTGGTGCGCCGCTTCGACCAGGCCGCGCGCGGTCGGCTCGTCGAGCTGGGGCAGGGAAACCTCGAGGGTGACGGCGAGGCCGAAGCCCGGGCCGGTGGAGCCGATGCCCACATGCGCGATGACCTGGGAGCCGGTCACGTCTGCCTTGGCGCGCCGGGCGACCAGGCGCAGCGCGCTGTGGAAGCAGGCGGCGTAGCCGGCGGCGAACAGCTGCTCGGGGTTTGTCGCGCCGCCCTGGCCGCCCATCTCCTTGGGCACGGCGAGGGTGGTGTCGATGAGGCCGTCGGGGGTGCGCACGCTGCCATCACGACCGTCGCCGGTCGCCGTGGCCACTGCGGTGTAGAGGATGTTCATGGGCATAACGGTAGCGCACAATTCAGTTGTGCACAACTTGTGTGACGTACCTTGTAAAAATAAGGGTCTTTGGTTTTAGAATGCTCCCATGGACGAGCGACAGATCGGCGCGGTCGGCGCCCTCGCCGATCCGACCCGGCGCAGTGCATACGAGCTGGTGGTGGACGCGGGCGGGCCGATCGGGCGGGACGAGATCGCGCGGGAGCTGGGCATCGGGCGCACGCTCGCGGCCTTTCACCTGGACAGGCTGGTGGAGGCGGGCCTGCTGGAGGCCGTCTTCGCGCGGCTTTCCGCCAGGAGCGGGCCCGGCGCGGGGCGGCCGGCCAAGCTTTACCGGCGCAGCGGCGCGCAGGTCGCGGTGTCACTGCCACCACGGTCCTATATGGAGGTTGGTGCGCTGCTCGCGGAGGCGATCGAGCGGGCGGGCGCAGACCTTGTGCTGCAACGGGTCGCCCATGAGAAGGGGCGGGCTCTTGCGCAGGCGATGGACGGCGCCCTGCGCGAGCGCGGATACGAGCCCGCGACCACCCCCGACGGCGACGTCTGCCTGCGCAACTGTCCATTTCATGCACTGGCCGAGGAGTTCCCGCCACTGATCTGCGGCATGAACCTCGCCCTGCTCACCGGCCTGGCCGAGGGCGCCGGCTGGCCTGTCACCCCCCGCATGCGGCCCGAGAAGGGGCGCTGCTGTGTCGTATTGGAGACTGAGAAACGATGAATGTTGCGCAGCTGAACATCGCCCGCACGCGATTCCCCTTGGACAGCCCCGAGATGAAGGATTTCGTGGACGCGCTGCCCGAGATCAACGGCCTGGGCGATCGCAGCCCGGGCTTCGTGTGGCGGCTGCGGGACGACAACGGCGACGCGACCAGCTTCCGCCCGTTTGGCCGGGACGATGTCATCATCAACCTGACGGTGTGGGAGTCGGTCGAGGCACTGCGCGCCTTCACCTATCAGACGGCGCATCTGGACTTCATGCGGCGCAGGCGAGAATGGTTCGACTACGAGGGTCTCCAAAATCATTTGGTTCTTTGGGGGGTACCCTCCGGGCACCAGCCGAGTTTCGCCGAGGCCAAAGCCCGCCTCGAACACCTCGATGCCCACGGCTCCACGCCACACGCCTTCACTCTGCGGCACCCGTTCGACCCCGAGGATTAGTATGATGAAAATAGGCTTGAAGCCTAGGGAGGTGATAGCAGTTGCGCGCAGCCGGGTTGCCATCCGGGCTCGCCAGGGGCGGAGAGCGGGTGCTTCGCCCCAGGGACGCGGGCATCGTCTACGCCCAGCCGTGGACGGAGTTCAAACGGCTGGCAGAGCGTGGCATCCTGAAGAAGATCGCCACCGGCTACTACGCGATCGTCCCGGTGCGGCGAGTCAGCGACGGGCGGTGGATGCCTGCGCTTGAGGCGGCGGCGCTGGGCATCGCCCGCGCCGACTACGGTCCAGAGGCGATAGCGCTCATGGGCATCAGCGCGGCGCGTCACCACGGCGCGATCCCCCGTGAGGTGGGCACGGCCGTCGTCGCCGTGCCCAAACAGCGGCCCGCCCTGCGGACCTCGCTCGGGCGGGTGGCGTTCGTCAAGCGGGACGTGTCGCGGCTTGACGTCCAACGGATGGAGACCGAGCTCGGCGCGGGCTGGGTGACCACGGTGGAGCAGACGCTGGTGGACCTCGCTGCCCGGCCATCGCTGGGCGGCCTGGCGGAGGCGGACGTGACCGCAGCGATGCGTGCCCTGTCCGGGCGAGCCGACTGGGAGTTGGTCGAGCGCTTGGCAAAGGAGCAGCACAGGCCGGGGGCGCTCGCCTCCGCCCGCGTCGCGACGGGAGCCGGCGATGCTTGATCCGGTCGAGCGGGCCGAGGTGGCCGCTGCCTTTGGAGTCACTGAGTCGCAGGTCGACCTCGACCATTTCATCAGCCATCTGCTGCTGGCGATCGCCCGGCTGGACGCTCCGTTGGTCTTCTTCGGGGGGACAGCCCTTGCCCGCACGCACCTTGCCGATCCCGGGGATGGTGGACGCCTCTCGGAAGACATCGACCTGTATACGCCGTCGCGTCGGGAGGTGGCGTCCACATTGGACCAGAAGCTGCCCGCAGCGGTTCGGCGGGATTTTCCGGGAGCACACTGGGATCCGGCGCTCGCTTCGGTGAGGAGCGTCGTCCCCGGACAGTTCGTCGGCCGCGAAGGGCTGCGATTGCGCGTTCAGCTCCTGGACAGCGACAGCGGCGGGCACGACGCCCTGGCCCGCTATCCCACGGAGATCCGGCCTGTGGCCCTGCGCTACGGCGATGTGCCCGACCATGTGATGATGCGAGTGCCCACGTTGCAAGGGTTTGCGGCAATGAAGACGATCGCCTGGTTCGACCGCCGGACGGCGCGCGACCTGTTCGATCTGGCCGCCCTCGCCCGGATGGGCGCGCTGGACGCGCAGGCTGCGGCGCTCGTGCGCGAGGTTTCCGGGCTGTCGGTCCAGCCGCACTACTTTGCCAAGCCGCCCGTTGACTGGGCCGGGCAGCTGGGGCATCAGACCGGGCGGCCGGGGTCGGCGGAGGAATGCCTGGCCGAGGTGCGTGGGGCCTTGGCGAAGGGGCTCGGGTGGGATAAGGATGGCGCGTGACAATTGATCAGCAGCGGGAGTCGTCGGTCAAGGTATCGACGCTGGAGCTGTTCTTCGACCTGGTGTTCGTGTTTACGATCACGCAGCTGACGGCCTTTCTGGCCGATGAGTTGACGTGGGCCAACGCCGGCAAGGCGATGTTGATGCTGGGCGTGATCTGGTGGATGTATGCCGGATACGCGTGGATGACCAACACGGTGGCGCCGACGGATCCGGTGCGGCGGGGGCTGCTGCTGGCCGGGATGGCCGGCTTCCTGCTGATCGCGCTGGCCATCCCGCAGGCGTTCGGGCCCAACGGGTGGGCGTTCGGCGTGGGCTACTTCGTGGTCAACGCCATCCACAGTGGACTGTTGTTGCGCGCCCACCCGGCCGCGATGCGCATGCTGGCCCCGCTCAACCTGCTCAGCGCGAGCCTCGTGCTCGTGGGCGGGTTCGTGCCGCCGGAGTGGCGCCTCGGGTTCTGGCTCGCCGCGCTGCTGGTCCAGGGGGTGTCGCCCTACCTGCATCCGCTCAGCGAGTGGGCGATCAACTCGGCGCACTTCGTGGAGCGGCACGGGCTGATCGTCATCGTGGCGCTGGGCGAGTCCATTGTGGCGATCGGGGTGGGCGCGGCGGGCCTGCCGCTGGACAAAGCCATCATCGAGGTGGCGATTTTGGGCCTGATCATCTCGTTCGGGTTGTGGTGGCTGTATTTCGGCGGCGATGACGTGGCCGCCGAGCACGCCCTGGACGCGACGCCGTCGCTTCACCGGGGGCGCAAGGCGATCCACGCGTTCGGGTTCGCGCACTGGCCGCTGCTGTTCGGTGTGGTGGCGTTCGCGGCCGGGGTGAAAAAGGCGATTCACTACGCGGACGCGGCCGTTTACCTGCCGCAGGCGCTGCTGTTGGGCGGCGGTGTGGCGGTGTTCCTGTTCGCGGATGTGTGGTTCCGTGCGTCGCTGCGCATCGGCACGCTGCGCTATCGGGCGATCGGGGCGGCGGCGGCGCTCGCGACCGTCCCGTTAGGACTGGCGTCCACGGTGGGGCAGATGCTCGCGTTGGTTGCCGTGCTTGGCTTAGTCCTTCTAGGCGAAAAACTAAGGCAGGCTTAACGATCGACCGTATTGACTATTGACAGGCGGCTGGGTAGGTTCCCCGTTAAAAGTTAGGAAACTTTCCTATCCGGGGAGCCTTCCATGGTCAGACGCGCCCTCCTAGTAGCGGCACTGCTCGTCGTGATGGTTCCTGTCCCGGCCCATGCCGCGCCGGGGCTCATCGCCACGTTCTCCGCCATCAACAACGGCTCATGGTGGCAGGACAAGTTGGTCATCTCGAACCCGACCGGCGCCCCGATCACCGGCTGGACCCTCGAGTTCGACCTTGCGCCCGGCGTGACGATGAGCAACTTCTACAACGGCACCGCCACCCAGTCCGGCAGCCACGTCACGGTCGTCAACGCGCACTACAACGGCACGGTCGGCGCGGGCGCCAACACCGAGCCGTTCAGCCCGTGGTTCATCGCCTACGGCTCGGGCGCCGCCCCGCTCAACTGCCGCGTCAACGGCAACAAGTGCGACGGCTCGGCCGACCGCCCGCCCGGCGCGCCCACCGGCGTCACCGTCGCCGGCCGGACCACGCGGACCGTCACGCTGTCGTGGACCGCGGCCGCGCCGACCGACTTCCCGATCGCGGGCTATGAGGTGATGAACGGGACGACCGTCGCGGCCACCGCGACGGGCACGACCGCCGTCATCACCGGCCTCAGCCCTAACACGACATACACCTTCGCGGTGCGCGCCAAGGACACCCGCGGCAACACGTCCGCCAACAGCGCACCGGTCAGCGCCACCACGCTCAACCCGGCCAACGACACCACACCCCCGACCACGCCCACCAACCTGCGCAGCACGGCCAAGACGGCCTCGTCGGTGAACCTCGCCTGGAACGCCTCCACCGACGCCAACGGGATCGCGGGCTACGACGTCTACATTGGAACGACGCTGAAGGCCAGTGTCACGGGCACCACGGCCACCGTCACCGGGCTCAGTCCACTCACGACATACTCGTTCACGGTGCGCGCCAGGGACACCTATGACAACGTCTCGGGCGCGTCCAACGCCGTCACCGTCACGACCGACGACGTGGTGGGCGCGGGACGGCACGCCAAGGTGGGCTACTTCGTCCAGTGGGGCATCTACGGCCGCCAGTATTTCGTGAAGAACCTCCCGGCGGCCCAGCTGACCCACGTCAACTATGCCTTCGGCAACGTGGACCAGGTCAACAAGACCTGCCTGCAAGGCGTGACCCGGGCGACGTCGCTCAACCCGCAGGACCCCGACCAGGGCACCGGCGCGGGCGACGCCGACGCCGACTATGCCCGGCCGATGAGCGCGGCCCAGTCGGTCGACGGGATCGCGGACACCGGATGGGAGCCGGTGCGCGGCAACTTCAACCAGCTTCGCAAGCTCAAGGCTCGGTACCCCCATATCAAGGTCTTGATTTCCCTGGGGGGCTGGACGTATTCGAAGTTCTTCTCCGACGTGGCGCTGACCCAGGCGTCGCGGGAGAAGTTCGTGCGCTCCTGCATCGACATCTACCTCAAGGGCAACCTTCCCGCCTATAACGGTGCCGGCGGACCGGGCACCGCGGCCGGGATCTTCGACGGCATCGACATGGACTGGGAATGGCCTGGCGCGGAGGGCCACCCGGGCAACATCGTGCGCCCGGCCGACAAGGCCAACAACACCGCGCTGATGGCCGAATTCCGGCGGCAGCTCGACGAGCTGACGCTCACCACGGGCAAGCGCTACCTGCTCACCGCGTTCACCCCGGCCGACCCGGCGAAGATCGCCGCGGGCTGGGACATCGGACCTAATGGCGTCTTCCGACACATGGACTTCGCCAACGTCCAGGGCTACGACTTCCACGGCGCCGGCTCGGACAACTCGTGGGAGCCCAACCGCACCGGCCACCAGGCCAACCTCAACCGCGACGCGCAGGACCCGTACGCGTTCGACTTCAGCGTCACCAAGGCCATCCAGACCTACCTCGACGCCGGGGTCAACCCGCGCCAGCTGACCATCGGCGTGCCGTTCTACGGCCGCGGCTGGCAAGGGGTGCAAGCCGGTGGGGTCAACGGGGAATGGCAGTCCGCGACCGGTGCGGCGCCGGGCCAGTTCCAGGAGGAGGCCGGCACACGCGGCTACGCCAACCTGATCGCGATGGTGCCCAACTGCACCGTCCAGCACGACACGCAATCCGTCTCCACCTACTGCTTCACCGGCAACGGGGGCCAGTGGTGGTCGTTCGACGACTCCTGGGCGATCCAGCAAAAGTCGTTGTGGCTCAAGTCAAAAGGTCTGCTTGGCGCCATGATCTGGGAGATGTCGGGCGACACCGCGAACGGAACACTCATGTCCACATTGCACAGGGAGCTGCCGTGAAACGAATCCTGTTAGTGCTCACGTTGATCGCCTCGGGCACCGTGTTATCCACGCCTAGCGCCTACGCCGCGGAGCTGGCGGTCAACGGGGGCTTCGAATCCGGGTCGGTGTCGCCCTGGTCCTGCAGCCTGGGATCGGTCGTGACGTCGCCCGTGCACTCGGGCTCGCGCGCGCTGCAGGGCGCGGCGTCCAGTTCGGACAATGCGCGCTGCACGCAAACCGTGAACGGCCTGGTATCGGGCACGTCCTACACGCTGTCGGGCTGGTTTAGGGGCAACTACACGTACGTCGGCATCACCAACGGAGCCTCCACCTGGACGCCGGGCGGGACGGCATGGACCCAGCTGTCGCTGACGTTCACGGCGTCATCGACGAGCGTGGAAGTCTATTTCCATGGATGGTACGGCCAGGGCGCCTACCAGGCCGACGACATCTCGCTGCAGGGCCAGGGCGGCACCAACCCCGGCGTGCCGGGCGTGCCCGGCAACCTGCGCTCCACGGGCGTCACCGACACGTCGATCTCCTTGGCGTGGAACGCGTCCACGGGCACGGTCACCGGCTACCGCGTCTACGAGGGCACCACACAGCGGCTGCAGACGACGTCGCTCGCGGGCACCATCTCCGGCCTCGGCACGTGCACCTCGCACACCTACACCGTGCGGGCTTACAACGCCCAGGGCGAGTCGGCGGGTAGCAACGCGGTCACCGTCACCACCTCCGGATGCGCCGGGGTGCCAGGGGTTCCGGGCAGCTTCCGATCCACCGGGGTGACCAACACGTCCGCCTCGTTCGCGTGGAACGCGTCCTCGGGCACGGTCACCGGCTACCGCGTTTACGAGGGCAGCACCCAACGGTTGCAGACCACGGCCCTCACCGGCACGGTCAGCGGCCTGGGCGCGTGCACGTCGCACACCTACACCGTGCGCGCCTACAACGCGCAGGGAGAGTCGGGCAACAGCAACGCGGTGACCATCTCCACCACGGGCTGCCCGACCACGACCGCGATGAAGGCGCCATATCTGTACCTCGGCTGGGGCAACCCGCCCTCGGTGTCGACCGTGATGTCGGCGACCGGCATCCGCCAGTTCACCATGGCGTTCATGCTCTCGGGCGGCGGCTGCACGCCGATGTGGGACAGCCAGCGGCCGCTCACCGGCGGCACCGACCAGCAGGTGATCAACCAGATCCGGGCCGGCGGCGGCGACATCGAGATCTCGTTTGGCGGCTGGAGCGGCAACAAGCTCGGCCCCAACTGCGCCACGCCGCAGGCCCTGGCCGGCGCCTACCAGCAGGTCATCAACGCGTACAACTTGCGCTACATCGACATCGACATCGAGAACACCGACGAGTTCGAAAACGAGGCGGTGCAGGACCGGATCCTCAACGCGCTGAAGATCGTCAAGCAGAACAACCCGGGCATCACCACGATCATCACATTTGGTACCTCCACGAGCGGCCCGTCGTGGTGGGGCACCCGTCTGATCAACCGGTCGGCGGAGCTGCAGGCCAACATCGACAACTTCACCATCATGCCGTTCGACTTCGGCTGCTCCGGCAACATGTTCACGTGCACGACGTCGGCGGCCGACGGGCTTCGCAATGCCTTGAAGACCGCCTACGGCTGGACCGACGACCAGGCCTACCGGCACATGGGTCTGTCCGGCATGAACGGCCTGTCCGACCAGCAGGAGATGACCTCCGTGCAGAACTGGACGGACATCAAGAACTGGGCTACCGCCCGGCACATCCCGCGCCTCGCCTTCTGGTCGGTCAACCGCGACCGAGGGTGCGCGGGCGGCGGCGTGGTCTCCAACTGCAGCGGTATCTCGCAGCCGGACTGGGAGTTCACCCGCATCACCGCACAGCACAACCCGTAACCACCAACGCACTACCAGCTCCGTGTGGCCATCCGGGGGCTTAGTCACCGGCCGCCTTGCGGCCGCGTGCTGGACGGCCGATCCGGTTGACCCCACTCGGCGTGGTTGTCCGGGACCGCGAAGCGAAACGGAGCAAGCTCACTGCCGCCCCATCTTCGGCGGTGCAAGGTTCGTGGCGGGCTGGCTCCCGGACATCCGCTGCCTGGCTTCAAAGCAACCGGCCTCGGCAAACCTCGTGTTTGCCGCGGCCCGGTGCGCCTCGGCCCGCCGGGTGTCGCCGGTGCGGGCCGCGAGCGTGCTGATCGCATCGTGCAGCAGCCCTTCCTCAAGCGGGTCCGGCACACGCTCACGCAGCGTTCGGGCCCGCTTCAGGTGCTCCTGCGCGACGGACGGATCGTCCAGCGCCGTGCATGCCGAGGCCAGCGTCGTGAGCACCGCGGACTCGCCGTGCTCGTCGCCCATGTCGCGGAACAACTCCAGCGCCTTCTCCAGCATGTCGACGGCCCGCGTGGCTTCGCCCGCGCGCACATGGGCCTTGCCCATCCAGTGCAGGCTGAGCGCGGCCATGCCGTGGTCGCCGATGCCGTGCTGCAGCCCGTGGGCGAGGCCCAGCAACTCGAACGCAGCGGCGCGGTCGCCCGCGAACAGCTTGGTCTTGCCGAGCTCGTAGAGCGCCCGCGCCTCGCTGTGCGCGTCGCCCGCCTCGCGCCAGATCATCAGCGCGCGTTGCAGGCTGGCGTCGCTGAGGCCGAGATCGCCCAGATCCCGTGCCTTGTAGCCGACCTTGCTCAGCATGAATCCACATTGGACGGCGTCGCCGGCGGCCACGCACAGGTCGAGGCCGCGCTGATAGGCCGCCAGGGACTCCTCGTGCCGGTGCAGGCCGCAATAGGTGGCGCCCAGCTGATACCACGCCATGGCCTCGCGGACCCGGTCGCCGAGCTCCTGCCAGACGGCGATCTGCCGGCGGTGCAGGTCGATCGCGTCGTGCAGGCGTTGCGCCAGACCGGCCGCCGCGCCCGCGATGCCGAGCATGATGGCCTCGGCCCGCCGGTCTCCCGTGCGCCGCGCGGCACGCAGGCCCCAGTCTGCGCAGTCGACGAAGTCGGCCGGGCGAGAACCCGTACCATAAAAGGAGAAAAGGAAGTAAGTCAGCTGCCAGCACTCGGTGTCGAAGCCGTGCAGCGCGGCCTCGCGCACGATCAGCGGGAGGTTGTCGGCCTCGGCGCTCAGATAGTCCAATGCCGACTGTGCGTCGGCGGTGAACGGCAGCGGGCGCGGGTTGGCCGGCCGCGTGATCAGATCGCGCGCCGGGTTGATCAGGCGGTTGGCGCCGTCCGTCACGTCCAGATACCACTCCATCAGCCGGTGCAGGGCAGCGTCGCGCTGCTCCAGCGTCTCCTGCGCGTCCAGCAGCTCGGCGGCGAACAGGCCCAGCAGGTCGTGGAACCGATAGCGCCCGCCGTCGAGCGCCTCGATCAGGTGGGCGCGGGATAGCGTGTCCAGCAGCCGTTGCGTCGCCGCAAGCGTGAGGTTGGTCAGCGCCGCGACCATGTCGGTGGTGAAGGACGTGCCCGGATGCAGGCTCAGCAACCGGAACGCGCGAGCCTCCGGTTTGGACAGTGCGCCGTATGCCGGTTGGAACGCGCCGAGCGCGGGATCCGGGCTCGCCACGGCGAGCTCGGCAGCCATCGACCGGAATGTATGGCGCGGCCGGCTCGCCAGCCTGGCCGCCACGAGGCGCAGCGCGAGCGGCAGGCCGCCGCACAGCCGGACCAGCTCCGCCGCCGCCTCGGTCTCATTGGCCGTGCGCTGCTTGCCGGTGACGCGGGCGAGCAGGGCCAAAGAGTCCGATGTGGACAGTCCGGCGAGGTCGTGCCGGTGCGACACCAGCTGGGCCGACAGCGCGGTCAGGCTGTAGCGGCTGGTGACGATGACCACGCACGCGGGCGTGGCCGGAAGTAGCGGCAGGATCTGCTCCGCGCCGCCCGCGTTGTCCAGCACGATGAGCAGCGCCCGCCCCGCCACCGTGGCACGGTAACGCGCGGACAGCTCATCGTCGCCGCGCTCGGACTCGTCCACGCCCAGCGAACGCAGCAGGCACGCCAGCGCCTCCGGCAGTCCAATCGCGACAGTCGGGTCGTGCCCGCGCAGATCGATGAACAGCTGACCGTCGGGGAACTGCGGGGCCAGCGCGTGCGCCAGCTCCAGGGCCAGGCCGGTCTTGCCGACACCGGCAGGACCCTCGACGCAGACCACCTGGACGCGCGCCGGCCGGCCCGACAGCAGCGGGCGCAGGGCGGCGAGCTCATCGGCGCGGCCGGTGAAGTGTGCTGTGCGCGGCGGCAAACCCCCGACCACGGCCGGCCGCGCCGCGTCGAGGTCGGCCTCCTCCGGGGTGTCGGAAAGGATCGCGCCGAAGGCTTGTGTCAGCTCGTGCCCCGGCTCGACGCCGAGGTCGTCGCGGAAAGATTGACGAATTTTACGGTACGCGATGATCGCGTCAGCGCGCCGGCCGACCGCATGCAGCGCGCGGATCAGCAGCGCCTGCGTCGTCTCGTCCCACGGCCGGGCTTCGGCCGCCTCCTCAAGGGACGCAAGCACCTGCTCGGCTTCGCCGGTCTCGATCGCCGCGGCGGCGTGCCACACCACGGCCGTCCAGCGATCGTCCACAAGCGAGGAGATTGTGCTCTGATCGGAGTGGAAGGAGGCGCCCTGCAGCGGGGTGCGCCAGCTCGCGAGCCACGAGGCAAGTAGTTGCTTGACCCGCGCGGGATCGCCCGCGCGCCGGGCACGGGCCGCCTCGGCCAGCGCGCGCCGGAACCCAAGGGCGTCAACGGACTCGGGCGCCATGACGAGCGCATAGCCGTCCCCGATCGTCGGCAGCAGCTGGCTCGGGCGGCGGGGCGCGCGCTCGGGCTCGAACGCGCGCCGCAGGCGGGTGATGTATACCTGGATCACGTTGGTGTAGCTGGCCGGAGGGTTGTCGCCCCAGAGCGCCTCGGTCAGGTGCGGGCGGGACAGCGGCTGGCCCGCGGCGAGCGCGAGCAGCGCCAGCAATCCCTTCTGGCGCGATGGCCCGAGATCGACCTCGGCCTCGCCGTGCCAAGCGCGGACCGGGCCGAGCAACTGGATGCGCGGGTTCATGACATGTGCCCCGATTCATGCTCGTCGCTAAGTCGTGATTTAGCCGCGCATGGGAGGCTACTCCCATAACTGGAATGTTTCCAGATTGGAAAGGTTTATCTCGGCGCCCACGGGCCATCGATGTTGATCCCGGTGAGTCTAGCGCCGGTGTCCACAGTGGACGATATGCGGGCCGCATGACATCGACATATGCCTATCATGGCGCCGCGCCGGCCGCTTCGGCGCCAGCGCGTATCCTTGTCGGATGTCTGTAAAACCGTCGGTTGCCCTGCTTACCCTGGGTTGCGCCCGCAATGAGGTCGACTCGGAGGAGCTCGCCGCGCGCCTGTCCGCCGACGGCTGGCAGGTGAGCACCGACGGTTCTCACGCGGATGTGGTGCTCGTCAATACGTGCGGCTTCGTGGAAAAGGCCAAGCGGGACTCGATCGAGACGCTGCTGGCGGCGCACGGCACGGGCGCCAAGGTGGTGGCGGCCGGGTGCATGGCCGAGCGCTATGGGCGTGAGCTCGCCGACAGCCTGCCCGAGGCCGACGCCGTGCTGGGGTTCGACGACTACCCGTCGATCTCGGCCACGCTGGGCGCCGTGCTGCACGGGGAGAAGCCCACGTCCCACGTGCCCCGTGACCGGCGCGAGCTGCTGCCGATCACGCCCGTCTCGCGGGCTGTCAACGATGTCGTGATCCCCGGGCACGGGTGGGTGGCGCGGCGGCGGCTGACGAAGGGGCCGGTCGCGTCGCTGAAGATCGCCAGCGGGTGCGACCGGCGGTGCTCATTCTGCGCGATCCCGTCGTTTCGCGGCGCGTTCGTCTCACGGACCCCGGAGGAGTTGCTCGCCGAGGCCGAGTGGCTCGCCCGGTCGGGCGTGCGCGAGCTCGTGCTGGTGAGCGAAAACTCCACGTCATATGGCAAGGATCTGGGCGATCCGCGTGCGCTGGAGAAGCTGCTGCCGCAACTGGCGGCGATCGAGGGCATCGTGCGGGTGCGGGTCAGTTATCTGCAGCCGGCCGAGACGCGGCCCGGCCTGGTCGACGTGATCGCGACCACATCGGGCGTCGCGCCCTACTTCGACCTGTCGTTCCAGCATTCGTCCGAGTCGGTGCTGCGGCGCATGCGCCGGTTCGGGTCCACCGAGCGGTTCTTGGGGCTGCTGGAGTCGGTGCGGGCACTGGCACCCGAGGCGGGGGCGCGGAGCAACTTCATCGTCGGGTTCCCGGGAGAGAGCCGGGCCGACTTCAGCGAGCTGGTCCGGTTCGTGTCCGGCGCGCGGCTCGACGCCATCGGCGTCTTCGACTACTCGGACGAGGACGGGACGGAGGCCGCCTCCCTGTCGCCCAAAGTGTCGGCCGCCACCGTCAAGCGGCGCTATCGCGAGATGCTCGCGCTGGTCGATGAGCTGTGCGCGCAGCGCGCGGAGGAGCGGGTCGGGTCCACTGTGGATGTTCTGGTGGATTCGGTGGTGGACGGGGTCATCGAGGGCAGAGCGGCCCATCAGGCACCTGAAGTGGACGGTTCGACCACGCTCGTGGCCGATGTCGAGCATCCCCTTGGGCGGATCCGCGGTGTTGGCGGGCGGCCCGGGGATGGCTCGATTTCGGGCGGGTTCGGCGTGCAGCCGGGTGATCTTGTCCGAGCCAAGGTCGTGTCGGCCGAAGGTGTCGATCTGGTTGCAGAGCCGCTGGCAATGGTCTCCGCTGTGGTAACGACCGATTAACGTTGGGTTCGTGAAGCAGGTCCGGCAGGTGCCGTTGGTCAACGCGGCCAACATACTCACCGTGGTCCGCATCGTGCTGGTGCCGGTTTTCGTCCTACTTGTGATTATTTCGGGCATGACCGACCCCGCGTGGCGGATCGCGGCCGCCGTGGCCTTCGGCATCGCTTCGATCACCGACTTCGTCGACGGCTGGATCGCCCGGCGCTACGGGCTGGTCACCTCGTTCGGCAAGGTGGCAGACCCCATCGCCGACAAGGCGCTCACCGGCTCCGCCCTCGTGCTGTTGTCGATCTACGATGCGCTCCCGTGGTGGATCACGGTGGTGATCCTGGTCCGCGAGTGGGGGATCACACTGCTGCGGTTCTGGGCGCTCAAATATGGGGTGATGGCGGCGTCGCGGGGCGGCAAACTCAAGACCGTGCTGCAGATAGGCGCCATCGGGTGGATGCTGTTCCCGTTCCCCGAGCCGTGGAGCGTGGTCGGGCTGGTGCTGATGTATGCGGCGCTCGTGGTCACGGTCGTGACCGGGCTCGACTACATCGTCGCGGCCTACCGGCTTCGGAGGGACGCCAAGTGACCTTTCTCTGGGATTTCTGGGACGCCAAGTGATTGACGGATATTTGCGGCTGCTCGGGCTGCCGTGCCGGGCGCCCAGCCTGGACTACCTGTTTGAGCTGCATCGCGCACAGGTGGAGCGGGTGCCCTACACCAACCTCGACATCATGCGGGGCGAGGTGACATCGATCGATCCGGCCGACAGCGTGCGGCAGGTCGTGGCCGGGCGGGGCGGATACTGCTTCCACCTCAACGGCGCGGCCTCGTGGCTGCTGCGGGAGCTCGGATTCGCCGTGACGCTGCACAAGGGCTATGTGGCCACGCCGTCCAACCCGGACGCGGCGGAGCTCAACCATTTACTGCTGCTCGTGCACGACCTCGGCCCCTCCGGCGAGGTGTGGATCTTCGATGCGGGGCTGGGCGACGGGCTGCACGAGCCCATGCCGCTGCGGCCCGGGGTCTACAAGCAGGGGCCGTTCCGATATGAGCTCGCGCACACGGGGCAGCGGTGGCACTTCACCCACGACGAGTCGGGATCGTTTGAATACATGGAGTTTGAGCCGGCGGGCACGACCATCGACAAGTTCCTGCCGACGCACGTGCGGTTCTCGACCGCGGACGATTCGCCGTTCCGGCGGTTCCTGACCGCGCAGATCAGGCACGGCGATCGGGTCTCGATCGTGCGTGGGTGCACGTCTCTCGAGATCTCGGAGGATGGGCGCGTCGAGACCACGCTGGATTCGTTCGAGGAGTGGAGAGGGCGGCTGGCCTCGCTTCACCTGCACGGGTTCGAGGAGCTGTGGGCCGGCGAACGGGAGGCGCACGAGGCATGGCTGGCGGCCAAGTAGTTGTCAGGATTGGCTTTCGTGGACGGTGCGGGGAGCATGGCTAGTGACCAGATCGTCGTCCGGCTCGGCGCGCTCGGGCAGACGCTGGCGACCGCCGAGTCGCTGACCGGCGGCCTCGTCGCCGCGACCATCGTCGATGTTCCGGGATCCTCCAAGGTTTTCCGTGGCGGGCTGGTGGTGTACGCGACCGATCTCAAGCACACGCTGGCGGGCGTCGACGCGGGGCTGCTCGAGCGCGAGGGGCCGGTCAGCCATGACGTGGCGCTCGAGTTGGCGCGCGGTGCGCGTGAGCGGTGCGAGGCCGACTGGGGCTTGTCCACGACCGGTGTTGCCGGGCCCACGCCGCAGGACGGTGTCCCGGTCGGCACCGTCTTCGTGGGCGTGTGCGGGCCTTCGTCGGCGGTGGTGCAGCGGCTGGCGCTCGAGGGCGACCGGGCAACCATCCGCGGTGCGGCGGTGTCGGCTGTGCTGGCGTTATTGGCTTCCCAGCTTTAGCGGCGCTTGGTGTGTGCCTCATGTCACGTTCTCGTAACGGTACTTTGTGCCACAAGATGACCTCATAAACGATTAGGTCCACCTGGTGGATTTAGATCGCATTTATCGTACTTATTCGATGGAGAAGATCGGCCGAGGTATTATTGGCGGATCCCCTTCCGGGGGACCTGGCCAGGTATTTTGTCTGGCCGAGCGCTCTGCTCACATGGCGGCCGAAGGCATCGCTCGCTCCGACCGGCGGCTAGCCCTGCGGGCCGGAAGTGCCGGGAGGAGGGGAGGTCTAATGGCTCTCGTGACGTCCTCGAGGAGTGACCCGCATCATGACATCTATGATCATGGAAACTTTGTCGGCGAGGCGGGGTGTCGATATCGCTTGGAGGGGGTACGGTTCATGGAAGCCGTCGGTTCGAGCCGTCGGCTGACGGTTGTCCCTAACGGGCACGAGCGAGGGGGTGCGCCATGGTGCTACTGCGTCGAGTGATCGGCGACGCCCTTCGCGCGCGCCGGCAGGGACAACATCGCACGCTGCGTGAGGTTTCCACGGCCGCAAACGTCAGCCTGGGATATCTGTCCGAGATCGAGCGCGGGCAGAAGGAGGCCTCGAGCGAGCTGCTGGCGTCCATCTGCGATGCGCTGGGCGCGAGGCTGTCCGAGGTGTTGCGTGACGTGAGCGACACCGTGGCCGTGGCCGAGCAGGTCGAGGGCGTCCTGGGCGACCAGCGCGCGCCTGCGTCCACGGTTCCGGCGCCTGCCTCTCCGGCTGGAGCTCCCGTGCCCGCCGCCGCCGCTGCTGCGGCAAAGGCCGACCACGTGTGGGCGACCGACGGGCAGGTCTCCGTGACCGTGCGCCGCGACACACCGCTGCGCACCACCCTGCGCGCCCGCAACGTTCGCCCCGGCGGTGCCAGCTCCGGCCCCGCCCGCGACCGCGAAGTCGTCGGCGTCTAAGCCCAACCGGGGCGTTTCGCCTTTCGTTGCCCCAGTCGCCATTCCGTGCGCCCGTTGACTGTGCGGCGTACATTCGGCAGCCCTGCACCCAAACGCGCGTTCGCGCGCGCCCCCTGAAATGCGCCGGCATTCGCCTGCCCCCGCCGCACCGCATCCCCCCGCCGCGCGTTGAACACCCCGCCGCGCGTTGAACACCCCGCCGTGCGTTGCCCCCGCCGTGCGTTGCCCCCGCCGTGCGTTGCCCCCCGCCGTCCAAAGCGCCGCCTCCCGCCATACCGCGCCCGTCTGCTTCCACTTCCGTTTTCCTTCCGTGCTGCCGGCCGCCTCGCCGTGACCACCCGTGTTGCCTGCCGGGGTCGTCCTTCCTCGTGCCCGTCCAGCTGTCCCTCTCCTCCGCGCTGGGCTTGCTCCCCGCCGTCCCGGCCCTTTCTCCTCCGTGGTTGCCCGCCTCGCCGCGACCGCCAGCGGTGCTCGCCGGGTCGTCGCTCGCCCCGTGTTGGCGTGCTTCCTGCCGTGCCCCACCCGGTCTGCTTCCGTGCTGGCGCCAGCGGTGCTCGCCGGGTCGTCGCTCGCCGCGACCGCCCGGAATGCCGTTGCGCCGAACGGCCAGGGCGACGTGCCGCACCCGTTCCGTCAGACGGCAGCCTTGTCCACTCTCCGGAATGGTTTACGACGGTTAACTAACTGATGGACGACGGCGGCGGCACTGGTTCGAGGTCGGGTCAGTCGCGCGCGGTCGCATCGGTGGCGCTCGGTGGCGCTCGGTTGCGGGCGGTTGCGGGCGGTCGCCTGTGCCGTGTCGCGTGGGTGGTCGGGCTGGGCGCGCATGGCGCACCGCGGCTGTCGCGGCGGGTCGGGGCGCGCCAGGGTGATAGGCCGGGCGGTGGATTGGTTTGGCGCCCGGGGGTTGCCTAGCTGATGCGCAGGATGTCGCCCGGGGTCACGGCCAGCATGACGGCGGCACGGCCGCCGTTGACGGCGACGGCGACGCGGTCGGCGGAGTCGCCGAAGACGACAAGGCCGCCGCTGGGTGCGTCAGCGAAGGTTTCGCCGCGGACGGCGCGGCACCCGCCTACGGTGACGCTGTCGGGCAATTGTCGTAGCAGCTCTGCGGAAGCGGCCAGCTGTACGTTGCCGAAGCGGTCGATGGTCAGGACTTCAGCCTCGATCCAACCATCGCCGGCCGCCACCACGGGATCCGGCAGTGTGATGAGTGTGGATGGGTCGATCTCGGTGCCGCCGAGCAAGGCGCCGAGCGAGCCGTCGGATGAGACGTGCGGCGGTACGCCGGGGGAGGTGCTGAGTGAGGTGGGTGAGGGGCTGGGCGAAATGTCCGTGCCCAGTGCGATCCTGGCCGCGGCCGGCGCGAAAACGTCCCGCCCATGGAAGGTGCGTGAAGCATCGTCGGGAGTGGACAGTTCGTGTGCTGTGGTGATCCCGCCCAACGCCGTGGCCGCCCACATCAGCACACCGTTGTCGGGCCCCACGAGCACGCCGCCCGGGCATGCCAGCGCCACGGCCCGCCGCGAGGTGCCGACGCCCGGATCGACTACAGCCACGTGCACAGCGGGCGGCAGGTGCGGCACGGTCTGCGCCAGGATCGCCGCCGCCCGGGTGACGTCGCCCGGCGCGACCAGGTGCGTCACGTCGATGACCTTCACTGCGGGCGCCGCGCGCGCGATCACGCCGTGGCAGGCCGCCACGAATCCATCGGACAGTCCGTAGTCGGTCGTCAACGACACGTAATCAAAGCCGGGCATGCCTAAGAGGCTATAGCCGTCTCGCCCTCTTTGCTCGATCCGACGGCCGGCCGTTTGCCACCCTTTTGCAGCCGCCGGAACAGCCACAGCACCGGGATCGTGCAAAGCAGCGGCCCGATGATGGCCAACGGCCGGGTCAACCACCACCCTAGATCCACGTTGGCCTGCTCCTTCATCTCGAGTCCGAACACCAGCCAGATGATGAACAGGAACAGCGCCATCCCGGTCGTGTGCACCAGGAACAGCGGCAACGCGAAGTCATTGATCAGCTTGTTGGCCCTCTTCCACCGCGGCCGCTCGAGCCACACGGTCATCTTCGGGCGCAGCAGCTCGACCGTGCCGACCTGGAACAGCAGCAGCGCCACAATCACGAATGTGGGCGGACCGACATTCGAGAATCTTTCTCCTGGTACGCCGACCATGCTCCCGGGATAGAGCCCGCTGCCCACCAGCCCGACCAACCCGAACAGCCCCGTCCACAGCAGCGCCCAGTCATTGGGCCGCGGCGCGTCCACAATCCGCTGGTAGAAGAACCCTGCCTGGTGCGCCAACCCCCACACCAGCACCATGTTGGCCCACCCGACGACCTCGATGCCGTTGTGGAACCGCAGCACGTCGACCAGCATGGCGAGCCCGCCGAACCAGATGAGCACGAGCAGCCCGGCCTTGCGGTGCAGCCACAGCGAAACGGGCAGCAGCGCGATCAGCCCCAGGTAGACCGCGAGGAACCACAGCGGGCTCACGATCAGTTTGACCGTCCGCCCGACGCCCGTGAGGTTGAAGTATGCGCCGATCAAAGTGCCCAGCGCGATCCACGCGATCAGCACCGCGCCCGCGGGCAGGAGCAGCTGGCGCATCCGCCGCCACACGAACGACCGCATGCTCACGCCCCTGGTCTGCGCCCGCTCCCATGAGCGCAGATGGACGTATCCCCCGATGAAAAAGAAGAGCGGCATGACCTGAAACAGCCAGGTGGCCAGCCACAGGCCTTTGGTGAAGCCGAGGGGGCTGGTCGCGTGCGGGCCGTCCTCATTCCACTCCAGGATTGTGAACGCCCAGTGCCAGAGGACCACCACCATCAGGCTTAGTGCTCTTAGGAAGTCGACGTATGGGTCTCTGGTGCGTGCGGGGAGCAGCTCGGCCGGTGGGGTTGCCGTCATGAACGGCAGCTTGCCACTGGTTTGCCGGTCTTGCCACCCCGTTTGGCCCCTGATTAGGCCCTGAGATGAAGCCCTGTTTGTGCCCTGAGTCAAAGTCTCGCCAGGCCCTGAGGCGAAGCCCCGCTAAGCCCTGAGGCGCAGCCCGCGATGAGTGATTTTGAATCCGGCTTTTTCCAGTGCTTTGCCCAAAACACTCCCGATTATCGCGTCGCCGTCTGCCCGCTCGACGCTGAGGACCCCTAAGGCCCCGCGTTTGACCGCGGCCGCGAGCTCGTGTGCCCCCGCTGTGAGGACCGCCTCATCGTCCACAAAGGACTTCACGGTGCGCCCGCCACGCTCCACGTAAATCACGAGCGCCCCGTTGACCAGCACGACCAGCGCGCCCGCCTTGCGCCCCGGGCGGTGCCCGTCATCCGTGGCGGGCCACGGCAGCGCCGCCCCGTAGGGGTTGGCCGGATCGGTGGCGGCCAGCACCGTCGCCCGCATGCCGCCGTCGGACTCGCCCATCGCCCGCAGCCGGTCAACGGCGCCGGGCAGGGCGAACTGGGCCGCGCCCAGGCCCTCCACGAAGTAGCCACGCCGGGCCGCGCCCCGCTCCTCCAGCGCCGACAGCACGCTGTAGACCGACGCGAACCCGCCCGGGTGCCCCTCCGCCATCACCGCGCCCCGGGTCACCACGCCGTGCCGGTCGAGCAGCGCGTCGGCGACCGCCGCCGCGCGCCGGGTGGGGTCGAGAACGCGTGGCGGCAGCAGATGCCACCGCCCCGCCGCGGCCGGTGGCCCGCCGCGCGCGGGAAGCCGGGGCCGGCCCGGTCGCCCCATCCTCGTCCGCACCGGCGCCGGACGGGCCCGGTGGGCGCCCGATCCGCCCGCGATCAGTGCCCGCACTGGTGCCAGCGTGTCGTTGCCCACGAGCCCCGCCCACACCAGATCCCAAAGGGCGGTCACGAGCTCCGCGTCATCGACGGCCCCGATCCGGTCGGACATGGCGCGGAAGAACAGCGCGCCCTCGCCCAGCGCCCCGAGCACCGCCTCGTGCAGCACGCCGGGGGTGAAGTCGACCGGCGGGGGCAGGAGCAGCTCCGCGCTGTCGGCGAACGCGAGGCTCACCCATCCGTCGCCGCCCGGGATCGAGCCCGCACCGCACCAGACCACTTCACCGGTCGAGCACAACTCGTCCAAAAAGGACGGTGAATAGTCGGTGACTCGGGCGGGCAGCACGAGCCGCTCCAGCGCCGACGCGGGCACCGGGACCCCTTGCAGCTGCTCGATCGCGGCCGCCACCCCGTCGATGCCCTGCGAGCGCCCGATGTGCTGCCACACCGGCAGGAACCGGCCCAGCGTCTCGGGCGGCACCGGCTCGATCTCCTTGCGCAGCGCGGCCAGGCTGCGCCGGCGCAGTAGCCGCAGCACCTCGGCGTCGCACCACTCGACGTGCCCGCCGTCGGATGCGGCGGTGAACTCGCCCGAGACCACGCGCCCGCTCGCGGCCAGCCGCCGCAGCGTGTGGTCGACGATCGCCACGCCCAACCCGAACCGGGCCGCGCAATCCTCCGCCCGGAACGGCCCGTGCGTGCGCGAATAGCGCCAGATCAGATCCAGCAACGGATCCGCGGTCGGCTCCGCGAATGCCGCCGGCAACCCGGGCGGCAGCGCCACGCCCAGCGCATCGCGGTAGCGCCCGGCGTCGTCGGCCACAATGTAGCGCGGCTCGCCGGCGATGCGCACCAGCAACACCCGCATGGCCCGGGCCAGATCGGTAAGCCAATCGGGCGCAACGCCAAGCTCCGCAAGCTCCACTTCGGACAGATCACCGAGCTGGCGCAGCACCTCGACCGCGTCCTCGGCGTCGCGCACCCGCCGGTCGGCCCAGCGCAGCCGCGCCGACGAGGCCTGCACCACGGCCGGGTCGAGCAGCTCGCGCAGCTCCACCCGGCCCAGCAGCTCGCCCAGCAGCGTCGGGTCCAACGCCAGCGCCGCCGCACGACGCTCCGCCAGCGGGGCATCCTCGCCGTATAAGAAGGCACCGACATAGCCAAAGAGCAGAGAGCGGGCAAATGGCGAAGGCTGCGGCGTTGTCACATCCACGATCCGCACCCGGCGGCTCGCGATCTCGCGCATCAGCCCGGCCAGCGAAGGCAGGTCGAACACGTCGCGCAGGCACTCCCGCGCCGCCTCGAGCGTGACCGGGAACTCCGGGAAATCCCGTGCCACGTCAAGCAGTTGCGCCGCCCGCTGCCGCTGCTGCCACAGCGGCTGGCGCCGGCTCGGGTCACGCTTGGGCAGCAGCAGCGAACGCGCCGCGCACTCGCGGAACCGGGCCGCGAACATCGCCGACGCACCAACAGTTTCGGCCACGATGGCCTCTATCTCGTCGGGCTCGAACACGAACGTCTCCGCCTCGGGCGGGTCGGCGGCGGTCTCGGGCAGGCGCACCACGATGCCGTCGTCGGCCGCGTGCACCTGGGCGTCGACGCCGAACCGCTCGCGCAGCCGCTGCCCGATGGCCAACGCCCACGGCGCGTTGACGGTCGCCCCGAGCACGCAGTGCACGACGATGCGCCAGTCGCCGAGCTCGTCGCGGAAGCGCTCGACCAGGATGGTGCGATCGTCGGGCAGGTGCTTGGTCGCTGCCCGCTGCTCCTCGAGGTAGGCCCGCAGATTGGCCTGGGCGCTCGGCTCCAGAGTGTCCAAATCGGATGGCCGGCCGGCTTTGGCGCGGCCCTCGATGTTCCGGCGCAGGTAGGCACCTAGCGCCCGGCCCAGCTCGACCGGCCGGCCCACGGTGTCACCCTTCCAGAATGGGAGCCGTGCGGCCTGACCGGGCGCGGGGGAGACCAGCACCCGGTCGGGCGTGATGTCCTCGATCCGCCAAGAGCTGGTGCCGAGCGCGAACACGTCGCCCACCCGCGACTCGTAGACCATCTCCTCGTCGAGCTCGCCGACCCGGCTCGGTTTGGCGCTGCCCGCAAGGAAAACACCGAACAGGCCGCGGTCGGGGATCGTGCCGCCGGAGGTGACCGCGAGCCGCTGGTTGCCCGGCCGCCCGGTGATCACGTCGGCCGCGCGGTCCCACACGATGCGAGGGCGTAGCTCGGCGAAGGCCGTGGACGGGTAGCGCCCGGCGAGCATGTCGAGCACCGCGTGCAGGGCCGAGTTGGGCAGCTCGGCGAACGGCGCCGCCTTGCGCACCAGCGTGGCCGCGCCGGCGACCGTCCACTCGTCCATCGCGGTCATCGCGATCAGTTGCTGCGCGAGCACATCGAGCGGGGTGTGCGGATAGTCGATCGGCTCGAGCTTGCCGCCCATCATGCGCAGCGCCACCACCGCGCACGCGAGCAGATCGCCGCGATGCACCGGGAACACGACGCCGCGCGAGACCGCGCCCACCTGGTGACCGGCCCGGCCGATGCGCTGCAGCCCGGCCGCCACCGTCGGCGGCGCGCCCACCTGCACCACGAGGTCGACCGCGCCCATGTCGATGCCCAGCTCCAAACTGGACGTCGCCACGACCGCCGGCAGGCGCCCCGACTTGAGCTCCTCCTCGATCTGCTTGCGCTCCTCTTTGGACACCGAGCCGTGGTGCGCCCGCGCGATGACGCCGGGAGCGCCGAAACCCGTGCCGGACTGGGCCATGATGTGCGCGGGCGGGTGGGCCAGGACCGGCAGCCGCTCCACGTGCAGCTCGTTGAGCCGGGCGCACAACCGCTCCGCGCCGCGCCGCGAATTGGCGAAAACGATGGTGGAGCGGTGCTTTTGGATGAGGTCGAAGATGCGCTCCTCGACCGCGGGCCAGATCGACGCGCGGCGGGGCCCTTCATCGTCGGCGAAACCCTCGTCGAGGGCGGTCATATCCTCGACGGGGACCTCGACAGCCACCTCGATCGTCTTGGCGGACTTGGGCTGCACCACCTGCACGGGCGCCACACCGCCCAGGAACCGCGCGGTCATCTCGACCGGCTCGACCGTCGCCGACAGCCCGATCCGCTGCGCCGGCTTGGGCAGCAGCGCGTCGAGCCGCTCCAGCGACAGCGCGAGATGGGCGCCGCGCTTGGTGCCGGCCACGGCGTGCACCTCGTCAACGATCACGGTCTCGATGTCGCGCAACGACTCCCGCGCCTGGGACGTCAGGATCAGGAACAGCGACTCCGGCGTGGTGATCAGGATGTCGGGCGGCTGCTTGGCGAATCTGCGCCGCTCCTGCGCGGGCGTGTCACCGGTGCGCATGCCGACCGTGATCTCGGGCACGGTCACGCCCAGCCGCCCGGCCGCGTGTTTGATGCCGGTCAGGGGCGCCCGCAGGTTGCGCTCCACGTCGACCGCGAGCGCCTTGAGCGGGCTCACATAGAGCACCCTGCACGCTGTGTTTTTGCCGCGCCCCGGCCCTTTGGGCCCGCCCCCCTGGTCAGGCCCGCCTCCCTTGCCGGGCTCGTGCGCGAGCCGGTCGAGCGCCCACAGGAACGCCGCGAGCGTCTTGCCCGACCCGGTCGGCGCGACCACGAGGGCGTGGTGCCCCGCGCTGATCGCCTGCCAAGCGCCCGCCTGCGCGGCCGTGGGCGCCGCGAACACCGCCTCGAACCAGGCCCGCGTCGCCGCTCCGAATCCCTCAAGCACGAAACCCATCCTGCCCCCTGGGTCCGACAATTCGCGTCGAGCGTCGGCACCGGCGAGAGTCGGCAGGGCAAACCCGCAGGTTGGTCACAGGTGAGTCCAAGAATGCGGCGCGACGATGAGATCGGCCAAAATTCACGGAGAGTAACTTGCCCAGTCCTGGGCGATTCGCGTAGGGTTCTGGTCACGGTTCGTAACGCAATCCTCACCGTGCGGGAGGTCGGACTACATGAACGAGCGACGCGGTCTCAGGCATGAATCGGATGTTTTGTTCCGTCAGCTCGATGGCCACCTAGCGCGGCTCGCCGCCCGGCAGGAGGCGCACGAGCTGGCTCTTGCCGAGCATATCGCCGCTCACCTGCGCCAACTGATCTCCGACACCATCCGCGCCAGCGCCGTCGACCGTGCCCGCGTGCGCGCCGCTGTGCACTACTTCGTGGTCCGCCCGGTCCACCTCGGCCTGTGGGTCGTCAACGATATCTTCCGCGATCTGGGCCGGCACGATCTGCTGATCCCCGAGCCGGCCCTGTCGTAGCCGTCTGGAGCGCTACAGGCGATACACGCTGACCTGAAGCTCCTGCTGGAGGCGGTCCTTCTGGCCCCGTGGGATCACCGAGTACGCCCACTTCACGGTCTCAGAGTCCGTCCTGCGGAAGGCCGCGAAGACCCATTTGCGCTCGGTGCCCGATGGGAAGCGCACCCCTTCGGGCGGAAACTCCTTGCGCACGGCCCCGGTCGCGGCGTCGAGGATCACGACACGCGCCTTGAGATCGTCGCCGAATGGCAGCGACTGCACGGCGAGCAGGCGCCCGTCGGGGGAGATCCGAACGTTGGCGGGATCGCAGGCGTCGGTCGGCAGCGACACGGCCCTGAGCTGCTTGCCTGTTGCGGGATCGAGGAACCTCACCGCGCAAGGTGTCTCGTCCCCACCATACTCGATGAGCTGGTCGGCGTTGGCGCCCCAGCCTAATGCCTCACCACGGTCGAATGTGACCTCCGCACCGGTTCCGATGTCATGGGAGATCATCGTGCGGCTGTTGTTGACCGCGAGGATCAGCTTCCGGTTCGTCGCGGTGACGATGCTCCCGACCGGGAGATCGCGCGAGAGCAGTTCCCTCCCGTCGGGGGCAAGCATCACCAGGCGTCCGCTCAACCGGACCGCGACCCGGCCATCGGGCACTGAGATTCCAGATATCGGCGGTGTGGAGCCGGCGGGCATGGGGATGAGTCTCACCCGGTCGTTCGGATCGAGCTCGGGGATCGCATCCATCAACCGCTGGTCATCCCGAAAAAGCGGTGTGAAGCTACCCGACAGCAGGAACCGCTCGGTGGCAACGGATCGCTGTTGCGCCACCGGCGCGCCGTCGGGCCGGGTGAGCACGACCGCGCCTCCGCCGGCCGCGGCCACGACGAGCAGCACGGCCGCGAGGTTTACGGCTGCCGTGCGGCGGCGGCGCCTGCGGCCGAGCCGCACGATCTCGCCGAGGCCGGCGCCGCGCTCGTCGGGGATGACGGCGGCGGCGTCGCGCACGAGGCGATCCAGCTCCGTTGGCGCGCGGACCCCGGCGGCGCGCTCCCGCGCATTACATCGGGTTACATCGAACTACATGGAGCTTGTCGCGAGCTTGACGCCAAACCCGATGAACAGCGCGCCGACCGCCGTCGTGCCGAGGCGGGCCAGCACGCGCCGCCGCCGGAACGCGGCCGCGAGATAGTTGCCGCCGAAGATGAGCCCGGTCAGGTAGAGCGCGCTGGCGATGGTCATGATCATCCCGAGCACGAAGAACGACAGCGCCGGGTGGGCGTAGGCCGGGTCGACGAACTGGATGAAGAACGAGATGAAGAACAGGATCGCCTTGGGGTTCATGAGGCTGATGGTGAATGCCTTCTTGAACGGGTTGGCGGCGTCGAGCATCGGTGCCGGCGCTCCCGGCTTGGCGCGCGAGAAGATCATGCGCAGCCCGAGATATGCCAGATAGGCCGCGCCCGCCCATTTGAGCGCGAAGAACACGGGCGGATAGGCGCGCAGCAGCGAGGCGACCCCGGCCGCCGCGGCGAACATCAGCACGCCGTCGCCCAGGAACACGCCGAACGCCGCCTGGTAGCCCTTGCGCACGCCGCGCTGCGCGGCCGTGGCGAGCACGAAAATCGAGTTGGGCCCGGGCAGGAGGACGATCGCGATGGCGCCGAGCACGTAGGTCCAGAGATCGGTGATGCCGAGCATCCCCACATCCTTATCTTGACCCCGCCAAAAGATAATCAGGCGTGGGGAGGATCACTCCCTCATCCGGGGAGGGGGTGCCCTGGACGTGGCGCAGCGGCACGACGCCCGCCCAGTAGGGCAGGTCCAGGTCTTCCGGGTCCTCGTTGACGCCGCCCGTGCGGGAGCGCACCGAGACCTCGGTCAGTGGCAGCGCCAAGACCGCCGTCTGCGCAAGCTCTTTGGCCGTCGGTGGGCGGGTCTGCGCCGACCGCCCTTCGCCGATCTTTTCCACCAGCGCGGTGAGCATCGCCGCCTTGGACACGTCGTCGGACACGAGGGTCGCGACGCCGTGCGCCACGACAGACCGGTAATTGGCGCTGTGGTGGAACTGTGACCGCGCGAGCACCAGCCCGTCGAGCAGTGTGACCGACGCGCACACGCGCAGGCCGGACGGGCGGGCCTGCAGCAGCGGGCGCGAGCCGGTCGAGCCGTGCACATAGAGCGTGTCGCCGATGCGCACGTGCAGCGTGGGCAGGGCGCGCGGCTCGCCGTCGACCACAAAGGACAGTGTGCAGTGCCAGGCCTCGTCGAGGATCGCGTGGGCGAGGTCGCGGTCATAGGACATGCGATCCCGCTCCCTGAGCGAGACCGTCCGCGAAGTGCGCTCGTAGGTGGTCATTGTGCTTCCGCCTTTGTGCTAGTACAATCCTGTAACTGTGGCAGTACAATATCGGATCAGCGGTGACACGGCAACCGCCATATCGGCGAGCATCGAGACCGGCATCCGTGAGGGCGTGCTCAAGCCCGGCGAGCCGTTGCCGTCCGTGCGCGCGCTGGCCGAGCGGCTGGACAAGAGCCCGGCCACGGTCGCGGCGGCCTATGCGGAGCTGAGGCGGCGGGGCATCGTCGTGACCAACGGGCGCAACGGCACCCGCGTGCGCGAGGCGACGCCCATCGCCGCCGCGATGCGGTCCACCCGCGTCGTCCCGATCCGGGAGGGCATGCGCGATCTGGCCTCCGGTGGGCCCGACCGCACGCTGCTGCCCCCGCTCAGCCGGGTCTCTTATCCCGACGGCGGGCCGCTGCCCGAGCTCATCGCCGCCGCCAAACGGAGGCTACGTGCGCTGCCTGACGCCAGCGGGTACACAATGTTGAATGGCGCTCTTGATGGTCTTGATCGCGTGCTGATGGCACATTTGCGGCCCGGCGACAAGGTCGGCGTCGAAGACCCGGGGTGGGCCGCGTGCCTGGATCTGCTTGCCGCGCAGGGACTTATCGCGGTGCCGATGCCGGTCGACGCCGACGGTCCGGCCGTCGACGGTGTCAAATCGGCTCTGGCGCAAGGAGTCCGGGCCGTGATTGTGACATCCCGCGCGCAAAACCCGACCGGTGCGGCGATTTCGGCTCCGCGTGCCGCCGCGCTGCGCAAAATCCTCAAGGGCGTCCTCGTGATCGAGGACGATCACGCCGCCGAGCTGGCCGGAGTGCCGTGGCATCCGGTCGTGGGGGAGACGGCGCACTGGGCCTTCATCCGCAGCGCCTCCAAACCATACGGTCCCGACCTGCGGTGCGCCGTCCTGGCGGGCGATCAGGAAACGGTGTCGCGAGTGGAGGGCCGGATGCGGCTGACCGCCGGATGGGTTTCCACGATCCTGCAGCGCACGCTTCTAGATCTTTGGGAAAACTTTGATGTGGGGCCGGCGAGGAGCGCCTACGATTCACGCAGAGGGGCACTGATCGCGGCTTTGGCGGCGCGCGGGGTGGCGGCATCCGGTCGCACTGGCATCAATGTGTGGGTGCCCGTGCCCGACGAGACCGCGGCCGTCGCGTCACTGCGCGACCTGGGCTACGCCGTCGCACCCGGGCACACCTTCCGCATCGCCAGCCCGCCCGCCATCCGAGTCACCGCCGCCACCCTCGATCTGTCCGAAGTGGACGCGCTCGCCGACGCGATCACGGCCGCCGCCGGGCAAAATCGCTTGCGCGCCATGGTAGGCAGATAGAATGCGCCCTTCCGATGGTGAGGTCTTGCATTTCTCCGAGGATCCGACGATCACCCGCTTCGCGCCGATCGGCGAGTTCGTGTGGGCCGTGGACCATCCGCGCTGCCCCGATTATTGGTTCCCGCGCCAATGCCCGCGCGCCATGGCCTGGCACGGCCCGAGCACGTCGGCCGCAGACGCCGAGCGCATCCTCGGCCCCGGCGTCACGCGTGTGCACGTCATCGAGTATGGGTGGCTTCAGGCCATCCAGTCGGTCACGCTCTACGCCTACCGACTGCCGGCCGGCCCGTTCCGCTACCACCCCGACGGCTCACACTGCATGGTCACCACCGAGACCATCGAGCCCCTCGGCCCGCCGTCGCCCGTGGGTGACCTGCTCGCGCTGCACGAGGCGGCAGGCATCCAGACCCGCCTCGTGGACAACGTCTGGCCCTGGTGGGACCTTGTCACCGCCAGCACTGTCCCGTTTTCGGGCATCCGCCTGCGCAACGCCAAACCCCGTCCAAGCCCAAGAGCTTAAAATCCTTTATTTACCACGGTCCGCGATACTCGGTCTCCTCGCTCCCGCGGAGGACCGGTCGGGCCTTGACGGCCCTTCCTGCCAGGCCCGTGGGTGGCCGGCAAGGCCAACAACCGCATTCTCGCGCCCCGCCCGCCGCAGATCTTGTGCGCGGTCCTATGTGGACAGTGAGCGTGTGGGCGCCCGGCGCGGCCGGTGAAGTCGGGGTGGTTTAGTCGCCCGTGCCGTGCCGCGCTTCGGTAGGTGGCGCCGGGCCGCGATCGTGCCGGGCCACACCGGCCACTCGCGCTGCCGCGCTGTGTCCGGCTGCGTCACGCCATGTTGTGTCGGGCGGGCCGCGATCGGCCCCAGCCGGGCCGGGCTGCGTCGTGCCGGTCGGGCTACGCCGGGTCTGGTCATGCCGTGTCGGGCCCGCCGTGCGTGTCGGGCCCGCCGTGCGTGTCGGGCCCGCCGTGCGAGTCGGGCCCGCCGTGCGTGTCGGGCCCGCCGTGCGAGTCGGGTCGCGCCGTGTCGGACTGCGTGACGCCATGTGGCGTTGCGCCGGTGGGCGGTGTCAGGTGGCCGCGCCGTGTCGGGTGGACCGCGTCGGGTGGGCCGTGTCGGGTAGGCCGCGTCGGGTCGGCGGGCCGCATCGGATCAGCCGCGCCGGGTGGGTCGCGTCGTGGCGGACCGGGCCGCATGACGTCGCCCGTGATGGCGTTGTACACCGTCACGGAATCCACGGCCGTGGGCAGGCCCCGCACGTCGACCTTGACGCTCACCGCCTGCCGGAAGCGGAAGTCGAAGGTGGTCGTGGCACCCGCGTTGACCTTCACCGTCCGGGACAGGAAGTCCAACGCGTAGCTTCCGTCCGCGGCGACGCGCGCTCCCAGGCTGGTGCCGGACTGAGGATGGCCGGTGAGCACGCCAACTCTGCCGAACGTCGGGGCTTGACCATCCGATGTGGACACCCGTCCGGTAATCGTGCCCGCGTGATCGAGCCTGATGACCGGGCCCGTGACGGTCTCCCCGGTGCCGACGCTGATCGGCAGGGCGAAAAGCTGCCTTCCGGTGCCGCCGTTGGCGCCGACCCATTGCGCGCCATAGCCGGGGCGGCAGCGGTCAGAGTGCGCGTTTGCGCAACGCGTCAAGGTCGAGGACCGCGACGGACAGGCGGCTCGTGCGGATCCAGCCGGCCGTGCGCAGCGCGCCGAGCGCCTTGCTGACCGCCTCACGCGACGCGCCGACCCATCCGGCGAGCTCGTCCTGCGACAGCGGCAGCGCGATGCGGATTTCGCCGTTGTCCGACGCGACACCGAATCGCTCGGCGAGTTCGACCAGGCGGGCCGCGACCCGGCCCGTGCTGTCCTGCGCGCCGAACTCGATGCGCTTGCGGTCCGCGTCCCGAAGGCGTTGCGCCAGAAGGCGCATCAGCTGGTACGCCACCCGCCCGTGCGACAGCAGGAACGCCTCGAAGTCCGACAGGCGCACCACATGCGCCACGACCGCCTCGAGCGCCTGCAGCGTGGCCGATCGCGGCTCGCGGTCGATCGCCGAAAGCTCGCCCAGCAGCGAACCCGGCCCGCGCACCGCGAGCACCACCTCCGACCCGCCGGCCGTGTGGCACGACGCCTTGATCCGTCCACTGTGGAGCACGATCACCCAGTCGGACTCGTCGCCCTCGCGGAACAGCACCTCGCCGCGCTTCCACTTGCGCGTGGTCGAGGCGCGCACGAGGTCGTCCTTTTCCTGCTGGGTGAGCATGCCCCAGAACTCGGCGGTCACGGCACGACCACCCGGTATGCGCGCACGGGCTGCACCCTCCCCTTGACTTGGAGATCACCCAGTGGGACCGCCGTGCTTACCCCGGCCGCGACCATGGTCTGTTCGCCGATGATGACCTCGCCCGGCGAGGCGAGCGTCTGCAGCCGTGCCGCGACGTTGACCGCGTCGCCCATCGCGTTGAACCCCCGAAGCTGTTCGCTGCCAATGTTTCCGACCAGCGCCGGGCCCGTGTTGGCGCCGACCCGAAAGCGTGGCCACGCCGGGTTTTGCCGGGCGATGCTCTCGACCGCGCGCTGCATGTCGAGGGCGGCGCGCACCGCGCGGGCCGCGTGATCCGGTTGCCGTGCCGGCGCGTTGAACAGTGCGAGCAATGCGTCCCCCACGAACTGCACGATGGTACCGCCATTGTCCAAAATGCACGGAACAGCGAGCCCGTGGTAGCGATTGAGCATCACGACGATCTCGCCGGGGGAGACCGCCTCGGAGAAGGTGGTGAAGCCGCGCAGGTCGGCGAAGAGCGCGGTCACCTCCACGACCGAGCCGCCGAGCGCGGCCTGGTCGGGGTCGGCGATGAGCGCGGCGGCGACGTCGGGGGACAGGTAGTGCCGGAAGAGCGTGTCCAGTTTGCGGCTCACCTCACGCTCGGCCGACAGCGAATAGGCCGCCCGGTCGAGCACGGCCGACTGCCCCTCGCTGAGCCCAAACCTTGCGCCGACCTCGGCCGCGCCGCGCCGGTTGCCCGCCTCCAGCGCGGTGACGAGTTGGTCAAGGGCGGCGCCGTATTCGGCCCGGATCTTGCGGGCGGTCTGGTTGAGTGTGATGGCGTCGAACAGGCCCGCACCGCGCTGCGAATACTGCACATACGCGCTGTAGGCGACGAAGCCGAACGCGAACGCCAGCAGCAGGTGCCACTCCCACCACGACAGCTGCCACTTGTGCGCGAACGAGACCGTGACCATGGCCTCGGCCAGCAGCACGAACGCCGTGATGACGCTGATCAGCATGGCCGACGGGCGGCGCCGGTGCAGCAGGTAGTAGCGCACCGCCGCGTAGAGGTAGAGGGCCACGGTCACGGCCGCGACCGGCGCGCTGACCTCGCGTGCCCCGGGTGTCGCGTTCAGCGGGGGCAGGTCGAGCAGCGAGATCGTGCCCCAGGTGACGATCAGTGCCAGCAGGAGTATCTGCAGCGCCGTGATCGGCAGCCGGCGTTTCCACTCCACCGACGAGGCGACCGCGAAGACCGCGGCGATGAGCAGTCCCGCCGGCTGCGCGATGTCAAACCCGACGTTGGCATGATTTATCAGCACCCCCGGCGTGGCCAGCGCATGCAGCGCGAAGAAGCCCGAGCTCGCCAGGAACGCGAGCGACACCAGGAAGAGCCGGGCATCGTCGCGGCGTTTGGCGGCGATGTTGATGCGGATGCCCAGCACGACGTTGACCAGCGCGACCACGAGCACAAGCCAGAAGTGGCTCTCGTGGTGCTTCCACGGCAGGTCGGCGGCCGGCCTGGCGAGCAGCAGCCACAGGCCGGCCATGGGCAGGGCGAGGTGCAGAGTCCAGATGACGACACGCGGCACGGGCACACCCTACGCGTTGTGTGGATTTCTACGCAGACTCCGTAAGGGATCAGACCTTACATTACAGGTATGAGTCGGACCCCAGTCATCACGCTGCTCGCCGGGCTCGCCGTGGCAGGCGTGCTGTTGGTGATGAGCTCGATCGCGGCAAAGCAGCCAACCGCGCCCATCGCCGCCGTCCAGCTGCCACCGGCAGATACGGCTGTCTCCACACCTCCCAGCGCCGATGTCAGCCCCAGCCCGAGCCCCAGCCCTTCGGCCGTCGCGCAGAAGGTCAACGCGGTGTGGGCGGGCGAGGTCGACGGCGGTGCGGCGACCATCGCGATCTCGGTCAAGGACGGTGTCGCCGTGGCCTACCTGTGCGACGGCAAGAAGATCGAGGTCTGGCTTCAGGGCACGGCGGCGAACGGCAAACTGGAGCTTTCAGGACCTAATGCCGTTTTATCGGGTACCTTCGGTGGCGGCAAGGCCACAGGCCAGATCACCGTCAGCGGGCGCAAGTGGACCTTCACCGCGCCCACGGCGCAGCCGCCGGGCGGGCTCTACCGCGCCGCACAGCTCGTCAACAGCGCGACCGTCGTTTGTGGATGGATCGTGCTGCCGGGCGGGCGCCAGGTCGGCCTGTGCTCGGACGCCCAGCCCGCACCGAAGTTGGACGTGTCCACCGCGACCCCCATCGACCCCAGGAGCCTCAGATGATCAGTTCACGGGATCTGGCCGACGATCTGGCCGGGGGGCGGACCGCGGCCATGCCGCCCTCCAACGCGAAGCTGCTGTTCGTGCCGTTCGTCATCGGTTCGCTGGTGGCCGTGACCCTTGGCGTGTATGGCAACCTGCACACGCCCACAGGCATCGCCGTGAGCGTGGCCGGGTTCTCCAGCCCGCTGACCGTCAAGGTGTGGCTGGCCACGGGTTCGGCCGTGTTCGCAGTGGTACAGCTGCTTTCCGCGTCGTCGATGTACGGGCTGTTCGGCCCGGGCTCGCCCGCCTGGACGGGCACCCTGCACCGCTGGTCGGGCCGGATCGCCTTCCTGCTGGCCGTGCCGGTCGTGGTGCACTGCCTCTACGCGCTGGGCTTTTCCACCTACGACTTCCGCACGCTCGTGCACTCGATCGCCGGTTGCTTCTTCTTCGGCGTGTTCACGGTCAAGATGCTGGCGCTGCCCAAGAAGGGGCTCAGCGGCTGGGTCCTGCCCGTGCTCGGCGGTCTGGCCTTCACAGCCCTGATCGCGCTCTGGCTCACATCATCGTTCTGGTACTTCACCACCTCCGGCATCCGGTTCTAGGGAGACCACATCATGAGCGAGGGTTTGTCCCGAGTGAATCAGCAGGCATGCCCCGCGGAGCGCAGCGGAGGGAGGCCATTGAGCTCTCGACGTTTGGTGCTCGCGAGCGGCTGCGCGGCCATGCTGGCCGGGTGCCAGGTCTACGGCGGCGAGGCGGCGCCACCCGCCGACGTGCCACCTGCCGGGGCGGACGGTGGCACGGGCAACGGCGGCGCACCGCCCGGAGTCGCGCCATCCGGCGCGCCATCGGCTACTGCCGGTGCTCCGGCGGGTGCGGGCGGCAAACCGGCCCTGGCCAAGGTCTCCGACATCCCGGTGGGCGGTGGCAAGGTGTTCGCCGATCAGAAGGTCGTCGTGACCCAGCCGTCGGCCGGTGTCATCAAAGCCTTCTCGGCCGTGTGCACCCACCAGGGGTGTCTCGTCACGGGCGTGGAGGCGGGCAACATCGTGTGTCCCTGCCACGGCAGTGCGTTCAAGCTCGCCGACGGAAGCGTTGCCGCAGGCCCCGCCAAGCGGGCCTTGCCCACTGTCGCCGTCAACATCTCCGACGGCGCCATCAGGCTGGGCTAGGGGGGTGGGGTCAGG
>JBIOYB010000126.1:0-3735 GCA_044869915.1 Allorhizocola sp.
GACCTGCCCGGATCCCATGCTCGTACCAGCAGGAAGGTCTGTGGTTCCTGCACCAACTGGACCCGGGCTCGCCCGTCTACCACCTGCCAGTGGCATTGCGACTGCGGGGGCGACTGGACGTGCCCGCTGTTCCCCGTCGCCTGACGTGAGGACGTAGGCGAGCTTCCCGCCATTCATCCTGATCATCTATGCGGACAGCCTGTTTGTGGGTTGTCCGTTTTCGTGTGCGTCGCCACGGTGAGCATGTCGTTGGGTGCGACCCTCCCGATCTTGGCTTGGTACCCCTGGCTCGGGAGGGCCGCTGGCGTGCACGGAGGCCGCCGGTGTTGACGGTAGAGACTGACCTGGCTGTGGTCGAGAGCCGGTTGCTCGCGGGGGAGTATGTCTGCCCGTGTGGCGGGGTGGTGGGACCGTGGGGCTGGGCCCGGCGGCGCAGACTGCGTGATCTTGGCAGGGTGGTTGAGGTCCGCCCTCGCCGGGGTCGTTGCCGGGTTTGCTTGGTGACGCATGTGCTGCTGCTGGTGGACGCGCTGCTGCGCCGGGCGGACACGGCGGTGGTGATCGGTTCGGCGTTGGCCGACAAGGCGACAGGCCTGGGCTATCGCATGATCGCCGTCAGGTTGGCGCGGTCGCCGTCGACGGTGCGCCGGTGGCTGCGCCGGTTCGGGTCGCGGGCGGAGGCGGTGCGGTCGATGTTCACGGCCCTGGCGGTCACGCTGGCGGTGGACGGCCTGCTTCCGGGCCCGCAGGCCAGTGTGTTCGCCGACGCGGTGGCGGCGATCGGCGCGGCCGCGTCGGCGGCGGCGCATCGGTTCGGGGTGCTCATCGTGTCGGGCTGGCGGTTGAGCAGTGCGGTCAGCACGGGCCGTCTGCTGTCACCGGACTGGTCTCAAGATCGATCAACACGGGTTGACGCCTGGGCATACCTGCTGCGATAGGGAAGCCTCGATGCTCGGCACTGTCCACAGTCGAGCGTCGAGGAGGACCGAGTGACATCCAGTGATGAGCAGACCCGGCGGGACCGGTCGGAGAAGGTGGCGTACTGGCGCTACCAGCTGATCCGTGACGCCGCCGATCCCGGGTTGTCGCCCCGGGCCCGGGGTCGTCTGGTGCGGGGGGTGGCCGAGTCCGTCCACGTCGGCCCGTTCGGCAAGCAGGCGCGGGTGTCGCGGCCGACGCTGGACCGCTGGATCCGGGCCTGGCGGGAGGGCGGGTTCGACGCCCTGTTGCCACCGCGGCGGCAGTGCACCCCGCGCACCCCGGTCGAGGTGCTGGACCTGGCCGCGGCGCTCAAGCGGGAGCAGCCCGACCGCACCGCCGCGCAGGTAGCGCGGGTCCTGCGCGCCCATTCCGGCTGGGCGCCGTCAGAGCGCACCCTGCTGCGCCACTTCGAGAGGCTGGAGCTCAATACTCGTCCGGAGGGGCGGCCGCCCGTGGCGTTCGGCCGGTTCGAAGCGGCGCAGCCGAATGACCGCTGGGTCGGGGATGCCTTGCACGGGCCGGTGATCGCCGGCCGCAAGACCTACCTGTTCTGCTTCGTCGACGACCACTCCCGGGCCGTGATGGGCGCCGCGTGGGGCCACTTCGAAGACACCGTCCGGCTGGCCGCTGCCCTGCGCCGGGGCCTGGCCGCCCGCGGTGTCCCCAAATCGATCTACGTGGACAACGGATCATCCTTTGTGGATGATGCCTTGAAGAAGGCGGCTGCGAAGCTGGGCATCCGGATCATCCACAGCGCCCCCTATCGCCCTCAGGGGAAGGGCAAGATCGAAAGATTCTTGGAAACCGTTCGAGGGCAGTTCCTGGTCGAGGTCGCTGCCGCGAAGGTGGCGGACCTGGCCGAGCTTAACAGGCTGTTCCAGGCCTGGGTCGAGACCGTCTACCACCGCCGGGTGCATGAGGGCACCGGCCAGGCTCCGCTGGATCGGTGGCTGGCCGGGGCGCCGTTCCCACAGCCGACGCCGGCGCAGTTGCACGAGGCGTTCCTGTGGACGGTGACCCGGCAGGTGCGCAAGACCGCGACGGTGAGCCTGTTCGCCAACATCTACTGCGTCGACGCGTTCCTGGTCGGGCGCAAGGTCGAGCTCGTCTTCGACCCATTCGATCTGACCCATATCGAGGTGCGTCACAACGGCAAGCCGATGGGCCTGGCCACCCCGCAGATCATCGGCCGCCACGTCCATCCCAAGGCCCGCCCCGACCTGCCCGCCACACCGGCACCACCGACCGGGATCGACTACCTGCGTCTGGTGGCGGCCGCTCACGACGCCGCCGACGCCCGGCGGATCAACTTCGACGCCATCACCAGCCCACCACCCGACCAGGCCGGCACTGCGCAGCCCGACCGCGTCCCGGACGACCAGCCCAGCCCCGACAGCAACGAGGGAGACCAGCGATGACCCATCACCGATCACGGCTCATGGGCGCGCCGGAGCTGGCCGCCGCGTTGCGTGAGCACGCCGCCGGCATCGACACCCACTACGCCGCCGTCGACCTGCTCATCGACCACGGCATCTTCCTGGGACGATCGGCCTTCCGAGAGGAGTTCGTCCGCATCGCCCGGTGCCACCCGACCTGCGCCTACATACGTTGGGGCGCCGCCATCACCGCCCTCAACCAGCACCGCCTGCCCTGCTCCAGTTCCGAGGCCGACGTTCTGCGCATCGCCGCGAGCCTCGGCGGCAACGTCCCCCTACGGCTGGGCCGGGTCCTGGGCGTGCTCGACGGCAACAACATCAGCCGGATTATCGACGCGATCGCACTCGCCAACGGCACACCAGTCACCAAATCGAGGACTGGCAATGATTTCTAAGCTCAAGCACCACTACGGTTTCTCGAAAGTGCCGTTCGGCCGCGATCTGGCCCCGAGCATGCTGCACCGCCACGACGCCCACGCCCAGGCCACTGCCCGGATCACGTTCTGCATCCAGGAACGCGGTCTCGGCGTCGTGATCGGTGAGGTCGGCGCCGGCAAGACCGTGGCCCTGCGAGCTGCGGTCGAGGCCCTCGACCAGTCCCGCCACGTCCTGATCTACCTGCCGAATCCGACCGTCGGCGTCAGAGGGATCCATCATGCTGTGGTCTCCGCTCTCGGCGGCGTTCCCAAACCTCACCACGCAACCCTCGTCCCCCAAGCCCTTGACGCGATCGCCAACGAGCACGCCGAGCGCGGCCGCACCCCGATACTGGCCATCGATGAGGCTCACATGCTCCAACCGCCTCAGCTTGAGGCCGTTCGCATGTTGTCCAATCACGACCTAGATTCAGGCTCGCCGATGGCCTGTCTGCTCATCGGCCAACCCACCCTCCGGCGCAACATCAGGCTCGGGATCCTCGCCGCACTCGACCAACGGATCACGATGAGATACACGATGGAAGCGATGAGCCGGGACGAGACCGCCACCTACATCCACCACCATGTCAAACTCGCCGGCCGCGCCGACGTGCTCTTCGCCGACGACGCGATCGAACTCATCCACAACACCAGTCGCGGCCTACCCCGGGCCGTGAACAACCTCGCGGTCCAAGCCCTCATCGCCGCCTACGCCGAGCGAAAACCCCTCGTCGACCAGGCCAGCGCCCGCGTCGCCGTCAACGAGGTCACGACAGACTGACCACCAAGCCGACACCCTGAACACAAAGGCCCCGCCGGATCCAGCCGGCGGGGCCTTCCAACAACTCCAGCATCCTCACCATCAACGACGCCTACATCGTCATCCTGAGCGTCCGGGGACA
>JBIOYB010000127.1:0-5680 GCA_044869915.1 Allorhizocola sp.
GACCGCATAATCGGCCACATCCGTGCCGAGCTCGCGCACCTGTCCGTTGGGCACATCACAGGCGCGCAGCAACCCGTCCTGCAGATGCAGCACGCACAAGCCGTCGCGACTGAGGCTCACCTTTGCCCCCATGGGCGAATGGTATCGGCGTTATCGGGCCGCTAGTGGCTGAACGGATAGAGTCGGCTTCATGGCTCATGGTCTGGCGAGAAGCATCCTGTTTGTTCACGCGCATCCGGATGACGAGTCCATCGGCACCGGGGCAACGATGGCGCACTATGCGGCGTCGGGCGCCCATGTGACGTTGGTGACATGCACGTTGGGCGAGGAGGGTGAGATTCATGTGCCGGAGCTGGCCCAACTCGAGGCGGCGCAGGCGGATCAGCTGGGTGGCTACCGGCTGACCGAGCTGCGCGAGGCGTGTGCCGCACTGGGCGTGGCCGATCACCGGTTCCTCGGCGGGGCGGGCCGTTATCGCGATTCGGGCATGATGGGCACTCCAGCCAACGAGCATCCTCGATGCTTTTGGCGGGCGGATCTCGACGAGGCGGCCGGATACCTCCTGGAAGTCATCAAAGAGGTCAAACCGCAGGTTCTTGTGACATACGATCCCAACGGTTTCTACGGTCATCCCGATCACATCCAGGCCCATCGGGTCGCCATGCGGGCCGCGGAGCTGGCGGGCGCCGACGGCCCACAGAAGATCTACTGGACGGCGATGCCGCTGTCGGTGCTCAAGGCGGGGGTCGAGGCGTTCGCCGAGTCGGAAAACAACCCGTTCGCGGGGATCACCGACGTCAGCGAGTTCCCGTTCGGCACGCCCGACGAGCAGATCGCGGCATCCATCGACGGCTCCGACTATCACGACGCGAAGATGGCCGCGCTGCGCGCGCACGCCACGCAGATCCCGGCAAACTCGTGGCTCTACTCGATCGCCGGCAACTTCGGCCAGGAGTTCATGGGCGTCGAGCATTACACGCTCGCCCGTGGCGAGCGGGGCCCGTCCAAGGGCCCGTACGGCTGGGAAAATGACCTTTTCGCGGGTTTTTGATGCCAGTCTCAGGATCGCGGGCGGCGCGCTCGCGATCCTGATGGCGGTCGGCTCCGCGGTGCTCGAGGTGTTCGCGACGCCCGGACCGTGGTACATACCCGTGCTGATGGCCTTTGCGGGCAACGTTTTTCTCGCTTGGTTCGCCGTGTCCACTGTGGACCGATGGTGGGCCTGGCTGCTTCCGGCCGTGCCGTGGGCGCTGATCATGCTGATCGCGATCGCGCCCGCGGCCGAGGGTGATCAGCTGGCCAACTCGTGGACGGGGCTGGGGACGTTTGCCGCGGGTGTGTTCGGGCTCCTGACCCCGATCATGAGACCGACCACACAGAAACCGGCCACACAGAAAATGGGCGTGTCGGGCATATCGCATTAGCCTGGGTCGGGTTTGTCAATGATGACGACCGGACTCACGGAAATGGCTATGGATAAGCGACGCAGGTGGCTGATTGCCGGCATTTTGACCGCGCTCGTGATCTCGCTCGGCGGGATCGGCGGCGCCTACGCCTACACGCCCGACATCCCCCGTGGCGTAAAGGTGCTGGGCATCGCGGTCGGCGGCATGAGCCGCGGCGAGGCGCGTGCCGCGCTTCAGGCCGCCCTCGCCGACCGGGTCAACCAGCCCGTCCACGTGAAGATCCAGGACCGTGCGGTCGACCTCAACCCCGGAGACATCGGCCTATCCGTGGACGTCGATGCCACGGTGACCAAGGCCGCGGGCCACAACCGCATCGCCGCCCTCTTCGGGCGGGACAACATCGAGCCGGTGGTCAACATCGATGGCAAAGCGCTGGTCGCCGCGCTCAAACCCACGGCAGAGGCGATGGGTGCGCCGGCCACCATGCCGGCAATCCGGTTCCAGGGCCTGGATCCTCAACCCGTTTATCCGGTACGAGGGAAAGGCCTCGATATTCCGACGACCACAGCGATCGTGACCGGGTCGTGGTTGCGTGAGCCGGAAGCCGTCGTCCCGATCGTCGACGTCGTCCCGGCCGGCACGGCCGCCGACGTCGACCGCCTGCTCGCCGAGCTGGCCCTGCCCGCGGTCGCGGCCGGGGTCACGATCGACACCGACAAGGGCCCGCTCACCGCGGCACCGGAGGTGATCGCCGCCAGCCTGATCATCGACTCCGACGAGATGGGCAAACTCACCCCGCACGTCGACGAGAAGGCCCTGCGGGCGGCGCTTCAGCCCGAACTGGCCAAGGTCGAGGTCGCCCCGCAAAGCGCGAGTGTCGGGGATGGACAGATCCTCGCGAGCTCCGGCGGCCTGCTCGTCGACACGGCCAAGCTGGCCACCGACCTCATGCAGGTCCTGCCCAAGGCTCCCGAGCGCACCCTTCATGCCGGCTTCAAGCAGGTCGAGCCGGAGACGACCAGCGCTAAACTGGCCGCGCTCGGCATCACCGAGCAAGTGTCCACGTTCACCACCCACTTCAGCGGCGGCCTCAACTACGGGCGCAGCATCAACATCATCACGGGCGCGAACAAGGTCGACGGCGCGGTCGTCAAACCCGGGGAGACCTTCTCACTCAACGAATTCACCGGGCCGCGCGGCTACGAGCAGGGCTACAAGGACGCGCCCGTCATCATGAACGGCAAGCTCGAGCCGGGCGTCGGCGGCGGCATGTCGCAGTTCACCACGACGCTGTTCAACGCGGCCTACTACGCCGGCCTGGAAGACATCCACCACCAGCCGCACACCATCTACTTCTCCAGCTACCCGTCGGTCATCGAGGCGACGATCTTCTATCCCAACCTGGACCTGAAGTTCCGCAACAACACCGAGCACAGCGTGCTCATCGACACCTCCTACACCGAGGACTCGATCACCGTGAGCATGTGGTCGACCAAGGTGTACGACAGCGTCCGCACCGAATGGAGCGCCAAACGCGACTTCACCGAGCCCGAGGAGATCGAGTCGAGCGGTTCCGCCTGCATCGCCCGGCCCGGTTCGCAGGGCTTCAGCCAGGACGCCTGGCGAGTGTTCGAAAAAGGCGGCAAAGAGGTGAGGCGGGAGAAGTTCTCCTGGCGGTACGATGCTGAGCCACGTGTGACGTGTCGTGGGAGGAATTGATGCTAATCAGGTGGCGGGAGGTCGGCATCCTCGCCGGCGTTCTGTTCGCGATCAATGTCGCCGGCCGGTGGATCGCCAAGTCGCTCAAAGCAGAAAACCAACAGGTGCTCGAGGACCGCAAGGCACTCGCGGGCTTCATCCTGATCGGTGTGCTCGGCCTGATCTTTGTCGCCGTGACGCTGTGGTGGGGGCGGTTGCGCCCGTTCGGCCGGGTCGGGCTCGACCTGGGGATTGCGGCGCTCGCGGCCTGCGTGCTGAGCATCTTCGTCGGCCCGTTGACGGTCGGCGAGTCGCCGTTCGCCAACGGGGCCGGAGCTTTTTTCTCGCAGATATGGACCTGGGGCGGCATCGCCATCGGCGGCACCGCCCTCGGCTACATCCTGTTGATCTCGTTTACCGCAGACTACCGCTCGCGCCAGTTGAAGGCGTTCGCCGAGCGCAAGAAGGTCCTGCCCAAGCGAGTCTGAGCGGTAATACTTTGCTCCCGCTAAAGCAAGTCGCGGGGCAGCGCCGCCCTAAAGCTGGTCTCTTCCCTCGGGATCTTGAAGCCGAAGAGCGTGGCTTCAAGATCGCTCAGTCCAGAGACCAGCGGCGGCGCTGCGGTATCGGGCGTTGCGGCATCGGGTTGCGGGACACCGTCGCACCGGTCGTGCCAGGGGGCCCGGCCGGTGTTGAAGTATGCCACCAGCTTCGCCGCGCAGTCCGGCGTGCTGGCGACCGAACCATGCACGTCGTCGGCGACCGTGAGCACGGCACCGCCGACGGCCCGCTGCATCTCCCACGTCCACTGGTAGGGCGAAGGAGACTCGTTCACGTGCCCCGACATCACCAGCGACGCGGTTGACCGCCGCAGCTGGACGGGCTGGACCGGCAGCGGCCAGCCCGTGCAGTCCGCGGAGAACCGCAGCGACGCGCCGGTCAGCGGGTTGGCCGCCAGGCGCTGCTGGTAGGCCGCCCACGCACCGGCGAAGTCATGCCGCGGGCCCGTGTCCTCGTTGCAGAACACGGCGTGGTTCATGGTTTGGTTGCCTCCCGGGGGCAGGCCGGCCGGCGGCGGCTCCTGCGGCCCGTCCCCACCGAGCACCTCCTTGATCGCTGGCGGGGCCAGCGGGCCGGTCGCCTCGCGCAGCTCCTTGAGCACCTGCGCGGCCAGCGGCCACACCGGCGAGGGCTGCGAGCTGGCCACGGCGACGAAGGAGGCGTCGAACGTGAAGTCCAGATCCGTGAACCGGCGCGGGTTGGCGTTGAGGTCCCGCTGCATGCCCAGCAGGACCGACCGCACCTCGGCGGCCGTGGCGCCCAAGCCGTACACGTCGTGGCGCTGGGCGATCCACTCGGTCATGCGCGCGGAGTCGTGCTCGGCCGCCGCCGCCCGCTCGTCGGAGAACCGGTCGAAGCGGTGCCCGGGGATGGCCGTGCTGTCCAGCCACATGCGCCCGACCCGCTCCGAGAACAGGTTGCGGTAGACCGCGCCCAGCCAGGTGCCCCACGAGACGCCGAAGAAGTTCAGCTTGCGCTCGCCCAATGCGGCCCGCACCCGGTCGAGGTCACGAGCCACACTGGCCGTGGTCAGCTGCCCGAGGAAGGCCGGGTCGCTGTTGCCGCACGCCGTGTTGAAGCCCACCTGGGCTTCGTAGACCTGACGCGCGTAGGCCTCGGTGATCGGGCCCGGTTGCGGCTGGGGTAGTGGACCCGGCGGAGCACAGTCCACTGTGGAGCTGTAGCCCACGCCGCGCGGGTCAAACCCGATCAGGTCATAGCGCTCGTTGAGCCCGGCGATTTCCGAGCCGAGCATGAGGCGCGTCGGCATCAGGTAGCCGCTGCCGCCCGGGCCGCCCGGGTTGACCGCCATCGCGCCGAGCCGGCGGGCCTGGTCGGTCGCCGGCAGCCGCGTGATGGCGACCGTGATCCGGCGCCCGCCCGGGTTGCGGTAGTCCAGCGGGACGCTGACCGTGCCGCACTGCGTGCGCTGCCACAGCCGTTTGAACTCGGGGATGAGCTCCTCTGGCAGCATGAAGCGCAGCACCTCGTCGGAGTACTGCGGGCAGTCCTGCCAGGCGACCGTGGACCCCGCGGACCCGGTGGACTCAGTGGACCGTTCGGCCGCGATGGCCGGTGCCGCGCCCGTGCCCACAAGGAGCGTCGACGCCAGACCGGCCACCGCGACGGTGATAAATCTTCGCATGCGCCAAAGCCTGCGGCGCGGATCGATGCACGCGCGTCCGACCGTGGTCACATGCGGGATCTGTCTTGAGACAGATTCGGTGGACGGCCGTGCGCACTATCCTCGCGACGTATGTGGCGTAAACCGTGGGTTCAGGATGCCGGGCTGGCGGTCGTGCTCGTGCTGGCCTGCGCGTTCATCAACCAGCCCGACAGGGGGCCGGACTGGTGGGCCGCAACGCTTCTGGCGGTCGTCGGGGTCGCGCTGCGCCGCCGCTGGCCACTGCCGATGCTCGCCGTGTGCGCGTTTGTCGCCGCGCTCCACCTCCTGTCCCGCGAGCCGGTCGTCATCGTCGACCTCGCGACGCCGATCCTGCTCTACACGGTGGCCG
>JBIOYB010000128.1:0-9036 GCA_044869915.1 Allorhizocola sp.
CCAACTGCGGTGGAAGCGCATTGTGGCGCTCAAGGGTTTCTCTTTCACCGTCCCGTTCTTCGCGGGATTCGTCCTGTTCACTGTGGTGCCGGTGGTCATGGCGCTGCGCCACAGTCTTTACACCACACAGAGCTCCGGTCTCGGGTTCGGCGAGCGGACCATCGAGTTCAGCGGGCTCGACAACTTCGTGCGGGGCTTCAAAGACGTGGCGTTCTGGCAAAGCATGTGGCGGGTCACCCTGTTCGCCATCGTCATCATCCCGGTCACGCAGCTGACCGCGCTCATGATGGCGCTGCTGCTGGACGCGGTCAAGCGGCGGGTGGCGCACCGTTTCCGCCTGCTGATGCTCATCCCATACATGATTCCCAACATCGTGGCCACGCTCATCTGGATTTACCTCTACAGCCCGGCGGTCGGCCCGCTCACGCCGTTCTTTGAGCTGTTCGGCATCGAGGCCAACTTCTACAGCGGCGAGATGATATGGGTTTCCATCGGCAATCTGATGGCGTGGAACGGTATCGGTTTCAGTATGCTCATCGTGTATGGCGCGCTCCAGTCGGTACCAAGAGAAATCTTTGACAGCGCAAGGGTCGATGGCGCATCGGAGTGGCGCATCGCCTGGTCCATCAAGGTCCCCTACGTCCGGAGTTCGCTGGTGCTTGTTTCTGTCCTGGGTATCATCGGCACCCTGCAGATATTCAGCGATCCGTTGCTGTTCCGGTCGATGACGCCAGAGACCGTTCACCGCAACTTCACGCCGATCATGACGATCTACAACCACGCCTTCGAAATCGGTGACTTCAACTACGCGGCGGCACTGTCGATCATCCTCGCGCTCGTCGTCGGCCTGATTTCGGCGGCCTTCTACAAGTTCACCAACCGGGCACCGGAGATGTGATGGCAACGATTCGGCAGTCAAAGGCGTCCAGATTCCTGATCATCGTGGGCCTGATCCTGTTCACGCTGTATTCGCTCGCGCCGCTGTGGTGGCTCATCGTGGCCGCGACGAAGAGCCAGGACGACCTCTACACCACCAACGGTCTATGGTTCGCGAACATGAGCCTCGGCGACAACATCAAGCTGCTGTTCACCTATGACAACGGTATCTTCCTGCGGTGGATGTGGAACACGCTGTTCTACGGCGTGACCGGCACCGTCGGCATGACCATCGTCTGTGTCGCGTGTGGATACGGTCTCGCGATGTACAAGTTCCGTGGTCGCGGTTTCCTCATGGGCTGCATCATCGCCTCTTTTCTGGTACCGGGTGCGCTGTTGACGATTCCGTCGTTTCTGCTCCTGACCGAGCTGAAGATGGTCAACACTCCGTCCGCCGTCATCGTGCCAGGCTTCTTCAGTGCCTTTTCTGTGTACCTGGCGAAGGTATACGCGGAGGGGGCGATCCCGCATGAGCTGATCGAGGCCGCGCGCATCGACGGCGCGGGGGAATACCGTATCTTCCTCCAGATCGGTGCGCGCCTGATGTCGACCGGTGCGGCCACCGTGTTTCTGCTCGGTTTCGTCGGCGCGTGGAACTCTTTCTTCGGCCCGCTCATCTTCCTGCGAGGCGAGGAGAAGTGGACGGTGATGCTCGGTCTCTATCACTGGCTGGAGCTGAAGATGGACCAGTCCTACGACCTGACCACGCTGGTGGTGCTGGGCTCGATCGTGTCGACTATTCCGATGATCCTGCTGATGGTGTCGATGCAGCGCTACTGGCGGTCCGGAATCACCATCGGCAGTCTCAAATAGGCCGCGCCGGCGGTGGTTTCAAAGAAACGCGTTTCTAACTTTTCTAGTGGCGACTGGAGCGGCCGGGCGATGGCGCGGAATCGCGCACCACGACGTGCGTGCCCAGCATCAGGTGTTGCGCGCCGGTGTGCTTGTCGCGGTTGAGGGCCAACCGGATCGCGGCCCGGCCCAGCTCCTCCTGCGGCACGTGCACGGTGGTCAGGGCGGGGTAGAGGTCGGCCGCGAGCGGGATGTCGTCATAGCCCGCCACGGCCACGTCCTCGGGCACTCGCAGGCCCTCTTCGCGCAGCGCCTGCAGCGCACCGGCCGCGATCACATCGGTCGCCGCAAGGATCGCCGTGAACCTCGCCTTCTCGGCGAGCAGCTTCTTGACGCCGCGATGGCCGAACGAGCGGCTGTGGTCGCCGGGGACGATCAGCGCCGGATCCACCTTGATCCCCTGGCTCTCGTGCGCGCGGTGAAACCCGTTGAGACGCTGCGAGCTGGTGACGAAGTGCGCGACGGCGCCGAGATAGGCGATGCGCCTGTGGCCCAGAGCGAGCAGATGACTGGTGATGGCATAGGCCCCGCCCTCATTGTCATATTCGACCACGGTGACGGGCGCGTCCTCGGCCAGCGGCGGCCGGCCCACGAGCACGAGGCGGGAGCCTGAACGGTCCAGCGCACGCGCATAGTGGATCATGCGCTGCTCGTATTCCTTGTCCTCCCACGCGCCGCCGACCACGACGACGGCGTCGGCGTTTTGCTGGCGCATCATCTCGATGAGCAGGAAGGCCTGCTGCCAGTCGCCGTCGGTGGTGCACATCAGGCAGAGCCGGCCCTCGTCTTTGGCCTGCCGCTCGACCCCGCGCGCGATGTGGGCGTAGAACGCGCCGGTGACGTCGTCGACCAGAAACGCGACAGTCTTGGTGGACATGCTCGACAGTGCCCGTGCTTGGGCGTTGACGACATAGTCCAGATCGCGCATGGCGCGGTGCACCTTGGCCTTGGTCGCCGAGGCCACCGGATAGTTGCCGATCAGCACGCGCGACACGGTGGCCGGTGAGACCCCCGCCCGCACGGCGACATCGCGAATGGTGGAGCGGCTTCCATTCGCCGGCGCTTGTTTCTTGGCCACAGCAGACCTTTCTTCCCCCGGATGGCTTGGATGCCGTCAAGGATAGTGCGCGGAGGCGATCACGCTATGCGCGCTATCTCGTGCGGATGTACCTGATGGGCGAGGGGTCGCCCGGACAAAAAGCGCTCGACCTCGGCGAGCGCGCTGTGGCCAAGACGCTCCAATTCGTTACCGTGAGAGCCGGCCACGTGCGGCGTGAGAAACACGTTGGGCAGGGCAAACAGTGGGGAATCGGCGGGCGGCGGCTCCGGATCCGTGACGTCGAGCACAGCGCTGATCCGCCCGCTCGACAGCTCGGCGATCAAAGCGGCGCTGTCGATCAGTTCACCGCGCGCTGTGTTGATCAAGAACGCGCCGTCGCGCAGCATGGCCAACCGGCCGGCGCCGATCATCTGTCGCGTGTGGACAGTCGACGGCGCGTGCACGCTGACGATGTCGCACGTGCGCAACAGGTCATCGAGCGGCAGTAACCGTGCTCCGAGCCGCGCGGCCTGCTCCGGCTCCGCGTAGGGGTCGGCGAGGTACACATCAAAATCGAAATGACTCAACAGTTGCAGTACCCTCCGGCCGATCCGCGAAGCGCCGATGACACCGACGCGGCGCCGGAAGTTGCCGACCCCGTTGATTGTCGCCGCTAGAGAAAACGTGCGCTGCGCGCGATACCGTTCACGCAGATGGAAGATGCCCTTGCCGGCGAAAAGAATCGCGGCGAGCGTGTACTCGGCCACCGGCAATCCGTTGGCCTCGGCGGCAGAGGACACCAGCAGGCCGCGATCCCATGCGGCCTGGGTGATGTGCGACTTGACCGACCCCGCGGTGTGCACGACCGCGCGGAGCCGGGGCGCGGCGGCGAGCATCGGCTCGTCGAGCGGCGGGCAGCCCCATCCGGTGATGAGCAGCTCGGTGGAGCCCAGCGCCGCAAGCACACCGGGGTCGTCGAACCGCTCGGCGACGAGGTCCGGGTCCACATCCACCAGGTGGCGCAGTCGCCGCATCACCTCGGGCGGGAAGATCTCCGCAAGGTGGCGGGAGCGCATGGCGAACAACGCCGCCGGGCGATCGGCCACGGTCGGTGCCCCTCTCGTCGTCTCGATGAAATCGGTCTCTAATCTAAGTGCCCTGGTGCGCCGGGTCAACCAGAGCGGAGCTGGATTGCACGTAGAAACCGACATCTTCGCTTGCTTGGCGATCGGTGGTCTTGACCCGCAGCCGGTACGGATCCTAGGCTCCGTAGAAAACGGTTTCTGTCGGCTGGGAACGCCTATGCATGTCTTCACTGAGCCCGTGGTTATGCCGCGGCTGCGGCCGGGCTTCACACCCCGGCGGTCGCGGGCGTTTCTGGCGCGGGCGTTTATGGCGCGGGCGTGTATGGCGCGGGCGTGTATGGCGCGGAGGCGAGCGCCCGCATGCCGTCGGGCGGGGGGCCGGGGCGGCTCGAGACGGCATACCCCGTGCGCAATCGGTCTCCGCGCCGATGGTGGAGGTATCGTGACGCTGTTTCGCGACCCGGTGCACGACGGCGCGGCCGACCCGACCGTGATTTACCACCGCAAGACCGCCACGTGGCGGATGTTCTACACGGCACGGCGGGCAGACCTGCAAACCGAGGGCGTGGCATGGGCGCACGGCACCGACATCGGCGTGGCGACCAGCGATGACGGCGGGCGCACCTGGGGATATCGTGGCGTCGCACTCGGCCTCGCGCACGAGCCGGGGCGCAACACCTACTGGGCGCCCGAGGTGCTGTGGCATGACGGCCAGTACCACATGTACGTCTCCTACATCCGGGGGATCCGCACGGACTGGTCCGGCGAACGGCACATCCTGCACTACACGTCGCACGATCTGGCGCGCTGGCGGTTCGTGTCCACATTGGAGCTTTCGAGCGATCGCGTCATCGACGCGTGCGTATGGCCGCTGCCGGATGGGAGATGGCGCATGTGGTACAAGGATGAGGGCGACGGCAGCACGATCCACGCGGCCGATTCACCGGACCTGTTCGTCTGGCGCCCGATCGGCCGGGTGCTCGGCGACCGGCCGCAGGAGGGCCCGAGCGTCTTCCGGCACGGCGGCAGCTATTGGATGGTGACCGATCCCTGGAACGGCCTGGGTGTCTACCGCTCGCCCGACCTGCACACGTGGACCAGGGGGCAGAACATCCTCGCCGGGATCGCTGACGGTCCTGGGCATCACGCGTGCGCGCTCTCACAGGTGGACAACGTCTACCTGTTTTACTTCACCCATCCCGGCGGCGGGCAGCGGTCGTGCGTGCGGGCCGCCTCAGTCGCTGCGCGCAATGCTTCGCTTGTGGTCCATGCCGCCGATGCGGCGCGCAGCGCTTCGCTTGCGGTCCATGCCGCCGACGCGGCGCACAACGCGTCGCTCGCGGTCCATGCCGCTGACACGGCGCACAACGCGTCGCTCGCGGTCCATGCCGCCGACGCCGAGCCGGACCTCCGGCCGGAGGCGACGGTGCGGCTGCGCGGCGGAGAGCTGGATGAAACACGATGACGATCCATAACCCGATCCTTCCCGGCTTCCATCCCGACCCGTCGATCGTGCGGGTGGGGACCGATTACTACGTGGCCACGTCCACGTTTGAGTGGCATCCCGGCGTGCCCGTCTACCACTCAACCGACCTGGCGCACTGGCGCCTGGTGGGCCACGCGCTGGACCTCGATCTGAGGGGCATCCCCGACTCCGGTGGGGTCTGGGCCCCGTCTCTGTCCTATCACGACGGCCGTTTCTGGCTCGTCTACAGCATCGTGCGCACCTTGGAACGGCCCTACAAGGACGTGGACAATTTTCTGGTGACCGCGCCCTCGATCGAGGGGCCGTGGTCGAAACCGGTCTACCTCAACTCATCCGGCTTCGACCCGTCACTGTTTCACGATGACGACGGGCGGCGCTGGCTGGTCAACGTGCAGTGGGACCACCGCGCCGGGCACCAGGCATTTGCCGGAATCGTGCTACAGGAATACGACCACTCGGCGGGCCGGCTGATCGGCGAGCCGCAAGTCATCCTGCGCCATGAGGAACTGATCGAAGGCCCCAACCTGTACCGGCATGGCAACCGGTACCATCTCATGCTCGCCGAGGGCGGGACAGGTTGGAACCACGGCATTCTCATGGCCCGCGCGGCATCGGTCGCCGGTCCGTACGAGCTTGACCCGGCCGGTTCGCTGCTCACGACGCGCGACGATCCCGACGTGCCGCTGCAGAAGGCCGGCCACGGTGAGCTCGTCGATACCCCGGCCGGAGACGTGTTTCTAGTCCACCTCGCGGGCCGACCGGTGTCCACACCGGACGGACCGCGCTGCATCCTCGGCCGGGAAACGTGCCTGCAGGCCGTCTCGTGGACGGCCGACGGCTGGTTGCGCCTCTCGCATGGCGGCCACCATCCGCTCGTCGACGTGCCGTGCGACCTTCCGCCCCGTCCGTGGACCACGCCGCCCGAACGGGACGACTTCGATGGCGACGCGCTCGACCCGCGCTGGTGCACGCCGCGCGGCCCGCTTACGGAGCCTTGGCTCAGCCTGTCGGAGCGGCCGGGGTGGTTGCGCTTGCGCGGCAGGCAGAGCCCACGTTCACTGTTTGACCAAAGCCTTGCCGCACAACGGCTCACGTCGGTCAACTGCGAGGCCACGACCGTGCTCGACTTCCGTCCGGCTCACTTTTCGCAGATGGCCGGTTTGATTTGCTGGTACGACACCTCGACGCACTATTACCTGAGGGTGACACACTCCGAGGCGCACGGCCGGGTGCTTGGCATCATCGTGGCCGACGACGGCCGCCACGAGGAGTTCGGTGCCGAGCCGATCGACGACTGGCCTGTGGCGCATCTGCGCGCACGTTTCGACGGCGCTCGACTGCGTTTCGCGGCGTCGCCCGACGGTGTTGCCTGGCGCGACATCGGGCCGGTGTTCGACGCGAGCAAGCTGTCCGATGATTACGGTTCCCGGCTGCGTTTCACTGGCGCGTTCGTCGGGTTGTGCGCGCACGATCTGGGCGGTCGGCGCGCGGTGGCCGATTTCGACTTCTTCGCTTTGCGCGCCTACTGAAGCACCCGGCCGAGCGCGAGGGCTGGCGCGTCATGGGAGCCGGCGCGCGCCTCAACTCGGGTCGTTGCCGGCGTCCCGTCGGCCAGGAGTGTGAGGGCGCAGCGCAGCTCGCCATCGTTGACCCTGCGCCGGTTGGCACCGTTTGCCACGCGGGCCGTTTTGCCGCAGGAGCGTCGGCAACCAGCGTGTGCCCGGATCTGCCGACGTCGGCGGCGAAGTCATGTGTCGCTTGGGCGGCCGGGTCGTCAAGCGCGATGACGTCGATGGATCCGGCGGCGGCGTCGCGGTCGGCCGGCTTGATCTGGTACAAGAGAGCGGTGACAGAAAGAGCTCCGGCAACGGCACGATTCACCCTCGATCCGGCCTTCCGCGTGGCACCGGTGCAACGGCGCACCTTCGGCACATTCGTCGAGCACCTGGGCCGCTGCGTCTATACCGGTATCTACGAGCCGGATCACCCCGCCGCCGATGCCGACGGGTTTCGTGCCGACGTCCTGGAGTTGGTGCGCGAGCTCGGCGTGACGACGGTGCGCTATCCGGGCGGCAACTTTGTTTCCGGATACCGCTGGGAGGACGGGATCGGCCCGGTCGAGGACCGCCCGGCACGGCTCGACCTTGCCTGGCACAGCCTCGAGCCCAACACGTTCGGGCTCGACGAGTTCATCCGCTGGGCGCGCAAGGCCGGTGTGGAGCCGATTATGGCCGTCAACCTCGGCAGCCGCGGTGTGCAGGAGGCCCTCGACCTGCTGGAGTACTGCCAAGTGACGTCCGGGACTAGGCTCGCCGACCTGCGCGTCGCCAACGGCGCCAAGGATCCGCATGGCGTCCGGATGTGGTGTCTGGGCAACGAAATGGACGGGCCATGGCAGATCGGGCACAAGACCGCCGAGGAGTATGGCCGGCTCGCCGCGGAGACCGCACGCGCGATGCGCATGATTGACCCGGGATTGGAGCTGGTCGCCTGCGGCAGCTCCAACTCGAGCATGCCGACGTTCGGGCAGTGGGAGGCCACCGTCCTCGAGCACGCCTACGATGTCGTCGACTACGTGTCGTGTCACGCCTACTACCAGGAGAGCGACGGCGATCTGGGCGGTTTCCTCGCCAGCGCGGTCAACATGGAGAAGTTCATAGCCGATGTCGTGGCGACCGCCGACCACGTCCGCGCGAAGAAACGCTCTGATAAACGCATCAACATCTCCTTTGATGAATGGAATGTTTGGTACTGGAAGCGGCTCGAATCGGAGGTTCCGAAGGGGCAGGATTGGCCGGTTGCGCCGCGGCTGCTCGAGGACCACTACAACCTCGCCGACGCCGTGGTCGTGGGCAGCCTGCTGATCGCGCTGTTGCGCCACAGCGATCGGGTCACCGCCGCGTGCCTGGCACAGCTGGTCAACGTGATCGCGCCGATTTTCACCGAACCCGGTGGGCGGGCGTGGCGGCAGACCACGTTCTACCCTTTCGCCCAGGCGGCCCGATTCGCCAAGGGCGATGTTCTCCGGGTGGAACCGGTCTCACCGGTTCACGAGACGAAGGAGCACGGTGAGGTCGCCGCGCTGCACGCCGTGGCCACTCACGACCCGGAAACCGGTGACACCGTCGTCTTCGCGGTAAACCGCTCGGTGGACATGCCGCTTTCGCTGGACGTCGACGCCCGCGCACTGGGCGGCATCCGCGTCGTCGAGGCGCTCACCCTTGCCGGAGCCGATCCGTATGAGCGCAACACCGCAGACGACCCGGACCGCGTCGCACCGCGGCCCAATGACACGGCGGTCGCCGACAACGGCCGGATACAAGCCGTCCTCCCCCCGGTTTCCTGGACAGTGGTCAGGCTGACGGGCGCCGGGCCGCGGGGTTGATGGCGGGCAGTGCGGGCGCCGGGCCGCGGGGTTGATGGGCTGACGGGCGCCGGGCGCCGGGCCGCGGGCTGATGGCAGGCAGTGCGGGCGCCGGCGGTCGCGGTATCGGTTTCTGCCGAGGGATTCGGTTTCTTGGACGGTGGTCGGGCCGGTCGGCACCGGCAACAGAGCTGACGGCCGGTCGCGCGCCAGGAGCAGTGACCGGTTTCCGCCGAGGGGTCTGGTCAGGTCCGCACCGAACCGAGACTTCGAG
>JBIOYB010000129.1:0-8493 GCA_044869915.1 Allorhizocola sp.
ACACGTCGCTCTTCGACCCGGAGTGCCGGCCGGAGATGGTGCGCGACGGGCGGATCCCCGGGCTGCGTCCCGACTGGCAGTCGACCAATGTGGACGGTCTGTACTTCGCCGGAACGATAGCTCAGGACCGCGACTTCAAGCGGGCGTCGTCGGCGTTCATCGATGGGTTCCGCTACAACCTGCGGACGCTGACCCGCCTGCTGATGGAGCGATATGAGCAACGGCCACTGCCGCACGGGGTGGAAAGCGCCGACGCGCACACGCTCACCGAGCTGACGCTCGGCAGGATCAACTGGAGCTCCGCGCTGTGGACCCAGTTCGAATTCCTTTGCGACGTGATCGTCGTCGACAGGGCGACCGGGCAGGCGCGCCACTACGAGGACCTGCCCGAGGAATACGCGGTCGAGCGATTCTCGGATCAGCCGCACTATTACACGTTCAATTTGCGTTGGGGGCGTGAGGATTACGCCGACGTGTTCAACATCGAGCGCCATCCGGAGCCCGGCCGCGCGGCCGAAAGCGCGTTCATCCATCCCGTCATCCGGCGCTACCGCGGCCCGGCGCTCGTCGAGGAGCTGCACCTGCTCGAGGACCTGCTCGCGCAGTGGAGCCGGCCGGAACGGCACATCCAGCCGCTGCACGCCTTCTACGAGCGCGATCTAGCACTTGACCATGACGTCAGCCAGTGACTTGCGGTCGAGATCGGGCACGCGCGCGTCGGCGGCCGGGTAGCCGACCGGGATCACGAGGTGCGGCCGTTCCTCCGGCGGGCGGTCGCACACGTCGTTGAGGAAGCGCATCGGGCTCGGGGTGTGCGTCAGCGTCGCGAGCCCGGCATGCTGCAGCGCCGCGAGCAGCAGCCCGACCGCGATGCCCACGGATTCCTTGACGTAATACGGTTTCGGGCTGCTGGGGCCCTGGTGGACCTCGAAGACGACGATGACGACGGGAGCCGTTTCAAGAAAAGGCTTTTCCCATGTGGTACCAATGGGAGCCAGCGCTTCCAGCCACTCCATCGAGGCGCGGCGGCCGTAGAACTCCCGTTCTTCGGTCTCGGCGGCCAGGCGCAGGCGGCGTTTGCGGGCCGGGTCGGTCACGACGGCGAAGCGCCACGGCTGGACGTTGGCCCCGCTGGGCGCGCTCGCCGCGGCCCTGACGGCGGCTTCGATGACGCCCTCGGGCACAGGCTCGGGCGAGAAGTCGCGCACGGAGCGCCGGCCCGCCATCCGCTCGGCGAACGCCTCCACCTCCCGCACCATTTCGTGCGGCGGCAAACGCCTGAGCGAAAACGGGATCGTTGAAGGGACAATTGTCGATGTCATGGGTCAATGATCCCGGATCCGGGCATGGGTTGGGTTACGCGAAAGTGCTGACCTGCTGAATTAGTCGGTCCACGATGTCGGGCAGGGCGGGACCTGCCCGGCGCTGGCGGGTCGCGCCGTCGCCGCCCTCGAGCAGCCGCTTGAGCCAGACCGTGGCCTGATCGTCCAGCTCGGGCCGGACCAGATCGACCAGGCGGCGGACGAGCTCGGAAGCGGGCACGAGCCGCCCGGTGTGCACGTCGAGGCCGTCGCCGGACAGGCCGTCGCGGGCGGCCCGCCAGTAGGCGAGGCGCAACAGCTCGGGCTGCGGCACGGGCCCCGGGTCGCCGGCGTCGACGAGCGGGAGGACGGTGGCTACGAGCGCGCGGACGAGCGCGCCCAGCAGTGCTGCCTCCTCGGCGGTGGTGGCGGTGTCGGCGACCCGGACCTCGAGGGTGGGCAGGCGCGAGGACGGGCGCACGTCCCAGAAAATGGTGCCCGAGTCGACCAGGGCGCCGGCGTCGAGCAGTGTCGTGACCAGACGGTCGTAGTGCTCGGCCGACTCGAAGTAGGGCGGCGGCCCGGCGACCGGCCAGCGCGGCCACGTCATCGTGCGCCAGCTGGCGTAGCCGGTGTCGCGCTCTGCCCAAAACGGAGAGTTGGCCATCATCGCGAGCAGGGTCGGCAGGAACGGGCGCAAATGGTTGCTCACCATCAGCGCGCGCTCCCGCTGCGGGATCTCGACGTGCACGTGGGTGGCGCAGATGGCCAGCTCGTCGTGCAGCCCACGGAACGTGGCCATGCCCCGATCCTGGCGCGGCCCCTCGGTGATCGGCGGCGGGATGAAGCGGCCGAGCACGGGAGTGCCACTCGCCGCTATCCGCACGCCTTCGGCGCGGGCGGCCTCGCACAGCGCCTGGCGGGTCGAAACCAGCTGGGAATAAAGGTCTTCGAGGGTCAGGCACGGCTCGGTGCGCGTCTCCACGTGCAGCTTCGTGATCTCGCCGCCGACCCGATCGCCGAGCGCGGAGGTGGCCCGGTCGATGACGGCCGCCGCCGACGGGACCACCGCACGGCTGTCCGGATCGACAACGAAGAACTCTTCCTCAATCCCGAAGCGCATGCGCCTAGGCTAAGGCTCCATAGTTGATCTCTCGATCAGGCCCGCCAGGAGCGCGACACGCTCCGCCATCGGGCCGATCTCGATGTATTCGCCGCGGGCGTGCGCGTGCCCGCCCACCGAGCCGAGACCGTCCAAAGTGGGCACGCCGAGCGCGCCGGTGAAGTTGCCGTCGGACGCGCCGGGCGCGTGCACCCCCTCGGGAGGCGGCAGGCCCAGCTCCTTGGCGACCTCTCTGGCCGTCTCCAGCAACCCTCGGCCGGTCTTTTCCTCCATCGGGTATCGGTTGACGCCGCCGCCGATCGTGAGCGTCGCCCCGGCGAGGTGGGGCCGCAGCGCCCGGATCGTCCGGTCGATGCGGTCCAGCTCGGCGCGCGTCCACGCGCGGACGTCGACGTTTACGGTCGCGGACTCCGGCACGACGTTGTTGCCCGTGCCTCCGGCGATGACCGTGGGCGTCACGCTGGTGGCCACGGAGGAAAGCCCTTGAAGGGCAAGCACCTGATGGGCGAGCTCGATCGTGGCGTTGACGCCCTTCTCCGGCTCGACCCCGGCATGTGCCGCGCGCCCGTTGGCCGTGAGCCGAAAAAGCGCGCCGCCGCGCCGGGCCACCTTGAGCTCCCCGGCCGGGGTGCTCGGCTCGAGCACGAGCACGGCACCCGAGCGCAGCGCCTCCCGCTCGATCAGCGCGCGCGAGGTCGTCGACCCGGTCTCTTCGTCGCTGGTGAGCAGCACACCCACGCGCTCCGGGTCGGCCAGGCGGGACAGCGCCTCGAACATCTGCACGATCCCGCCCTTCATGTCGCACACGCCGGGCCCGGTCGCGACGCCGCCGGTGACCGTGAACGGCCAGCCGGCAAGCGTGCCGGCCGGCCACACCGTGTCAAAATGCCCCAGCAGCAGGATCCGCTGGTCGCGGGCGGGCCACAGCAGATGTGGCTGTCCATTGTGGACGATGCGTCGCGCCTTCCTTCCCAGGATGGCGTCCCCCCATGCCGTCAGCAGATCGGCGCAGGTGTCCAGGAGTGCCACCTCGCCCGAGGGCGACTCGCACTCCACCAACTCCTTCAAGCGATCCATCACCCATCAAGAATGCTCGATCAAATCCCGACTTGGCTTCCTCAAAAGTGCGAACTGAACGTTTGCCCGACCACATCCGTGTGCATTAAAAGGAGTCAATATTCCTTCGAAAGGAGATCACCTGTGCTCACCAAACGCGCTCGCGCCGTGACGATCGCCATCGTGGCCGGAGCGGCCCTGATGATCACCACCGCGGGCAGCGCGGCCCTGGCCGACAACAGCATTGACGGTTTGCGGGTGCGCCTGTCCGGATATCAAGAGGATCCGCAGGCCCTGTCGACCACCGGCAACGGCCAGTTCCGGGTATCAATCAGCCGCTCTGCCCAGGAGGTAACCTACCGCCTGACATATGCCAACCTTGAGGGCAACGTCACCCAGGCCCACATCCACCTCGGCGGACGGGCGCAAAGCGGCGGCATCATGGTCTTCTTGTGCACCAACGCGGGCAACGGCCCGGCCGGCACCCAACCCTGCCCCGCCGTACCAGGCACCGTGACCGGCACCATCGTGCCCGCCAACATCATCGGCCCGGCCGGCCAGGGCATCACGGCCGGCCAATTCGACGAGTTCGTCGCGGCCGTCCGCAACGGCACCGCCTACGTCAACGTGCACTCGTCCCTATATCCGGCTGGCGAAATCCGCGCCCAGCTCGACCACCACTAACCCCCCACAGACCACCGCGCGGCTGCGCACTCCCCTCGGGCAGCCGCGCGGCACACTGCGCCCGGCACACTGCGCCCGGGTGACTGTGCCGGGTGACTGTGCCGGGTGACTGTGCCGGATTGATGACGTCGGGCCAACTTGGCCTCATGAGATATCAGGCCGATCGATATTCTCTTACCGACTTGAGCGGTGGAGGGTTGCGGTGGCCGACGAAGTCTGGATGGGACTCGCAGATGCGGTGCGTGAGCTGCGCCGCGAGCTGATCGAAGCGATGCAGGACGGTGTGGATGAGCCGCTGCGGTTCGAGCTGGGGCCGATCGAAATCGAGTTCGCGCTGACTCTGCGGCGCAACGGCGAGGGCAGCGTGGGGGCAAACTTCGCGGTGGTCTCCTTCGGGGGCAAGGCCGGGGTGTCCACGGACGCGCTGCACCGGCTCAAGCTCACGCTGACCCCACAGGAGGTCGAGACCGGCCGCCCCGCGCGGATAGCCGGTCATGTCGACCGGATACCGCCGGGCTAGCCCGGGAGCGGCCATGCACGCGACTCCCTTGGCGCGGGTGTGCGAGATCTACGTCGAGCCGACCAGTGTGGCGGGTGGAAGCGAGAAGACACGCTGCGGCAGCGGCATCCTGGTCGCCGACCGCCTGGTCCTCACCGCGCGGCACGTCGCGGGTGAGGCCGGCAGCGATGGCCGCATTTGCCTGCGTTTGCCCAGGGCGGCACAGCCCGGCACGCACAAGTGCCTTTATGCCTGCGAAGTGGCGTGGTCCGGCGGTGACCCGGGCTTGGACGCGGCCCTTTTGCGGATCACGGACAGCCGGTGGACGCCGCCGGAGCTGCCGGTGCTGCGGTGGGGCAGACTGGTCTGCGACCGAGCCGGCCTGCCCTGCGAGGCGGCAGGCTTCCCCGACGTAAATGTTGTGGGGCCGCAAGATCCGCAAGGCCCGGAAGGCATGCGCGACTGGGCGCACCCATCGGGGAAAATCAACACCGGCGAGCTGAGCCGCACCAAACGAATAGTCATGCTGGCAGACGCCCCACCGACCGGCGAGCACCCATGGGCGGGATTCTCCGGTGCGGGCCTGCTGGTCAACGGCCTGCCGGTCGGCGTCGTCACAGACGACCTTCGAAGTTACGGCGGTGCCCGCCTGAGAGCAATGCCCGCCGCCGTGGCGGCCGCACCGTCCGGCCGTCTCACCGAGCGGCTCAATGCGCTTGTGCTCAAAGTGAACCGGCTCTTGACCGGTGCGCCCGCCGGTGACGCCGCCGCGATCGTGCAGCCGGTCAGCAAGGTGATCGCGGTGGGCGTGCCGGCGCTAGTCGCGGCGCTCATGGCGTTCACGGGCGGCCCGGAAAGGCCGGTGCCCGTCACGCCTGCGAGCCCAGAGGCGCGACCGGCCCCGGAGAGGACGCCGGATCCCTCGTGGCCCGAGCCGACCCCGACGCCGCCGCCCGGCGGTGTCGGACCCAGCGAGGCGCCCGACCCGGCATCGAGCCCATCGCCTTCACCGCCCCCGGGGTCGCGGCCGGACCCGACGACCCCGGCCTATGGCCCACCGGTGTGGGGATATGTGTCCACCCACCTCACCGACTACGCCCGTCCCGTCGATGAGCCGATGGACCTGGGACCACCAGTGGCAATACGGCACCTGGCGGCGCAGCACCGACCCTTCGATCTCGGGCCGGTTCGCCACCGGGGGTGCGCACCGGCACGGCCGCTATCGCGTGCGCCTGCCCAATCTCGCCTCGCCCCACGGGACGACGCACGCTCAGCAGGGCGTTGCCGCGGCGGATTACACGGCCACCTCATGCCAGCTGACCGATGCCTACATCGTTGGCCCCGACCAGATCGCCGAAATCGGATGCTTCGACGCGGCGGGTGTGCCGAGAAACCTGCCGTTCGTGCTGGCCTACCTCGGGGCCAGCGACGGGTCGCGGCCGATGGTGAGCGCCCGCTACGACCGGGCATCGGGCACGGCCAAGGGCGCACAGGTTTCCCGCACCGGCATCGGCACATATCTGGTCCGCGGCTTCGGCTCCTTCAACGGCCGCGGTGCGGCGACCCTCACCGTGATCAATGACACCGCCGCACACTGCCAGAACAACGGCATCCTCGCGGGCGATGGCGTGCAGATCTCCGTGTTCTGCCACGCGCCGGGCGGCGCGCCGATCGACACCGGCTGGATGCTCTCCTATGTCGAGCAGACCGGCTCGCACCACGACCCGGCCGCGCCCGCCGCCTACGTGACCACCGGTGGCGACCCCGCCAATCCGATGGTGCCCACCGATCGCAGTTGGGCGAGCAACCGCGAGACACCAAAGGTCGTGCGCACCCAGACCGGTAGATACGAGATCAACTACACCGAGATCGGCAACCCGAGCAAATACCCGGGCGACGTGACGCTGGTGACGGCGATAGCGCCGGCGACCCGATACTGCCTCGTCCGGGCGTGGAACACCTACTCCAACGGGCAGCCGCTGAAGGTCCAGATCGACTGCTACGACGGAGCGGGCAGGTTCGCCGACGCGCACTTCAACGTCGCATGCCTTCGCAGCTATTGATCGCTACGCCACGGCCGGCCCGGAAGTCCGAGCCGGCCGCGGGTTTCTACGGGTTAAGGCTTATCCCGCTGGGAAAAGCGAACCGTAGTCGGCGAAGGCCATCGCGATATCGGCCTGCGCCCAGAAGCGGTGATACCGGAAGGTCGGAGCGGAGCCGCCGTTCATGTATGCCTGCACCGGGCCCCAAGCGGGATCCTGCGCGTAGAACGGGCGGATGCTCATGAAGGTCGAGCTGGAGTTGATCGGCGCACCGCTGGGCATGGTGCCGCTGAAGCCCGGCGGGATGTACAGGCCGGTCTGCGACGAAGAGTTCCACACGTCGTCGAACCGGTTGTAATCGTTGCGCGTCTCGTTGACGACGATGCCCCGCCCGGTCGTGTCGGCCGCCTTCAGCGCGATCATCCGGTCGAGCAGGCCCTTGGCGGTGTCCTTGGCGCGTGTGCCAAGGGTGGTGCCGCCCTCCTTCGCCGCATACCACGTGAGCGTCCGAGCGTAGGCCGCGCCCACGCCGACGTCATTGGTGGTGTTGACGATGTTCACGCGCAGGCCCGGGTTGGCGCCCGGACCGGCCGCGCTGCCGCTGTAGGAGGCGGCGGGCGCACCCGTCCACGTCATGTCCGACGGGAACGAGTAGGCCGTGCCCGCGCCGAGCGTCGTGTTGTTGATCGCCCAGTTGACCCAGCGGTCGAGGATCGTCTTGGCCTTCGCGTCACCGGTCACGTAGTAGTACTCCGCGACCCGCTCCAGCGACCACGCCTGGAAGCCGAACCACTGGTTCGACGGCGGGTCGTGGAACACCGGCTGGAAGTCGTACGCCCAACCGTAGAACGTCGGCGTGCCCGCGGGCGGCGCCGAATAGTTGCCGTTCCAGCTGTTGGTCGCGCCGCCGGCGATCGCGCCGTCGGCCGACTGCAGCCACAGGTAGGAGTCGAGCTGCCGGCCGAGGCTGGTGTTCCAGTCGGCCGCGGCCGTCGACGACTGCGGGCGCAGCGACGTCGGTCCGGCGGGCGACAGGACCCATGCCGCGAGCGGGTTTTGGTAACCCTGGTGCCACGAGCTCGAGCCGATGCGCCACGACCACGCGCCGGCCATCTCGCCGCCCCACGCGTAGTACCAGGTGAGCATGTAGGAAGAGCTGCTCTTGCCGGAGCCCGGCGTGCACGACTGCGAGGCGCAGCCCGGGTTCTTGAAATACTTGTCGTAGAACGCGTATCGCAAGAAGTCGCCCATCTTCGCCGCCTTCGCGAGCGACGCGGTGATCTGCGACTGGTTGCCCTGCGCGGTCGCCCACTGCAGCGCCCAGTAGGTCGCCTGTACGGCGCGGGCGTCGGCGTCAGGGGCGTTGGTGTAACGCCACTGCCCGGTGCTCGAGCCGGCGACGAACAGCGAGGGATAGTTGGCGAACCGTCCGGTGTCGCACGACGGATGCGCCACGGTCTCCCACACCGACTCCTGCGGGCCGCGCTGATAGGTGTTGATGTAGGTCACCCGCTGCGTGTTGTCGCCACACTCGGCGGCCGTGCGGCCGGTGCCGTAGCCGTAGACGTCGTCGACGTCCAGCAGCCAGTGCATGCCGTAGATGTTGCGGTTGCCGTAGGTCGACTGCAGCTCGCCGGCCAGCGGGTCGGAACCCGCGACCACCGTCGTGCTCAGCGTGCTCGGGTAGCCGCTGGGCTGCGGGTGCTCGGGCGCGAAGTCGGCCGGATCGCTCGGGTTGTAGCTCGTCGATCCGCCCGGCTGACCTGCTGCCGACGGGATGATGTATTG
>JBIOYB010000130.1:0-20067 GCA_044869915.1 Allorhizocola sp.
CGTGATCAGCTCAGCCGGTAGGCCGTGGGGATGGTTTGTTTCACCGTGTTTCCGCTGCTGTCGGTCGCGCTGATCCGCAGCGAGACCGCACCCGGCACCTGATCCTTCCTCGGGTGCCTGATTTTCGCGACGAAGGTGTTATTTCCGTCGGCCGCGACGTTCGCTCGCTGCCACGTGTTCCCGCCGTCGAAACTGACCTCCACCTGCATCGTGGTCACCGTCGGAGACGCGCTCAGCCGCTCCTGGTAGTAACCGGTCACTCTGATCTCGTGGTGGCTGTCGGCCCGCACCGTGTTGTCCAGCTGCAGGCCCAGGTCGTACCGCAGGAAGATGAGCGGTTCCGGCCGGCACTCCCCCTCGGCGGCTCCCAGGCGGGTCCCCATGCATGGCTGCTGCTCCGGAGCGTCGGCCTTGGCCGGCCTGGCGGAGGTGTACTCCCAAACGGTGGTCACGCCGTTGGTCTCCGACTCGAACTTGTAGCGGGCGGACTCCGCCGGCAGGTCGTAGGCCACGACGTCGCCGCCGACCGCGCACCCGAGCCCGAACAGCGCCGCGACGGCGAGTGACGCGAGCGTTCCCTTGCTCTTCAACAGATTCATCGCACGCCTCCGATCCGGAATTCGACCGGCAGCAGCCGGCGCTCTAACTCGTTGCCGGACGCGTTGCGCAGGCGGAAATCGCATGCGGTCGCCTGACAGTTGTCGATCATGAACAGGACCTTCGTGATCCCGTTGTCGTTGACGATGCCGGCCATCGCCTGCCGGCCGCCGCTGCTGCTGGTCACGTAGAACGTCGGGTAGAACACATCGCCCTGCCGGCATCCGGCGCAGATCGCCCCGGTGCTGATCGTGTAGCCGGACGGCGTGCGGGAATTCGGCGCCGCGCCCGGCACCGTAGGCCCGGTGTTCCACCGAACCGCGTTCCACCACGGGGTGAGCACCAGCTCCTGGAACTCCTGCCGGGCGTTGCCGAACACGCCCTGCGCGGCGGTGTGGTCGGCCCAATCGAGCCGGAACCGGTTGATGGAATCCGTTTGCTTGCCGACATACGTCTTCAGCGTGCCCTGCATGTTGGTCAGGGGCAGCCGCAGCGTCATCGGCTCGGGGCGGCCCTTGGCATATTGCGCCCACGCCATGGCTATCGCCTCGCCCGGCCGGTCGGCGTGGAAGCGGTGCTCGACCCGCTCCACGTCGCCGCGACCGACGCGATAGGGCAGATTGGACGGCACGCGGCCGGCGGAGTGGAACGCGACGGTATAAACCGTCGGTTTCGCCTCGCCGCCCAGTTTGATGTCGACCTGCGATCCCTTCTCGAGCCGTGCGATCAGCCGGTCGGCGTCGCTCGCCGGCACGCTGACGATCGGCAGCGCGGCGTATGCCGGCACGGCCGGGCAGCTGTCCGGCCCGTTGGGACAGTCGACGATCTGGGTCGGGGGCGCGCCCAGCTGGAACATCCCGGCCGGGCCGGCCACGATCACGCCGATCGCGCCCGCCGCTGCGGCCGCGGCCACGCGCACGCGCAGCGCGTTGAAGTCGCATCCGTTGGCACCGCAGATGTCCGTCGGTTTGATCAGCACCAGCCTGCGCCGATGGTCCACTTTGGACAGCTCGGCCGCCGCTCCGGTCCCGCCGTAGACAACGGTTGCACTGCCGGCGACCGGCAACCGCGGCACGGCCAGCCACACATCGCGGGCGACTGTCAACTCGCCCTGCTTCCACTGCTGCATCCCGCCCGGTATCGAGACATCCGGTGTGCCGTAACGCGCGGCGAGGTCGATCGGCGCGCCGCCGCCGAAGGCCCGCATCGTGACCATCGGCGTCACCAGCGCATGATAGGTGTCGTAGGTGAGCGTGCCCACCTTGACCGCCGGTGTCGGCAGCGCCCACCACGTCAGGTCGTGCGTGCCATAGCCCGCGTCGACCTCGGCCGTCATGGCCCAGTTACCCGCCGCGGACACCCGGTCGAAACGCTGCATCGAGTGGTAGTTTTCGGTCGCCTCCGGGGTGCGCACGGAGACCGGTTTCGCGTTGCGCAGGTCCAGATTCACGGTGGTCGCCCCGGTGAGGTTGACCTCCGGCGCGAGCGGCACGGCGGAGTGCCTGCGCCCGGCCGCGTCCATCCACGTGACGACGCCCGCGGCCGCGAACGTGCCGCCGAACAGCCGCGCCTTGATCACACCCGCGCCCGGCACGGTGAGCGGATCCTCGTGCAGGTTCACCTTGTCGTCGACCGGGATGAACACGGCGTTGCCGTAGCTGACAGCGGTCGCGCCCGCCGGGGGGATCACGTTGACGGTCAGCTCATACCGCACCGGTTCGAGGAACGCGCTAACCCGTGAGACCGATCTCAGCGCACCGGCCGAGTCGTGGGCGTTGAGCAGACCGCTGTATCCGCCGTACGGACCGGCGTTGCCCAGCACCGTGCCATTGACGGTGACGGTCACGTCGGCCGCACCGTTCGCGGGCACGGTCAGGTCGGTCGCGCTGAGCGTGAACAACCCCGCCGGCGCGGGCGTGCCGCCCGTGGCCACCGCGGGCGTGAGCTTCAGCGCGATGGGCTGGTCGGTGTGGTTGTTGTAGGTGAGCGTCCGCGTCACCGCCGAGTGCGGGTATTGGTACCGGCCGAAGCTGAGGCTTCCGCTCGCCGTCAGGGTCGGATCGATCGCATGGCCCACGTCCACTCGGCCCGTGCCCTGGGCATACACGTCGTGCCCGAGGTCGGTGGCGCTCGACATCAGGACCGACTTCAGCTGCGACCCGGTGAAGTTCGGGAACTTGCCGGCGATGACCGCGACCGCGCCCGCCACGTGTGGCGTGGCCATCGAGGTGCCGCTCGCGGTGGTGTAGTACTGGTCCACCGGCGTGCCCATCGTCGTGCCCGCCGCGCGTGCCGCCGCGATGTTGACGCCCGGCGCCGCGATGTCGGGCTTGGCCGCGCCGTCGCCCACCCGCGGCCCGCGGCTGGAGAAGCTGGCCATCCGGTCTTCCTTGTCGACCGCCGCGACGGTCAGCGCCTCGTCGGCCGCGCCCGGCGTGCCGACCGTGCGGGCGTTCGGCCCGCTGTTGCCCGCCGCGACGACAAAAAGCCGGCCGGTGAGGCGGCTCAGGTTGTTCAGCGCCTGGCTCATCGGGTCGGTGCCGTCGGTGGGCGCCCCGCCGAGGCTCATGTTGATGACCCTGGCCTCGGAGGCGGCGGCCCACTCCATGCCGGCGATGATGGACTCGACCGTGCACCCGCCCCCGTTGTTGCAGACCTTGCCGACGAGCAGTTTCGCGCCCGGGGCCACGCCCTTGCGCAGCCCGTTGGAGGCCGCGCCGGTGCCGGCGATGGTCGCCGCCACGTGGGTGCCGTGCCCGTGCCCGTCCTTGGCATCGGGTGCGCTTCCGGTGAAGTCCACGCGCCCAACGATTTTGCCCGCGACGTCGGGGTGGCTCGCGTCGATGCCGGTGTCGAGCACCGCCACCGTCACGCCGGTCCCGTCATAGCCGCGCGCCCAGGCGATGGGAGCACCGATCTGGGTCACCGACTGGTCCAGGCTGATCGGCACGATCTCGTTGAGCCACACCTTGCTTACGCCGGCCGCGCTCAACTTCGCGGCGGGCTGCGCCTGCATGTCACGCCACCATTGGCCGCCACCCTCGATAATCGCCGAACGGCCATTGATGCTGGTGAAAGTGGCGCGAAGGGCAACGCCGGCGGCCGCCTGCATCCTTTGGGCCGCTGCCTTTTCTGTGTACGTGAAAAGGACCGGCACCCGGTCGATATTGCCCGCTGCGAACAGGGTCGCCAGCTTGGCCACATCGAACAGGCCCCAATCCAGTGTGCCGCTGCCGATCAGGGCAAGCGCATCATTTGGTACCACATAAAAATTGCCGTTTTTAGTCAACGTGTGAAACACGACGTCCGCGCCGCCGGGGCGGGGCGCGGCCTCGATCTGGCGCAGCATCGGGCGACCGGCGGTGCTCAGTCCTATGTGGACCTTGTCGCCGGTGATGAGCGTCAGCGGGACGGTCGCCGTCGAGCCGGCGGCGGCGCGCAAAGCGTCGGCCGGGATGGGCAGCGGCAGGTTTGGCACTGTGAAGCCGGTCGGCGACGCGGCGTGGGTGGCCGCACCCGAGATGACCGTGCCCAGCACGGTGCAGACGGCGATCAGGGCGGTGAGGTGTCTTCGGAAACGATGGTTCACCGGACCTCCTTGGCAGATAAGCGGCACATACTCGTCGTCGTCAGGGGGTTCCTCGATCGGGTCGTCTCCCGGCCGGTCTGGTGCGACGTGTGCGCGCGACATGACAGAGAGTCTCGGCGAATGGGGGACGCGGCTCGATTGGGCGATTTAACGATCTAATTGCCCGCGCGCGGCGTCCGGAGTTTTCTCGTCACCCACCAGATTGGACTCGACAGCCTTCACGGCGAGCGCCGTACGCGAGTTGACCTGGAGTTTGCGCATCGCCGACTGGAGATGGCTGACGACCGTCTGCCGCGACACGACGAGCGCCGTGGCGATCTGCTGGTTGGTCCGGCCGTCGACGACGAGCCGGACGACCTCCCGCTCGCGCGGCGAGAGCTGGTCGCCATAGCTCGGCCGGCCGGGGCGGCGCAGGCGGGCGGCCCGGTGCCGGATGCCCAGCCGCGTGTACTCGTCGGAAACGGTGGAGAGCAAGGACAACGCCTCCTCCTTGCGCCCGGCGGCCAGGAGGCAGCGGGCCTGATGCTCCCGGGCCAGAGCCGCGACATATGGGCGAGGTTGCGCCTCATAGGCCTGCGCGGCGCGCCCGAAAAGCGCGGCGGCCTGAGCCTGCTCGCCGTCGCGCGCCTCGGCCAGCAGCGCGCGGCACCAGTTCAGGGCCGACCACGGCGCGGGCGCCTCGACACCGGCGAGCACACGCTCAAACGCGTCGGTCACGCCGGCGGCCTCGCCGTGCCGGCCGAGCCCGATGAGCGTGTACACGCGGGTGGGCACCACCTGGGCGCCCCACATCCAGATTCCTTTGTGGATGGTGATGTCTATCGGCTCGTCGGTGAGGCGGAGGGCCTCCTGCATGTCCCCGGCCGCCAGGCGCAACCCGGCCAGCGCGACTGCGGTCTCGACGAGCCGGTCCGTGGAGTTGCGCTGCTCGCCGTCGCGCCGGGCGGCCAGCAGATGCCGCTCGGCGCCCTCGCTGTCGCCGAGGGCCGACTGCAGCAGACCGGCGATGAGCGCCGCCTCGCCACGCCCGTCGGGCGGCAGCACCTCGTCCTCCATCAGCTCGTGGATGCGTTCGGCCAGACCATCCCAGGCGCCGGTGAGCCAGTCCAGGCGCGCCTGCATCACGGAAATCATGCCGTGGCAACGGGGAAGCTCGTGCCCCTCGACGACGCCGAAGGCCCGGTCGATCAGCTCGCGGGCCTCCGCGTAGCGACCCCAATGCATCGCCGCCTCGGCAAGGTTTTTGCGCGCCATCGCGCTCGTGTTGGCCTCGGTCGGGGTCGCCGTCCGCTCCGGCAGGCTTCGCGCTTCGGCCCACGCGTCGGACTCCTGGCCGAGCAGCACCAGCGCGAGGATCCGGTCGGCGGACACGGCGAGGCGCTCGGTCGGCGAGAGCGATGACGGGATCCTGGTCTCGCTGAGCCAACGCAGGTGCTCGGCGGCGGGCCGCACATCGCCCAGCGGGACGGCCAGGAAGTGCCGCCCGCGGATCGCCTGGAACGAATCCTCCGGCAGGTCCGGGATCGCCAGCTCCATCTGCCGGCGGGCGGCGTCGAACGCGGCGGTCACCATCAGCAGCCGGCCCAGCTGGAAGCGGATGGCCGCGCGGTCGCCAGGCGTGAGCGAATCCCGCAGCAGCGCCGCCTCCAGCACGCGGATCACGCCGGCGAACTGGTCGGGCCGGGCCACCGCGCTCAGCATGCCGGCGAACCGCACGAGCACGTCCACGGGCAGATCGACGGCCGCGAGCAGGCGGTGGAGCAGATAGCTCACCGTGTTTTCGTCGCCCGACTCGCGGCACAGGGTCACGGCCTGCTCGACATAGCGGCAGCAGTCGGCGATCTGGTCGGACTCCCGGAAGTGGCGCACGAGCTGGATCGCGGGCAGCGGGTTGGCCTTCTCCAGCGACCGGCCGGCGAGCAGGTGCCGCTGGCGGCGCTCGGGCGCCGGAAGCTGCTCATAGACCGCCCGGCAGACCAGGCCGTGGCGGAAGGAGAGCAGGCCGCGCGCGTCCTCCGACAGCACGCCCGAGGTGAGCGCGACCGCGAGCCCGGCGGCGAACCGGTCGGGCGGCAATCCGGCCACATTGGACACTGTGGTCTCGTCCGCGGCGTCGCCGAGCACGGCCGCGGCATTGAGGACGGTCCGCGTGTCGGGGTCGAGCCGGGCGACCCGCTCGAGTACGGCGTCCCGGATCGTCGGCGGCACATCGATGTCGATCAGGCGCCGGCGGAACCACTCGCCGCGGCGGCGCACAAGGTCGGCGCGGTCGTGCATCAGCCGCACCGATTCTTCGAGCGCCAGCGGCAGGCCTTCGGTGCTGCGGTGCATGAACGCGGCGAACTCCTCGGAAACCGGCTCGCCCGCGAGCATCGACGACACGAACGCGGCAGTCTCGTCGACGGGCAGCGGGCCGAGGGTGAGCCTGCGGCCAAATGAGGGAAGGCGGGCGGACAGCCGCCTCAGCAAACCATCAGCCGGTACCTCCTCCGGCCGATAGGTCACGACGACGCTGACCGGCGGCTGCGGGCGGGACAGCAGGAAGAGGAGGAACTCGATGGTCGCCTCGTCGGCCCAGTGCACGTCGTCGAGCACGAGCACCGTTATGTCGAGGCATCCGATAAGCTCGACGAGAGCTCGGAATAACCTGTGCCGTGCGGCTGGCGCGTCGGGCAACGGTTCCGGCGCGGGCGGCAGGTCGGCCGCCCATTCGGGAAACAGCGGCCGCAGCGCGCCGGCCAACCCGCTCAGCCCCAGCGCCGCCGCGAGCCCGCCGGGCCGCAATCCATCGGCCGACCCGCCGCCCAACCACGGTCCGCTGGGCAGGTCGGCGAATTCGCGGACTGCGTCGACCACCGGCCCGAGCGTGTATGGCTCGCGCAGTGGCGGGCAGACGCCCATCAGGCTGCGGCAGCCGTTGGCGTGCGCCGATCCCAGGAATTCGCGCAGCAGCCGGCTCTTGCCGATCCCGGCCTCGCCTTCGAGCAGCACCACGAAGGGCGGCCGGCTCAGGGCGCTGCCGAGCGCGGCCAGCTCGCGGACCCGGCCCACGAACGCCGGGGCGGACAGCGCCGGTAGCGGGCCCGCTGTGGAGAGAGTGCGTGATCGTTCGATGAAATGATTTTTCCCGCTGCACACACCGACTGTCCATTATTTACTGGTCAGTCGCGGAACCTTTACCGCACCTTACCGTCGGTGCTTTCCGCCGCAAAACGATCAAATCAGATGAGCCGGCGGCTGCTCGCCCAGCGCGTGAGCTCCTGTCTGTTGGAAAGTTGAAGCTTGCGCAGCACGGTAGCGGCGTGCGTCTCCACGGTCCGCACCGAGATGGCGAGCCTTGTCCCGACTTCGCGGTAGGTGTATCCGGCGGCGACCAGGCGCAGCACCTCTCGCTCGCGCACGGTGAGCTGGTCCAGCTCCGGGTCGTGCCCGGCGGGCAGTGTGTCGCGGAACGCGTCAAGTACAAACCCGGCCAGGTGCGGGGAGAAGTAGGCGTCCCCGGCGTGCACTCGCTGGATCGCCTCGCACAGTTCGGGCCCGGCTATCGACTTTGTGACGTAGCCGCGCGCGCCGGCCCGGATCACCGCTATCACGTCCTCGGCCGCGTCGGACACCGACAGCGCCAGGAACCGGATGTGCGGGTGGGTGAGCAGCACGGCCTCGAGCACGGCGCGGCCGCCGCCGACGGGCAGGTGCACGTCGAGCAGGACGACCTCGGGCTCCACCCGGCGGATGCCGTCGACGGCGGCCAATACGTCGCCCGCCTCGCCCACGACGTCGACCGTTTCGCCCAGTTCGGTGCGCACGCCCGAGCGCACCACCGGATGGTCGTCGACCACGAATACCCGGATCACTGGGCACCCACCAGGGGCATGTGCAACTCCACCTCAGTGCCGTCACCGGCCGTCGACCGGATCGCCGAAGTGCCACCATATTGGCGCAGCCTGCCCTCGATGGAGTCGGCGATCCCCCGCCGGTCCGATCCACTGTGGACGGACGGGTCGAAGCCGCAGCCCTTGTCGCGCACCAACGCGAGCACCTCGCCGTCGGCCACCTCGACGAAGACCGACACCCGCCGCACCCCGGCGTGCTTGGCCGCGTTGGTCATCGCCTCGCGGACCGCGCCCACCACGGCGCGACTGCGTTCGTCCAGCGGGCAGGTGCCGACGGTGACCAGCTCGACGAGCACGCCGAACCGGTCCTCGGCCTCCTCGGCCGACGCACGGACCGCGGCGGCCAGGTCGTCGCCTGCCGGCTGCGCCTGGCCGTAGAGCCAGGCGCGTAGCTCCCGCTCGGTGCCGCGGGCCAGGCGGCGTACCTCGATGTCGTCGGCCCGCTTCTGGATCAGGATGAGGGATTGGAGCACGGAGTCGTGTAGGTGAGCGGCGACGGCGGCACGTTCCTCGGCGCGCGCCCGGGCGGCCCGCTCTCGTGTCAGCGTGCGCGCAGTCAGGAAGGTCCATGGGAGTACGACCGCGCCGATGAGCGCGAGCGCCCCCGCGATGAGGATGGATGTCGCGGCCAAACTCGCCGCCCGGTCTCCCTCGCCCGCGACGAACACCGCGGCGCCGGTGCCCGCGACTATGACCAGCACGGTGATCAGCACGATCCGCCAGAACACCCGGCCGGCCGCGGGCAGGGCACCCAGCCGCCCCGCGACGAGAGCCACCCAGGGCCCGACAGCCGTCCCGACGATCAGCAGCACCACGAAGATAAGGAAGACGTGTTCGAGGCTGAGCGGCTGAACAACCACCGTGTAGGGCTTCTTGTCGACCGTGCTGGGCTCTTCGCTGGGCTCCGTCAGAATCAGGGCGATGGCCACCACGGCCGCGGTGATGCCCATGCACCCGAGCGCGATGAGGAAGCCCGAGGAGCGGCGCACGTAGCACAGACTACTCAGTGGACACGGCACGACGCACATCGATCTGCCCCGCCGAACGAGCTGGCAGCGTAGCGGCAAGGAGCCCGGTCGCGACCACCAGCAGCAGCACCATTGCCAGCCCCGCGATCGGGAGCACCCCGGTCAACCAGGCAGAGGACGCACCCACTGCCACGCCCAGGACAGCCCCGATGATGCACACGATCGCCGCCTCGGCCCGAACCATCGAACGCACCTGACGCCGGGTCATCCCGATGGCGCGCAACAACCCGAGCTCCCGGGTGCGATCCAATACGGACAGTGTGAGCTTGTTGGCGGCGATGAGTAGGCCAATCGCGGTCGCGAGCCCGGTCAGGCTGAGCAGCACGGCCGCCGCCGCGCCGATCTCGCCGGTCAGCTCCCGCACGACTTGCGATCGGTCGAGCAGCTGGGCGCCGCGCTGGCCGTCCAGGGTGCGCTCGATCGCCGCCCGTGCCTGCGCCGGCGTGACGCCGCTGGCGGTGCGCGCATATACGGCGAAAGCGTCGGGATTGCCGCCCAGCTCGGCATGGTCCAAAGTGGACAGAATGGCGTTGTTGGACATGTTGCGCAGGTTGCCGGTGCCCGCATAGACCGCCTGGACAGTGAACGTGCGGACGCCGGCGGGCAACTCGATCTGCACCTGCGAACCGAGCGTCCAGCCGTGTGCGGCCGCCTGGTCGACGGTCACCGCGATCCCGCCCGCGGCCAGGCCGACGAGGTTGCCGCGATCCACCCGCAGCGCCAGCACCTCGGCGAGCGCGGCCGGATCGACGCCGATGACGAACGCCTGCTCCCCCGCCATCTGGCCCGAGGTCCCGGCCATCGGGACCACAGTGGACAGCTCCTTGAGCGCGGCCAGCCGGGCGACGGCGCCCCGGTCGAGCGGAAGGGTCTCGCTGCCGAGAGCGAAGTCGGCGCGCATCGTCCGCTCGATGTCGCGCGCCGCCACCTCTTCGGCCGAGGCCACCTGCACCAGCGTGAGACTCACCAGCGCCGTGCCGATCATCACGGCGGCCGCGGCGGCCAGCGTGCGCCGGGCGTATCGTGCCGCGTTGTCCCGGGCGAGCGCGCCCGGCAGCCGGAACACCGCGGCGATCGGCCAACCGACGGCGCGCACCACACGCGCGGCACCCGTTGATCCGCTACCTGCGGCGCTCCGTGATCCGCGCGGCCCGCGGTCCAACCGTGCGGCCCGCCGCGCCGTTTTCGATGCGTCCGCCTGCCCCGCTCGCTGTGCAGGCTCCACTGCGTCCATCCCCGCCGCACGCCGCACAGGTCCCAACCCGTCCATCCCCGCCGCACGTTGCATGGGCCCCGACCCGTCCATGCCCGACGCATGCCGAGCGGGTCCCAGTGCCTCCATCCCCGACGCACGTTGCGCAGGTTCAAACCCGTCCATCCCCCACGCGCGTCGAGCGGGTCCCAAGGCGCCCATCCGCCCGGCGCGGCGTGCAGGTCCCAATGTGCACAGCAGCAGGGTGCCAACGCCCACACCGAGGGCTACCACCACGGTCCACGGCGTGACCACCAGACCGCCGCCCAGGATCGACCTCACCACCGCACGCAGGGCCGCGGCCAGACCGCAGCCGAGGCCCAGCCCCAGCGCTGCGGCCGCCAGACCGACCAGCAGACCCTCCCCTTGGACCAGGCGCCGAAGCTGTGCCGGCTCCGCGCCAATGCGGCGCAACAGAGCCATTTCTCTGGTACGCCGGGCGAGCATGACCGACACCGCCGAGTTCACTACGAGGCCGCCCGCCAGCAGCGCCACTGCCCCGGCTATCAGCAGCAGGTTGCCGAACAGGCCGGTGTCGCCGCTGGTGTCCCCGGCCGTGTCGACCACGATGAGCGCGCCGGACACCAGGCCCACCCCGGGAGCGCCCACAACGGCCGTGAGCAGGCTGCGCACCGGATGCGCCAACACCTCCCGGGCCGCGAGCCGGATCACGAGATCCGCCCATCGACCACCGTCACGCGCTCGTCAGCATGGCCCGCCGCGCCCTCGTCGTGCGTCACCAGCACCACGGTCTGCCCGAGCCCGTCCACGCACCGGCGCAGGAGCGCGAGCACCTCACCCGTCGCGTGCGAATCCAGGTTGCCCGTGGGCTCATCGGCAAACACCACCACCGGGCGCGTGGCAAGGGCACGGGCGACCGCCACGCGCTGCTGCTCACCGCCGCACAGCTCGCGAGGCCGGTGGCCGAGCCGATCGCGCAGCCCGACCGCGTCGATCACCTGATCCAGCCAATCCCCATCGGCGCCGCGCCCGGCCAACCGCAGCGGCAGCACGATGTTTTCCGCCGCGGTGAGGCTGGGCAGCAGGTTGAACGCCTGGAACACGAACCCGATCCGGTCCCGGCGCAGGCGGGTCAGCTCCGGCTCGCGCAGCGAGGTGACTTCCACATCTCCGATGTGGACGGTGCCGGAGTCCACCGTGTCCAGTCCGGCAAGGCATTGCAGCAGCGTGGTTTTGCCGGAACCGGACGGGCCCACTATGGCAGTGAGCCTGCCGGCGGGGAAGGACACAGACACCCCGTCGAGCGCGGTGACCCCGCCCGCCCCCGAACCGTATGTCTTGGACACCGCGACCGCAGTGACAGCTTTGCCGTTCATGCAGCCATCCTCGGCCAGGACGCTGTGCCCGCACATCCGTATCGGCACACGCACTATCTCCGTAGGCATTTGCGGAAAGGTACGGGTTTCTCGGGTACCCGCTACGGATGGGAAGAACCCGCCGCCGTGCCACGGTGGATGGCATGCGCAATGGATTGGAACGGCTGCTGGTCGCGGCGCTGAGCGTGGCTCTGGTCACGGTGACTGTGCTGTCGATCGGCCACTCCATCGACTGGTTCGGCACCTCACCGGCAGGCGGCAGCACCCCGGCGGGCGCGACGGCGGGCGTGCGACCCATCGCGACCGGGCTGCGCATCCCGTGGGGCGTGGCCTTCCTGCCCGACGACACAGCCCTGGTGACCGAGCGCGGCACGGGGCGCATCTTGTCGGTGAGCCGGGACGGCCGGGTCACGGAGGTGCAGCGGGTCGCCGAGGCGGTGTCGCGGGGCGAGGGCGGGCTGCTCGGCATCGCGGTCTCACCGAGCTACGCCTCGGACGGGCTACTGTATGTGTACTACACGACAGCGACAGACAACCGGGTGGCACGGTTTCGGCTCGGGCAACCGCCGGTGCCGATCCTCACCGGGCTTCCGGCGGCCAGCTGGCACAACGGCGGGCGGATCGCCTTCGGCCCCGACGGGATGCTCTACGTCGCCACCGGTGACGCGGCCCGGCCGGATCGAGCGCAAGATCGCGAATACCTGGGCGGCAAGATTCTCCGGATGACGGGCGAGGGACAGCCGGCACCCGGAAACCCGTTCGGCACACTGGTGTGGAGCCTCGGGCACCGCAACGTGCAGGGGCTGGCCTGGGACTCGCGAGGCAGATTGTTCGCGTCCGAGTTCGGGCAGAACGACTTCGACGAGGTAAACCTCATCGAGCCCGGGCGCAACTACGGCTGGCCGATCGTGGAGGGCACGGGCACCGATCCGGCCTTCACCAATCCGATCACGACGTGGGCGCCCACCAGCCAGGCGTCACCCAGCGGCATCGCCGTCCACAGAGACCTTCTCTACGTCGCCTGCCTTGCCGGGCAACGACTCTACCGGCTGGGCCTCGACGGCACGGGCAGCGAGGCGTTGCTGCTGCGCGAGTATGGCCGGCTGCGCGACGTGGTGGCTGCCCCGGACGGATCGCTCTGGCTGCTCACATCCAACCGGGACGGCCGCGGCGCGCCAGACACCACTGACGACCGCATACTGCGTTTCACGCCTTCACCACAAGGACCAGCATGACCTCGATTCGCACGGCCGCCCCAGGCACGACCACCACATACCGCGCATGATGCCCCAATCACGAGGACCAGCATGAGCTCGACGCACGCGGCCGCCCCAGGCAGGACCACCACATACCGCGCATCACGCCCCAACCACAAGGACCAGCATGAGCTCGACGCACGCGGCCGCCCCAGCGGGACGACCGCATGCGCTTCAGGCCCTAGCCGCGACCCCGCTGCCTCAGTTGCTCAGCACAGCGCTCAAAAAGTCGGCGTACTTGGCGTGCCCGACCTGGCTCGGGTGCGGGCACCCGCCCAGCGCCGTGACCTGGATGTGCTCCACCTTGGGCACGGCCGGATAGAGCCTGCCAAGCCGGCGGTCCGTGGGCATGTCCTTCGTGATGGCCGTGTTGAGGTCTTCGACCATCTTCTGGACCGCCGCCTTGTGGACCGGATCGATCAGTTTTATCAACAGCGGATCGGTCTCCGGAGGGAAGTAGCCCTGGATCCACTCCGGGATGTGCCCGAGGAGGAGTCGGTAGGCCAGGTTCGCGATGTCGATGTGCGCCGGGGTGATGTCGTAATACAGCAACCACAGCACCCTGTCCGCGCCGGCATCGAGCATGGTCTGCACGATCTGCTTCGCGTTGCGGCTGATCATCGCATACTTGTCCGGGCCGTCATACGCCGGCACCTTACTGCGCCAAATCCAGATACGATCCTCGTCGATGTCGATGGCCAGCTGGCACACGCCACCATGCGTGATGATTTTCTCCTTGCCGTAACGCCCCCAGGTGAAATTGGCCCGCCCGTCAAGCAGCCCGCGCAGATACTCAAGCCCGCGGCACTTCGTCACTGAAACGAGCACCTCGACCCAATTGGTGTCGTTGGCGCCGCCAGTGGTCACGAAATACGCGCCGAGCCCATCCTCCTTAGCCTTCCTGATGACCTCTTGGGCCAACCGCATGGGCGGATACTTGCGCTTCCAAGGGTTTTCGCAAGTGTCCCCTTGGTAGTAGGTAAGATTGCCAACCATTTCGTCGGTACCGAATCCACTGCGCGCGAAGTTGTAATACTTGTGGATGTCCCGGGTCCGCTGGAGGTACTGCCCAACATAGCTGAACATCGCGGAATTACCCTTGAGATTGCGGCCATCCGAGGAGACGTTGTCACACTTGCCGATGCCAAAGCCAAACTGGTGAAACGCCGACGTCACCGAGTCACCCGTCGCCACGAGCACCTTCGGCTCGTCCGCCTCCGGCACGTCGCGACACTCGATGAGATCCTTGTGCGCCTCCCGCAGTTTGTCGTCATCGGCAGTCAACGCGGCGGCCGCAGGCAACGCGCACACGGGTTGGCTCGCAGACGCCGTGACGCTCGGCGTGGGCGGCCACGTCGTCGGGGCCGGATAGCTCGGTGTCCACGATGGACTCGCCGACGGCGACCTACTCGGCGTGACCGTCGGCGTCGGCGTCGGACCGCCCGGTGACCCCGTCGGCGTCGGCGCCACCGTCGTGGGCACAGGGGTCGTGGGCACAGGAGTCGTGGGCACAGGAGTCGTGGGCACCGGAGTCGTCGGCACAGGACTCGTCGAGTGGGGTCCACAGTGGATGTCGGGGTGGATGTCGGGGTGGATGTCGGGGTCGGTGTCGGGGTCGGTGTCGGGGTCGGTGTCGCGGAGAACGTCGGATCCACAGTCGACGTCGGCGTCGGCGCTGTGGATGGCGTCGGAGCCGGCCCGGTCGGTCCCGGCAATGTGGACGACGGCCGCGGGCTGCCCGTGAAGGTTGCTGTGGGGCAAGGGCTCGGCGAGACGCTAGGTGACTCGGAGGCCGCCCCGATCGGCGTGAGTGTCGCCGGCCGCGCCGACAAAGTGCCACCGGGCAGCGGGCTCACGCTGGCCGAAGGACCGGCCGGGGAGCTGGCCGAAGGACCGGCCGAGGAGCCGACCGAAGGACCGGCCGGGGAGCTGGCCGAAGGACTGATTGTCGGACTGATTGTCGGACTGGCCGTGGGACTCGGCGACTGCCGGCAAGCGCGCCGCCGCTCGATTTCCCCCATCGTGTCCAACACATCCTGCGGCAGCGGTTCGCCCTCGGGGACGCATGGATCGAAGTGCCACGTGACGCCCTGGATCATCCGGTCGCACGTGCCCTCGAGTGAGACCGGTTTCACCTGTGGCGCCCGGTCCGGGACGAGCAGCGGTACCAGGAAGGCGGTCAGGAGCGCCGCCGACGCCCCCACCGCCACTGCCGATGTTCGCGGTTTTCTGAACATCCTTTACCTCCGGTAGGATTTCGAAGTGCACCCTTGGCACTCCGCCGATGCTTCGAACCAGAGGAATATTCGGATGGCTGGCCCTCCTGTCGCGGATCTGTCAGTCGCCGGACACTGATCATGAAATGCTCGGTTCATGCATCTCAACCATCTCGGTCTGCCAGTACGAGACAAGGCGCGCAGCCTGGCCTTCTACGCGCGATACTTCGACTTCGATCCCGGCACCGCCCAGCAGTATCCGGACGGCACCACCATTGTTCGCAACCCGCAAGGGTTTGATCTCGCCCTGCACCCGGGCGAGGTACGCGACGATGCCATGGGATTTCTCCACTTCGGCTTCCGTGTGCGAGAGCCGTCGAAGGTGCGAGATCTGCTCGCACAGATGCGTTCCGACGGCGTCACCGTTGTCGAGCACGATGAAGAACCGGCCCTGGTCTCGTTCAAGTGTCTCGACCCAGACGGCTGGCGTGTAGAGGTCTACTGGGAGGCCTGACCAACACCGCCCCGACCCCGCTCGTGTCGTCCGTGGTCAGTAGTCCGTAGTCCGTAGTCCGTTGTCTGTCGTTCGTCGTCTGTCGTTCGTCGTCTGTCGTTCGTCGTCCGTCATGGAGTGGCAAGCAATCCTCGACCATCGGGAAAGGACAAACGCCAGTGGAGAACTTTATGTCCGCAAGAGGTCGACGTCTGGCGGCGACTGTCTCGTCTCTACTGATCAGCGCCGTTGCCGTGCTGGTGTTTCCGGCACCCGCGCAAGCGGCGGTGACTGTGAGAGGACAGGTGATGTGTGTCAGTCAGGCCAACCTCGTAGGCGTCTGGATCGATGCCAAGAGCGGCGGATCCGGCTGGGCGACAAGGACAGCCGTCAACAACTACACGGCTAACTACCGCTACAGCCTGCCCAACGGTGGCAACTATGCGGTAAACGTGGGATGCGGGGGCACCCCGCAAAACTGGGCCACCAACAACAAGAGCAACGCGCACGGTGGCACGACCAACAACTTCACTTGCTACGACACGCCTTCGGCAGGGTGGGCCTACCTGTTCTGTCAGCTCACCTGACAGCAGACGGCGCGCAGCGGGTGGTCATATCCGCCTGCTGCGCGCCGGACCGATGAGTTTCTGCGACACCGGCAATCCTACTCTCCGAAAGGGTCCACAAAGGATCCGCAAGGCATCCGCACTTGAGGAGGCTCCCAATGGGCGTTGTCGAAGTCACTCTGTCGATGTCACTTGACGGATTCATCACCTGCCCGGACCCGACCGCGGAGCGGCCGCTCGGCGTCGGCGGTGGCCAGGTCCTGGGCCCCGGGTGGCGAACGATGGATGATCGATGATTCGTTTGCCAATGCCGGTGCTAAAACGCGCTGGGGCCGGGCCACACCTCCGGCCCCACAACGGATCCGGCGGACACCTACCAACGCTTCAGGATCCGCGGTGGCGTAACGATCGCCGCCGCGCCCAACCGTGACGACGGCGTGCAGAACGCGGTCATCAGCAGGTCGAGCAGAGCCGGGTTTGGGTCGCCGTCGATCCACGGATTGATCGATAGGGTGAGCTGTCTGCTGCCATCCTCGGTGCTTGCCGCGATCGTGGCATACCCGAAGATGCCGCCCGTGTGTCCCCACAGCCGCGCGCAGGGCAGCTGGAAGCTCTGCAGGCCCAGGCCGTATTCCGCGTCACCGAACGACGTGCGCATCTCGGCCAGCTCCGCCGGGCGCAGCAACCGTCCACGCATGAGCGCACCGTAGAAACGGTTGAGGTCGGTGGTGGTGGAAACTATCTCGCCCGCTGCCCCGGCCACCGACGGGTTGAAAACGGTCACATCGACGGGCTCCACTACCCCGCCACGCACCAGCGGTTCGTACCCGTGCGAGTGCGGGCCACGGATGAACGGGTTGTCGCCCGGCACCTCGGTCGCGCTCAACCGCAGCGGCCCCAGGATGCGGCGCTCCACTTCGGAAGCGTAGTCGCGCCCGGTGACCCGCCTGATGATCAGGCCGAGCAGTGTGTAGTTGGTGTTCGAGTACGACCACTGCGTCCCCGGCTCAAACAACGCGGGCCGGCCGGCGATGAGCGCCAGGATTTCCCTCGGTGTCCAGGTGCGATAACGGATACGCAGGATATCCTCGATACTTGGGTAAAGCTCGAAGAGCTGATCGGTGTAGTTGAAGACGCCGCTGGTGTGTTGCAGAAGGTTTCTGACCGTGATGCGGTCGCTGTTGGGAACGATTTCTGGGTACCAGCGGGACAGCGGATCGTCGAGGGAAAGCCGCCGTTCGCCGACCAACTGCAGGGCCACGACCGCCGCGAAGGACTTGGTGACACTACCCACCCGGAACCGCCCGTTGGTCGGCACCGGCCGCGAAGTGCCGAGCTTGGCGGTCCCGGCGCTGCCGCGCCATGCCCAGTCGCCGTCGCGCACCTCGGCAAGCACACCCGTGGCCGGGCCTGCCGCGAGTTGGTCCAGCGCGGCTTGAAGCCGCGCCACATCGGGCATAGTGGACAGTGACGTCGCCTTGGCCGGTGCGCCGACCCCGGCGCCAACGGCGAGCGAAGCAGCGGCGACGGCTCCGGACTTGAGGATCGTGCGGCGTGTCGTCATGACAGCTCCCCCAGAAACACGCGAAACATGACATCGCCGAGCATGCCCGACGGCGCACCGCCGCGACTCCTGCGTGGGGACGAACCCGACCCGTAGGTGAAGATCCCCAACGCGCGACAGAAACACCGCGCGAAACAACGCGACAACGCGCAGCCGAAACACCGCGCGACAGACGCCGCACGGCAGAAACAGCACACGGCAGAAACAGCGCGCGACAGAAACACCACGCGACAGACGCCGCACGGCAGAAACAGCGCGCGACAGAAACACGGCCGCCGACCACGGGCCAGCGGCACCCGGATGGCCGAGGCGAGCCGAGCCGAGCCGAGGCCGCCTCGACGCCGCCGGTCCGACCGCGATGCTGCTCGGCCTGCTCGGAGCCGAGATCGGTGGGCTCTTTGTCGATCCGTCGGCCCAGGGTCAAGGCATTGGCCGCCTGCTTGTGGAGCACGCCGCCCAGCTCCACGGCGACCTCACCGTCGAAGTCTATGAGCTCAACGAGCGGGCGCGGGTTTATGAGCACATGGGATTTGTCGCGATCGGGCAACGGGTCGAGGACGCCACGGGCCTGATCCTTCTGCGCCTTCACCGTCACCAAAACGGACCGGCATAGAAAATACACCCGCGGTGTCACGTTGCCGACACGCCAGCCATATCGATCTACTCAAATGTATGACTAAAATCGCTGCCGTCCTATCCCTTATCACACAAGGAGAGGCATGCGAAACATCAACAGGCTGGCATGGCTGGCCGCGGTCGCCGCCGGCGTCCTGATGCCGGCCGCCACGGCAACGATGGCCGCAGCCACGCCCGCCACAGGCCAGATCCGCGACACCGGCAGCCCGTCCGCGGTCCCCGACAGTTACATCGTGGTGCTCAATGACCCACCGGGCCGCGGCCTGACAAGCTCCGAAGTGGACAACACGGCACACTCACTCGCCACCGCCTACAAGGGCAACGTCGGCCGCGTCTACACAGCGGCACTGCACGGATTCTCCGTCAACATGAGCCAAGCACAAGCCCAGCGCCTCGCCGCCGACCCCCAAGTGGCCTACGTTTCACAAAACCAAGAAGTCCAATCATTTGGTACCCAACCCAGCCCGCCATCCTGGGGCCTTGACCGCATCGACCAGCGCAGGCTGCCCCTGGACAACAGCTACACCTTCCCCGACGGCGGCACGACAGTAAACGCCTACGTCATAGACACCGGTATCCGTATCACGCACACCGACTTCGGCGGGCGCGCCCGCTACGGATACGACTTCGTTGACAACGATGCCATCGCCGACGACTGCAACGGGCACGGCACCCACGTCGCGGGCACCGTCGGCGGCACCCGATTCGGTGTGGCCAAAACCGCCCGTCTGGTCGCCGTGCGCGTGCTCAACTGTGGCGGCGGCGGCACGTTCGAGGGCGTGATCGCAGGTATCGACTGGGTGACCGCCAACGCCATCCGTCCAGCGGTGGCCAACATGAGCCTCGGCGCGAGCGGCACCCACGCCGCGACCGAGCAGGCCGTGCGCAACTCGATCGCCTCCGGCGTCACCTACGCGATCGCGGCCGGCAACTCCAACTCCGACGCCTGCAACTTCACCCCCGCACGCGTCGCGGAAGCCATCACGGTCGGGGCCACCACCATCACCGACGCACGCGCCTCGTTCTCCAACTTCGGTGCCTGCCTTGACATTTTCGCGCCCGGACAGGCCATCACCTCGGCCTGGATCGGCAGCGACACCGCCACCAACACGATCAGCGGCACCTCCATGGCGGCGCCGCACGTCGCCGGCGTCGCAGCACTTTACCTGCAACGGCATCCCAATGCGCCGCCCGCGCAGGTGCGGGACAACATGGTGCGCAACGGCACGGCGGGCGTGGTGACCAATCCGGGGCTCGGCTCGCCCAATGTGTTGCTGTACTCGCTTTTCACGCGCAACATCCGTTCCGGTGACTTCACCGGTGACGGCGCCACCGAGATCACCATCTGGCGGCCGCCGACGGGCGAGTGGTGGATCCGCGGGATCGCCACCATCCAGTGGGGAGTGCCCACCGACGTGCCGGTCCCGGCCGACTACAACGGCGACGGAGTAACCGATATCGCCATCTGGCGCCCCTCCACCGGCGAATGGTGGCTACGCGGCATCGCCACCATCCAATGGGGCGTCCCCACCGACGTGCCGGTCCCGGCCGACTACAACGGCGACGGAGTAACCGATATCGCCATCTGGCGCCCCTCCACCGGCGAATGGTGGCTACGCGGCATCGCCACCATCCAATGG
>JBIOYB010000131.1:0-13057 GCA_044869915.1 Allorhizocola sp.
GCGATCGGCTCGGACGGGCGACGCTGGTTCAGATCCTGGACATCGACCGCTATCACCGGGCCGTGGAACACCCTGGCCGCCACCGAAAGCAACCCGTTCGGCCGGTCCAACAACGTCACCTTCACCAGCGGCGCCTGGACCCGCGACATCAGCCACGGAGAGATCGTCCGCTCCGGCAACCTCGATCAGACCCTGACCATCAGCCCGTGCAACATGCGCTACCTGTACCAAGGGCTCGACCCCAACGCCGGCGGCGACTACAACAGCCTGCCCTGGCGACTGGCACTACTCACCCAAACCAACTCCACCTGCTGACCCACGAGCGTCCGCCCGTGTGACTCCCAACGGAGTCGCACGGGCGGATTTTTTGCGCCCGCCATGTAAGAAAACGGGACGCCGGCGGATTAACGGATGAGAGAGTCTCGCCGAATTCGAGGAGGAACGTTGAAGGAGCCCGAGGCGCAGGCCCGGCTCGCTGAGCTTCTCCGCGCCAACCATCGCCGCGTCTACTCGTATGTGGTCGGCCGCGCCGGCCGCCAGTTCGCCGACGACGTGGTGAGCGAGACGTTCGTGGTGGCGTGGCGCAACATCGAGAAGATCCCGGGGGACGAGTTGCCGTGGCTGCTCGGCGTCGCGCGCAACGTGCTGCGCAGGCGCTACGAGCAGGAGGCACGGCAGGCGTCGCTGGCTGTCGAGATGCGCGCCTGGATGCACGACGTGGGCGATGTCGCCGACGGCGTCGCCGAACGGGGAGCCGTGCTCGAGGCGCTGGCCCGGCTCAGCGAGTCCGACCGCGAGGTGCTCACGCTCATCGCGTGGCACGGGCTGTCCAACGCACAAGCCGCACGGGTCATCGGCTGCTCGGTGGCCACGTTGTTTGTGCGGCTGCACCGAGCGAGGCAACGACTCGCCCTGGCGATGTCCACAGTGGAGCCCTCCGCGCCGCTGACCCGAATGGAGTACCGAAAATGATGTCTGGAAAGGAAATCATGGAAACACTGCAGCAGGCGCGCCCGCCGCGGCTGGACGAGGGGGAGCCTGCGGTGGACTGGGAGCAGATCGTGTCCCGGCCGCGATGGGAAAGGAGCGGCAACCGGCGCTTCATCGGATGGGCGGTGGGACTGGCCGCCCCTGTCGCGGCGGCGGCTGTCGCGCTCGCTGTGCTCGGCCCGCAGACCGTCACGCCGCCGTCACCTCCTCAGATCCAGCCGCCGCCCGAGGCGATCACGGCGAGGCAGGTGCTGACCGCCGCGGCCGGCAACGCGCTCGAAGCGAAGTCGTCCGGCCGCTACTTCGTCACCAAAACCGAGGTTGGATACGTCTTCAGCGCCAACGGATACGACGTGCTCGGCCGGGCTCATCAGGAAGAATGGACGCCACTGTCCACGGCGGACCCGTCGGCCTACGTGAGCCAGCACCTGGGCGCCGCACCGTTCGGCCCCGGAAGTGAAGCGGCGTGGCGGGCGGACGGTTCGCCGGCCTCGTGGACGCTGCCGGGCACCGGCAAGGATCCGGATCCGTCCACCGTCACCGCGGCCGCCGGTCCGCCGTCAGCCCGTCCCCACTCCGCGCGAGTCCAGCGGGTTTTCGTGCTGGCCGGGCAGACCGTGCCGGTCGAAACCATGGCGGGCCTGCCCACCAACGGCGCCGGGCTGCGGGACTGGCTCGAGGAGCGATACCGCTGGCAGGAGTCCGCTGATTCGCTCGAGGAGCGCCTGATCCGGGACGCCCTGGAGATCACGCTGAAGATGCCCGTGAGCACCCAGGTGCGTGCGGCGGCGTATCAAATGCTGGCCGAGCTCGACCCGGTCCAGCTGGTCGGCCCCGCCTCCAACCAGCATGGCCGGGCCGGCGTCGCCGTCGAGTTCCCGGTGAGCTACGAGGACGGGGTGGTCAAGCTGTGCCTCATCTTCCGCCAGGACACCGGCGAGATCCTGGCGGAGGAACAGGTGAACGCGGCCGGAAAGCTTCGCGGCTACGTCCTCCTGGTCGGCTACGGCTGGACCGACGAGACCCCGGCCGGGTCGTGGTCAGGAGGTCCACCGGGTGAGGGCGGAGACCCTGGCGACGACCTCGGCCGGGCCGAGCGCCTGGGCCACCGCGTGCAGATCGGGACTGCGGGTCGAGCCGGTCAGGGCGACCCGCACGATCTGCGCCGCCTCACGGATCGAACCCGGATATGCGCCTGGGTCGGCCTTGTAGGTCTTCACGTCCGGGGCGAAACCACAGCGGGCCGCCGCGTCGCGGATCTGGGCGAACCACGCGTCCCGGTCGTCGTCTGCGCGATAGTGCGCAACGAGATCGGCGGCGAAGGTCCGCACCGCCACGGGCTCCAGGCGGCTCAGCTCCGTACACTCCAATGTAGACAAGGGTTTGCACAAGCCGGGCAGGAAATAGCCATACACGTCGCGGAACTGCTCCCAGCGCCGAAGGTCCTTGCGCGGATTGGCCACACCGTCGCGCTCGATCGCCAGCGCCCGCAAAGCGGCATCGCGGTGTGCCACACAGGACGCGGCCAGCGGCGGGTCGTATTCTTGCGCCCACTCGATCACCTCGTCGAGGATCCGGGCCCCGGGCAGGCCGGCGACATGGTCGGCGCACATGTCGCCGAGCTTGGCCAGATCGACCAGCGCGCCGGAGTTGTTGCACTCGCCGAGCCGGATCGGCGCCGCGAGCGCCTCGCTCGTGGGCAGCTCGGCGAGGCGCCCGTTGGCCAGCCCGCGCAGATAGTGCAGCAGCGGCTCGACCGGGTATCCGGCACGGATGTAGAAGTCGACCGACGCCTCGGGATCCTTGCGCTTGGACAGCTTGCGCTTGCTCCGCCCGTCGAGCTTGAGCAGCTGCGCGATGTGCCCGTAGGCCACCTGCGGCAAGCCGAGGGCGGCAAACAGTTGATGGTGCAACGGCACCGACGGCAGCCACTCCTCCGCCCGGACCACATTGTTGACGCGCATGAGCGTGTCGTCCACGACATGCGCCAGATGGTAGGTCGGCAGGCGCAGCGGACTGTCGGACGACTTGAGCAGCACCACATCGTTGGTGTTGTCGTCGAGCGCCATCCGGCCGCGGATCGCGTCGGTGAACTCGACCCGGCCGGGTGCTCCGGGCGAGCGGAACCTGACCACATAAGGCCTTCCGGCCGCCAGCGCCTCGCGCACCGCATCGGCCGGCGCGTCGCGCCACGGCGCCCACGGCCCGTAGTAGCCGGTCGGGACCTTCGCCGCCCGCTGCGCCTCGGCCAGCGCGGCGAGCTCGACCCGGGTGGCGAAGCACGGGTAAGCGTGACCGGTGCGCAGCATATGGCGTACAAAAGAAAAATAGATTTTAGATCGTTTTGATTGGGTGTACGGCCCATAGCCGCCCGTGTCGTCGTCCTCATCCGTCGCCACACCGAAATGGCGCAGGGCATGGGAAAACTGCGCCGTGGCGCCGGCGAGCTCGCGGGACTGATCGGTGTCCTCGATGCGCACGAAGTATCGCCCGCCGGAGTGTGCGGCGAGATCCTTGGAGATCATGGCGGCGTAGATCCCGCCGATGTGCAGATGCCCGGTCGGGCTTGGCGAAAACCGGGTGACCAGCGCCCCGGGCGGCAGGTCGCGCGGCGGATATCGGTCGAACCAGGCCGCGATCTCGGGCAGGTCGGCCGGGAAGAGACCATCGATCATGGCAGTGTCGGGCATGGGCTGGCACCTTCAGGCGGGAAGCGGCCCACGTCAGGGGGACCGCAGCGGTTGAGGCGGAGCGGCGAAGGGGCGCCCGCCATGCGGCTAGCGCCCCGGGCGCTGTCGCGTCACCCGTGGTGTGCCTAAGGTCGACGGATCCATAGTCACGAAAACTAGCCGATGCCTCCCGATGCCGTCATCCGAATTGCGAAGGGTGCCGGGGCTAAGCCCGAGCGTTGAGCAGGTTGGCCAGCGCCACCCGGTTGGCGAGGCCGAGCTTGCGATAGACGCGGCCCAGATGCGAGTCCACCGTCCGGACGCTCAGGTGCAGCTTGGCCGCGATCTCCAGGCTCGCCAGGCCCTGCCCGGCCAGCAGGGCGATGTCGTGCTCGCGAGTCGTGAGCGCCGCCCACCATTCCCGGCGCGGTGACAGCTGCGGCAGGCGAGCCAACTGGGCCCGCACCAGTTCGCTGAGGCGCCCCGAACCACATCGGCGCGCGAGCTCCCCCGCCATGATCAGCCGGTCGCCCGCGGCTTCAAAGCGGCCGGCGTCGATACACGCCGAGGCGATGACCACGTGCGCGCGGCCCAGGTCGAGCAGCGCTCCGGCGGCCGTGAACGAGGCGGCCGCCACCTCGCCCGCCGCCAGCGCCGAAGCCGTTGCGCCCCTTGCGCTGTCGACGACGGCACGGGCGCGGTAGGCGAGACCGCGCCTGAAGTCGGTCGGCGCGCGGTCCACCGCCTCCACCGCGAGCGTGGCGTATTCGTCGGCGCGTGCGAGGTCGGACTCTGCCACGGCCGCCTCCGCCAGCACCTCCCACAGGCGGACCCGGCGTTGTGCCGCGATCCGGGGGAGCAGCGAGCCGCCGGCGGCCGCGAGTATGACCTCGATCCCGTGACCGGTCTGCCCGGCCAGGATCAGAGTCTCGCCCAGCGCCGTCTGCGTGTGCAGCCGCCAGGTCAACGCCGAATCCGTCGCGGCGGCGAAACCGGTGGCCCGCTCGGCGGCGGTGACAGACTCCCAGACCCGCTCGGGAGCCAGCCGCCATACGAGGATCTTGGCTCGCTGTACGGCGAGCAGCGTTTGGATCGCGATGATACCGAGCTCCGTGGCGATCGGCTCGACCTCGTCGAGGATCCGGACGGCCCGGTCGAGGCGGCCGAGGCGCCACTCCAGCTCGACAAGCACCTTGAGCAGGTTTGGCAGGACGTGACGCTGGCGAGTCCGGCGTGCCAGGCGCACGCCCCGGCTGATGTGGCGCCGCGCGTCCACGTCACGATCGAGCAGCATCTCGCTCTGGCCGAGCAGGCGCAGGCAGTCGATGTCTTGCACGGCAACGTCGTCGACCATCCCGTCGGCCAGGCGCGCGGCGGCGGACACCGCGGCCGCGCCACCCTCCACATCGCCCATCGACGTCCTCGCCCAGGCCGCGCCGCCCCACGCGATGCACTCCAGCAGCGGATCGCCCATCGCACGGGCGATCAAGGCCGCCTGCGTCGCGAGGCGGTCGGAGTCGGCGTGCTCCGAACACTCCGACGCGATCGCGCTCAGCTCGCACAACCCGACCACCCGCGCGGGCGCGGAGTCGGCCCGGGCCAGGCCGGCCCGGATGAGCGCGGCGGCCTCCGGGTGCCGGCCGAGAAGCCGTTCTATCTGGCCGGTGTGCAGCATCGCCTCGATCTGGTCGCCCAGCGGGATGAGCGTGGTCCGGCTGTCGTCGAGGCGGCCCATGTGCAGCCGTGCCTTCGCGAGCAGAAGCTGCGTCTCTGTCCAATATGGATGGCCGGGGGAGAGCCGCGCCTCGGCGGCCTCCAGCCAGCACGTGGCCGCCGCCGGGTCGGTCTTCAGCGCCTGCCGTGCCCCCAGCGCCAGCGTGACATAGCGGTCGGTGTGTTCCGGCTGCCCCGGCTGCTCCGGATCGAAAAAGTGCGCGATGTGGCTGGCCCGCATGATGGCGGGGGCGCCTCGTCGTTCCAGCTCTCGGTCCGCTCGAAGGTGCAGCGCGGACCTCCGGCTTATGGCCAGCGTCTGATAGGCGGCGGTGGCCAGGGTCCGGTGCCGGAACGCCAGCAGCGGGCCAAACTGTGCCGGCCGGATGATGTCCATGCGCACCAAGGCGTCCAGGGCCGACCGGGTCGCGTCGGGGTCGAGATCGGACACCGCGATCAGGGTCTCCGGCGCGAAGGACTGGTCGAGGACCGCCGCCGCCTGTGCGACCGCCAGCTCGGCCGGTGGCAGCGCGGCCAGCTCGGCAAACAGTGGCGCCGCGCCGGCACGGGTAGCGTCGGCCAGCACGTAGGCGTAGAGCGGGACGCCCTCGGAGTCGCGATGGATCACCTCCGCGTCGGGATGGCCGCCGAGGAGGCGGCTGGTTTCCTCGACGGTGAGTGGGGCCAACCGCCTTATCCCCCAACGGGCCGTGACGTGCCGCAGGATCGCCGCGACCGGCAGTGGCAGCTGGCGCGGCCGGTAGGCCACGGCGAGCAGCAGGCCACCGGCGGTCAGCTCGAGGAGCCGCTCGAGCGCGGGCAGCTCGCCCTCGTCGATGCGGTGCAGGTCGTCGATCAGCGCGACGGCGTGCCCGCCGCGCGCCTGCGCCTCGAGCGCTCGCAGCCGGCCGGACCCGTCCCGAAGCACGGGCACATCGGCCCGTCGTGCGGCGCTCGCCAGCGCCAGCAGCATCGAGGACTTGCCGATCCCAGGGTCGCCCGCGTAGGCGCGGAAACCACCCTCGCCCGACTGGGCCCTGCGCACCGCGGAGTGGATGTCGGCCAGCTCCCCGTCGCGCCCCACGAACTCTTCCAGACCATCCCGGACGGACAAAGCCGCCACCTCCCCATAGTGCTCCTTCACTGTTCGGCGCTGAGCGTCCCGCGGATGAGGATTGTGGATGCGACGCTTGTCACACTCCGGTAATAATCTCTGGCCATGTGCCGTCACCTGGTGGTTCGCTCGGACGACCGATTCACGCTGACTGTGCCAACCTCGGAGGTCACCGCTTTTTTGGCGACGATCCCGGCGCTCCAGCAGGTTTCGCCGGTGTCCTACCACGGGCTCGATGCGTCCCTGCAGCTTCTTCTGCTGCGGTGTGACGCTGACGGAAACTACGCGTCCTACGACGACCGGCCGGCCCCGGAGAGCATCAACCGGGTGGAGCTGATCTGCCTCTGCCGGCGTCCCCAGCGCGACGACGAGTGGGAGGCGCTTGCCGGTCAGATCGCGGACTTCCTGCACTGGGAGGTCGTCGACGACGAGTCCGACGAGATCCTGCGCCCGCGACCCGATATCGGCCGGGAAGATCGAGATCTACTGAACGGGCGCGGTGAGCCGTCTGGCGGTGAGGTAGCCGAGGAGCAGGCCTAGGGCGATGGCGCCGGGCACATATACGAGCCCGTCGTAGGTACGGCCGTACTCCATGGGGAACAGCAGCAGCCGGGCCATGATGGTGGCGGCCATGAGGGTGGCCATCGTGACCGGGTAGCCCACGATGAGCAGCAGCGGGGTGAGGGCCACGTGCAGCGCGAGCCGTCGCGGCGTGGCGGGCCGGGCCCGGATGGCAGCGATGGTCCACGCCACGACGGGCACGGAGAGTGCCAGCGGCGCGATGAACAGCAGCAAGGTGGGGAGACCTTCGCCAGGGTCGAAACCGAGGACGCCGTCCTGGTAGTAGAGGATGCCGCCGACGGCGGGCAGGAGCGCCAGGCCGGCCGGGAGCAGCCAGGCGGGTCCGCGCCGTGGGCGCGCGGAGGTGGCCAGCACCCCCATCGCGGCGACGAGGGTCAGGATGGTGGGCAGGCCGACGGCCACCGCCAGCAGCACGGGCGGGGCTTGGACCCCGGGCACGATGTAGAAGCGGGGGAAGAAGCTGCCGGGGACGAGGAGCGCGGCCAGCACGGTGATGGTGATGACCAGTCGGCGCGGCCGGTGCGGGTGCTGCGCGCTGGGCCCGTTGCGGGTCGCCACCCACCAGACCGCCACGCCGAGCAGGAGCCCGCCGGCAGCGAGCCAGGGCAGCAGCCGGAGATTGGTCGCACCGGCGCGGACCACGGCCATGTTCACCGCCAGCAGGACGGCCGACCCGCCCAGCACGGGCAACAGCGGCCGGCCGCGATAGGCCGCGGCGAACAGCAGACACAGCGCGGCGCACACGATCCCGGACAGCTGCAGTTCGTGCATCCACAGCCGGCCTTCCTCGGTGGTCCATCCCGGCCAGCCGGCGGGGATCGCCGGGAGCAGTGTCCCATCCGGACCGATCTGACTGGGCCAGGAGTTCTGCACTCCTATGTTGGGGGTGAGATAGGTCAGGGTGACCGCCCAGGCGAGCACACAGTAGGCCGCGGCCGCCAGGGTGATGCGGTGCCACCACGGGCTTTGCGCGACCGCGGGGATTCCCGCCGGCATGGTGGCCGGGCGCGCAGGCGCCGGCGGCAACAGTCGGGCCAACCGGATCGCGTGGGCCAGCGCGAGGATCGCCGTGGTGAGCACGAAACCTGGCAGGATCGGCAGCGCGGTCTCGATCGGCAGCTCGTTTCTGTTGCCGCCGTATGAAACCATCATTGTCGGCTGGCCGAGGTAGCCGAGCCACCACCAGGAACCGGTTGCCGACGCGGGCCGTGGCGACAACAGCACCAGCAGATGGGCGATGCCCAGCGCGAGCACCGGCGCGGCGAGCCCGGCGGCGATGGCGGCCAAGCCTCGCCGCCGGCGCGCCAGTGCGGCGGCGCCGACCGCGATCGGTGGCAGCAGGACCGCCAGGCACAGGGCGGCGACAATGGTCAACCAGCTGCCGGCCCACCCCTGGTCGGCGGCTCGGGCAAGCACGTCGATGAGCAGCAGCCCGGCGATCAGCGGCAGGGTCGCCCGCGCGCAGCCCGCCACACCGGCCGGCTGCCCCACGCGGCGCAGGAACCGCCGGCCGAGCAGCGTGCCGAAGAGCGCGGCAAGCCCGGCCTGCACCGCGTGCATGCCGATCGGGAGGAGGATGAGCAGGATCGGTTTGCTGGACTGAAACGGGATCAGCAGCAGCACCCGCAGGGCCGCCGCGGCGGACAGCAGGGTTATCGCCGGGGCCAACAGCAACCAGACCATGTGCACCCGCGCCGGTGAGGGGCGCAGCCAGCCGCGCAGCGGCGAATCGGCGCTATGCGGGCGGGTGGCCGCGAGACTGGCCGCGAACCGCAGCTGCCGCAACGCTCGCACCGGTGCGGCCACCCCGTGCTCCTGACCGAGCGCGTGTAGCTCGGCATCCCACTCCCGGGACAGGTCCTCGCGCAGCTGTGCCGGCCAGCGCCGCACAGCCGATGCCAGCAAACGGTCCACAAACCACCGCACCATCGGGCTCACCTGCCCATCGCGGGGGTGACCGTGCCGCGCGGCCGCAACCGTGACCGCAGGGACACGAGCTCGGCGCGCGCCGTCGCCGCACCCTCGGGGATCAGGCGGTAGTAGCGGCGGGCTGGGCGTCCCGAAACGGCGGGGTCGATGTCTTCCCAATCCGCCCGCACCCATCCGGCCTCCAGCAGCCGGGTCAGGATCGGATAGAGCGTCCCGCTGGGCTGACCGGTCGCCCGCATCAGCTCCAGCCCATACCACCCGGTCTGCGGATCATCCAGCAGCACCGCCAACACTTGCGCCACACCGGTTGTCACCCGGACACGTTCGGTCACGCGGAAGACCTTACTCGCCTTTCTACATAGGGTCCATGCCTCGAACGAACGACCCCATGATGGTGGGATGACCACCCCCGCCGCCGCACAGCCGCGTCATACGCTCCTGCCCGACCTCGCACGGTCTCGCGCCGTGCTGATCGCCTGCGACGATCGCGCCATCCTGGTGCCCTAGTGTCAGCCCAGGGCACGGGGCGCGCAGCTGGCCGAGGCGCTGGTTTCGGCCCAGACGGGCATGGCGTTTCATCCGGCGAGCGTCGAGGTGGTCGGCACGTGGGAGCAACCCGCCGAGGTTTTCGACGCGGTGCGCCGTGCCGCCCAGGAGGCGTCGAGCGTACCGCTGCTGCACTACGCCGGATCTGGCTTGCGGCACACAGAGTTTGAACCTCGTCGGCGGCCACGAGGTGGCGCTGGGCATCAACGTCGCCTTCGGACCCGACGGTGACCGCGGCCGTGCCTTTCACCGCGACGCGGAAGTCGCTGACCGCAAAGAGCAATGGTGGGACTGACCGGCGTCCTTGACTCCGGCTGAAATGTTTCGATATCTTGCGTCTGCGTGCGGGAAAGGGCTTTCCAAGCAGTACCTCCGAATGGTCTTAAGGAGGACCGATGAGCAGGAGGAGAAGCCTACGCATCGTCGCGGGCATGGCAAGCATTCTCGCCGTCACGAGTCTGGCGGTGGGTCTCACCCCACGGGCGGCGCATGCGGCGTGCGGCGACCGGCCGTCCTACAACGCCGAGGCCGTCCTGAGCGGCAGCACGTGGACGGCGCGCAACGGCAGCCGCACGGTCTACACCGGAAGCGACATGCGCGCGGCCGCGCAGGCGGCCATCGGCAGCCTGACCGCCGGGCGCACAAGCAAGCAGTGGGTGGTGGTGCGCGGTTCGGGCACGGTCAGCGCCAACTCCCGGATCTCGCTGGCCAGCTACACGGGCATCGACGTATGCGGCACCATCACTGTCAGCGGAACGGGTTCGGGTGACCAGGCGCCGATTTACGCCCGCGGCGCCCAAGACATCGAGGTGCGCTACCTGACGTTGCGGGGCGCCCCGCTCTACGGCATCTTCATGCGCAACGTCACCAACGTGATCCTCGGCCAGATCGACATGCGTCTCACCGGCGGCCTCGGCATCCGCATCGACAACCACGGTGACCGCAGCGTCCGCTCGCGCAACATCCGCATCGATAATGTGTACGTCGAGGGCGCACCCAACCAGGGCGTAGAAACGTATGGTGTGGACGGGATCACGATCGGCACCGTCACGGCGCGCGGGGTCGGCTACTCCGGCCTGCTGCTCAATGACACGTGGAACGCCACCATAGGCACGGTCGACGCGGAGAACACCGGGACCGGGACAGGCTACGCGGCCTTCCGGATGGCCAATCGCAACGGCCGCGTCTCAAGCGGCTATCCGGTCAACATTCGAGTGGGTACCGTCCGGGCCCGCGGCGGCGGGCGCGGCATCTTCTGCGTGTCTGAGAGCGGTGGCGCAGTGATCGACCGAGTGGACATCGCGAGCACGGGCAACAACTCGGTGCTCATCGAAAACTGTTACAACGTGACGATCGCGGCCGTGTCGGGCACAGTGAACGGCGGTGGCGAGATGCGGATCGCCGCCCGCACGGAGTTTCCACCGTCGTCCGGCATCACCTTCCAGAACCTGACGGTGAGCAACACGAACGTCAGGTGGAACCCGTGCACGGGCACGAACAATGTCGTGCGAAATGTCACCCGGGTCAACTCCAACCTCTTCTGGTGTTAGCCCGAGTTCGCACCGGCGCTGCCGCGCCGCAGCGCCGGTGCGAAACCTATTAGGGTGCGGTGAGTCCGACCGCGGCAAGTGCGGCCCGGGTGTTGGGCAACGGTCCAATCCGCTGGGTGAGGTCGCCGCCCTGTGATGTGCCGGTGGACTTGAGCAGATCGCTGAGCTGACGGGCGGTCCACAGTGGACGGCCGGTGGCCCTGAGGTAGGACTGCACGGACACCACGACCCCGGTGACGATCGGCCCGGCGCCGGAAGTGCCGCCGAAGGAACGGGTGTAGCGGATGTTGAGGTTGGCCGGGGCGGTCCCGCCGAAGAGATTGCCGTTGCTGCCCGTGGTGGTGATGTTCTGGCCCCAGCCCTGCACGTCGACCCGGGAGCCATACGAGGAGAAGCTCAGGCGGGCCCGGGTGGTGCTGGAACCGGCGCCTACGATGATGGCGCCCGAGTCGCGCACCGAACGATTGAATCGGCCCTGAAACGCCGGTGCGTCCAGGTTTTCGCCGCCGTTGGCACCGGTTTCGACCACGACGATGCCGAGCTGGTTGAGCATCACGAAGGCGTCGAACACCGACTGGACCCATTCCAGCGGGACGTAACGGGTCCCGCCGTTGGGGCCGACGGTCTGCTGCTCGATGAGGACCGTGTCACCACGGGTGAGGATCGTCGCGAGGTGGGACAGCGCCGCGGCGGGGCGGTAGCTGGCCCCCCCGCTGCTGAGCCGCTGCACCGGGGAGATGCCGAACATCGCGGCGTCCGGCACGCCGCCGGTCACCCCGAAACCGTTGTCATCGGCCACCAGTTCGCCGAAGACCGCTGTGCCGTGCTCGTCGGCGAAACCGGTGTAGCGCGGGAATTGGGTGCCGCCGAGGTCGCTGGACCAGTCCAGCCCGAGATCCTCGTGGAACGGATTCCAGTCGTATTCCAGGTCGACGATGCGCATCCCGGCGCCGCGCGAGCGGGGGTCGCTGCGGGCGCGGTCGGCGTCGACGCCCTGCGGGGCCGGCCGTTGGTAGCCCTGCATGCCGCTGAAGTCCGGGGTAACGGGTGGCGGTGCGGGCTCCGGCGCCGGGTAGGCCCACGTCGCCACGGATGACGCCGTCAGATCCGATAGTGCCGCTTCGATGTCGGCCGTGGCGGGCAGGGTCAGGTGGTGCCAGGAAGCCATATCCGAGTTGGACAGTGCTGCCAAGGTCTGCTCCGGCAGGAGCGGCTCGAGCTGGACGACGCCGTGGCGCTGCAGCACTTTCCGTGCCGCGGTCTGGCCGGTGGTGCCGGGGGCGCTGAACTTGACTTCGAGCACGACATTTGGCGCCACCTTGTCCGAGCCGGTGACCGTGCGGCCGTCCGGGAGCGTGCCGGAAACGGTCACCTGGGTGGTGGCGGCGGTGAGCACTTTGGCGTCGCGCATGGCCTGTTTGTCGAAGAACAGGCCGAGGTCGGGCAGGCCGTCGGAGTCGGCGTCCGTGACGACTACGAGCGGCTGCCCGCTGGTCCAGCGGGCGAGACCGATTTCTGCGCGTGTTTCTGCGCCGGTTTCTGCGCCGGTTTCTGCGCCGGTTTCTGCGCGTGTTTCTGCGCCGGTCTTTGTGCCGGTCTTTGTGTCAGCCTTTGTGCCGGTCGTGTCCCCGCGTAGCCGGACGGTTTCCGGATCGATTTGGGTGACATCGATTTTCTTGGTACCGAACAGTGTCAGCCGCAGCTGCCCCTGGCCGGCGAGGTTGGGCGTGTCGGGCGCGTCCACCGTCACGGTGGCCGTCCCGGCCCACGCGGGGCCGGGAATCCCGACGACGCTTGCCGCGGCAACCGGTACCAACAAGAGAAAAGAAACGAAACGTCTGGGCACCCTGCGTTCCGCAGCTTCGCGTCGATATAGTCCGCGAATCTGGGTCTTGAGCTGGGTAAACGTGGGTAGGCCCGGTGACATGGCGTGTCACTAGGCCGTGGTGTTCGGGCTGGTCAGG
>JBIOYB010000132.1:0-4544 GCA_044869915.1 Allorhizocola sp.
TGGCACCACTGACAAAGCCCGATCGCCATAGGCCACAGCCTACCAGATACGTTACCCAACTCGGTAACGAAATCAGTCACTCATGCCCGACCACGCAGGGCTGACATTATTCAGCACGCTCCTAGCGGGCCAGTCTGCGCCGCAGCGACCACCCGGCGACAGTGAACAGCACCACCGAGGCTCCTAATAGGACACCAAGCTGTGGCACGATATCGCCGGCTCCGCCACCGTGGCGGATCAGGATGGCGAATCCATCCGAGGCCCAGGCGTGCGGGGTCACATGGGCAACCTTGCGCATGACCGGAGAGAACAGCTCCAGCGGCATCATCGCGCCGCCCAGCGCGGCCATGCCCAACGCGAGCAGCAGCCCTACACCGATGGCCATCTCACCGGTACGTGCCAACGTCCCCAGCAGCAGCCCGAAACCGCTTGCCACCAAAGCGAAAGCGGTCACCAGCAGGCCTGCGGCCACCGGGTCTCCCCAGCCGACCTGGAAGAAAAGAGCGGAGCCAAGCATGATGACGGCCGCCTGCAGCAGGGAAACGCTCAGCCGTGCCATGGCTTCGCCCAAAACAATTTTGTGGGTACCGGTGGGAGTCGCGAGCATCCGCCGCAACACCCCCAACCGGCGCGACTCGATGAGCGCCACCGAGCTGGTCATGGCCACCAGGAACACGAACAGCACGAGCTCACCGGCCGCCATGGCGTCAAAGCGGCCCACACCGGCGGCTGCCTCGCCCGTATTGGTGACGGTCACCGGCACCGGCGCCAGGCCGGTCGCCGCCGCGTCCACCCGCGCCAGCGCCTCGTCGAACCCGACTCCGGTCTCGGCCGCCACGAACGTGGCCGCCCGCAGCCGCCCGCCTTCCCGGTCGAGCACAGCGGACACGATCGCGTTGACCTGTTGGCCCTGCAGGCCAGGGCGCACCACATACCGGACGGGTGTGTCGAGCCCGGCTGGCAGGATCACCCCGGCCTCGAGCTCACCGCGCTCGACGGCCGCGATGAGCGCGCTCTCCTCACCGATCCGCGTGACGCTGGCGCCCTGTGCCTCGCCCAGCGCACCCGCGAGCCGGTGCGCCAGATCCGACGACGAGGGCACGACCACACCCACCCGCGGCGCGTAGGACCCTCCGAAAGCGACGCCCAGCACCAGAATCATCAGCATCGGGAACAGGAACAGGAAGAAGATGCTGCTACGCTCGCGCAACGTCCGGCGCAGGGTCGCCGAGACGATCGCCAGTTCCTTCATGGCTGCACCACCTTGGAGAGTCGGGCCACGGCGACGCCGAGCGTCACCGCCGCGAACGCAAGCATGGCCGCCGCCGGTGCAAGCACCGAGCCACCGCCGGCCAGCTCGGCGAGACCGCGCATGAACCACGCGTGCGGCGTGATCAGGCTCAGCGTGGCGACGAATCCGCTGACCTGTGAGATCGGGAAGAACGCGCCGCCCAGCAGCCCGAGGACTACCGCGATCACCGACTGCCAGCTGCCGGCCAGCTCGGGCGTGCGGGCGAGCGACGCGACGAGCGCCGTCACCCCGGTGGCCGCGAGCACCCCGCTGACCACGAGCACAGCCACCCCGAACGGGTTGCCCCACGCCACGCCCATCAGCAGCCAGGTCGCCACGATGAGCACGGTCATGCTGATGACACCGAGCAGGAAGCTCGTGACGAGCTTGCCCGCCAGCACCGCCCGGCCGGAGATGGGCGCGGCCAGCAGGCGCCCGAGGGTACCCAATCGACGTTCGTCCAAAATGGAACTGACACCATATTGGACGGTGAAGAACAGGAAGAAGACCGCCATTCCGGCCGCGAAGTAGGCCTTCACGCTGAGGATCTTCTCGCGCGCCGACACGTCCTCGATCACGAGCGGCCGGGCGGTCGCCGCCGCGCGTGACGCCAACTGCTCCGGGCTCGACGCGCTCGGGCCGGTGGCCATCACAGCGAGCCGGATCGAGTCGATCTCAGTGGTGTAGGAGCCCGCCAACGACCGGGCGACCTGCGTCCCGGTGGGCGAGTCCGCACCGCCGATGACCTCGATACCGGCCGAATCCGGAAATCCTTGCGGGATAACGAACGCCGCATCGACCGTGCCGTCGGACGCCAATGCCCACGCCTCGTCGCGACTGTCCACCCGCCGGATCGCGATGATGCCGTCGCGTTCGAGGTGTCCAAGCATCTGACCCGCGAACGCCTCGGCGATCTGCCCACGATCGAGGTCGACCACCGCGTACCGGAAAGGCCTCGGCGCCGCCGCAGACCCGAAGATCAGATTGTAGATGAACGCCAGGGCGAGCGGCAGCACCAAGGCCAGCATGATCGCCGAGCGATCACGCAGCCGCTGCCGCAGATCCTTGCCGGCGATGAGCCACACCGCGCCCATGACCGGTCAGTCCCTCAGGCTCTTGCCGGTCAGGTGCAGGAAGACCGCCTCGAGGTCGGGCTCCTCCACCATCACCGATCGGACCGACTTTCCCGCGGCCCCGAGGATCCCGGGCAGGGCGGTCGGCGCGTCATCGACGAGCAGCGTCACCTCGTGATCGCTGGTCGAGGCGCCCCGCACCGATGGCAGCGACCGCATCCGGCGCACGATCTCTTCGATGCCCGACCCCGCGGTGAGCCGGACCCGGTCCCGCTCCCCCACCATGGCCGTCAGCTCGCGCACCGTCCCCTCGGCGATCAGCTTGCCCTCGTCGAGGATGCCCACCCGGTCGCAGAGCCGCTCCGCCTCCTCCATGTAGTGCGTCGTGTAAAGAACCGCCATCCCCACCGCCGCCAGGTCCTCCACGCTCGCCAGGATCGCGTTGCGGCTCTGCGGGTCGACACCGACGGTCGGCTCGTCAAGGATGAGCAGCTTCGGCCTGTGCAGCAGTCCCGCGCCGATGTTGAGCCGCCGCTTCATGCCGCCGGAATACTTGCTCACCAGATCCCCGCCCCGCTCGGCCAGGCCGACGGTCGCCAGGACCTCCTCGACCCGCGCCCGGGTCTCGGCCCGTCCGAGCCCATAGAGCCGGGCGAAGAAGCGAAGGTTTTCCCGTCCGGTCAAGTCCGGGTAGAGCGCCACGTCCTGTGGCACGTAGCCGATGGCCACCTTGTCCCGCACGGTACGCGGCGTGATCAGGTGACCGTCCACCCGCACCTCGCCCACGTCCGCCTGCAGGACACCGGCCACCATCGAAATCACCGTCGTCTTGCCCGCCCCGTTCGGGCCGAGCAGCCCGTAGGTCTCCCCGGGGGCGATGTCGAAGGACACATCGTCGACCGCGACGAGCCCGTCGTAGGTGCACCGCAGCCCGCGGCACGAAAGCACGGTCATAACAACAATCTCCCGGACCGAGGCGGCGGTCCGGGAGAGTCATTGGTCCTGATCGGCCGGGGCCTACGGCGCCAGCCGGAAGGGCGGGTACCGGTCCGTCACCATGAGCAAGGCGTAGGCCAGCACGCGGTTTTGCCACCGGATCACGCCCTCGACGAAGTCGAACATCGCTCGCGGATAGCGCCCGGTGAACAGGATCGCGAACCAGGCGATGACGACCACCACGAACGCGGCGATCCCCCGGAAGAACAGCACAATGTAGTGCGGGATGGCCAGCAACCACTTCACCAGCGGCAGCCATCGGTTCAGATCCCTTGGCACGTCAGGGTATTCGTAGTCGAGCCGGACCGACTGGTGCTCGTCGGTGGACGTCGCAAGCGATCTCGTGTCTCTACCGGCTCGGCGGCGTGTTGTGCGCGCGGCTTCGCGATGCCCGCGCATCATCCATGCCTGGACCGTAAACCGCGCCCAGCTCCGTCCTATAGGGACTTAAGCCCTCCCCCGCCCCACCGATGTCCCCTACCTGTGGCCTCGCCGACGATCGATGCTGCAACCATGGCCAAAGTTGTCTTGCACGGATTGAGCAAGATATTTCCCGGCGGCGCCATCGGGCTCGACGACGTCGACCTCACCATCGCCGACGGCGAATTCATCGTGCTGGTCGGCCCGTCCGGCTGCGGCAAGTCCACCCTGCTGCGCATCGTCGCCGGGCTGGAGGAACCCACCCGCGGCACGGTCTCCATCGACGACCGGATCGTCAACAACCTGCCGCCCAAGACCCGGGACATCGCGATGGTGTTCCAAAGCTATGCCCTCTACCCACACATGACGGTCGCTGAAAACCTCGGCTTCAGCCTGCGCATCGCCCGCATGCCCAAAGACCAGATTCGCGAACAGGTCCACGACGTGGCCTACACCCTCGCCCTGGAACCGCTGCTGGAACGCAAACCGTCCGCACTGTCCGGCGGTCAGCGCCAGCGCGTGGCCATGGGGCGGGCGATGGTCCGCCATCCCAAGGTGATGCTCATGGACGAACCACTGTCCAACCTGGACGCCAAACTGCGGGTCGCGATGCGCGGCGAACTGATGCGCCTGCACCAGAAGGACCGCGTCACCACGATCTATGTCACGCACGACCAGATCGAGGCGATGACGCTCGGCGACCGCATCGCCGTACTCAACGCGGGCAGGCTACAGCAGGTCGGTACCCCCGAAGAGCTCTATCA